>NZ_CP080590.1:3248750-3577500 GCF_019504385.1 Devosia salina
ACGCCGTAATCCGGGTGACGCTCATAACCCCTGACGTATCGGGGAACGCCGCCGCAACTGGCGATTTCCCGCCCAAGCGGAGGTGCTCATGCCAATCTTCTTCTTTGACCTGGACAGAAACGGTGACATGCAGGCCGACGACGATGGCCAGGACCTGCCGATCGCGGCCTCGGCGCATCGTGAAGCGGTTTTGGCTTTGGCCGAAATCGCGGCCGAAGAGATTCCCCGGGATGGAAGCCTCGATATCTCCATTGCGGTCAGGGACGATGCCGACCGCCTGCTGTTTCGAACGCGATTTGTCTTTGAACCTGGTTGCGACCCGCTTTCGGCGGTGAAGTGAGCCCTGCGGGTGGCACGCAACCCGAGGTGACCCGATGCGTTCCGCACCGGAAGCCGGGGTCCGTCCCCTCAAGCGCAACTCAGGTCCAAGGGGAGAACAATGGCCCGGATCACCTACCAGGTCGTCGAGCATAATGGCGGGTTCGCCTACAAGGTCGGCGACGTCTATTCGGAAACCTTCGGCACGCATAAGGCCGCCCACGAGGCTGCCGAGAGCGCAGCGCGGCGCCAGAGCCTGTCCGGCACGGACGAGCATATTCTCTACCAGGACGCCGAGGGGCAGTGGCAGCGCGAGTTTGCGCGGGGCGACGCCCACCCGCAGGGCGATGTCGAGGATGCCCTTCCCGAATCCGAGGAGACGCGCGGCCCAAAGGGACGGCCTCTTGCCGAAGGCGAACTTCCCGACCCGGACCGGGCGCCTTTTTCGGGCAATGCCCGGCGGTCCTGACGCCGTTCATGTGCGGTGCCTGGGCTGGTTGCATCACATGTTAAGCGCGGAAACACGGACGCGGTCGGGGGCGTTCTGAAGATGACCCCGGGCGACGTTGTCCCAACTCGATGACGCTGCGAGAAAGTGGCGTGGTCGGGGGTCACCATGGGACAACAGGTGGCAGGTGATGCGGACGCCGGTTGAACGGGAAAATCTGGTGCAGAGCCTTGTCCTCGAGCATGGCGGCCGGGAGCACCAGGTCAACTACTTCATCGAGAACGGACTGATCTTCATCATGTCCGAAGGAAGGGAGTGGCACGCCCGGCTCACCGATGGCGATGCATCCGACACGGTACGGGAACTGGTTCTTCGGACCCTTCGCAATGCCGATCGCTGACCCACGCTATTCCTGAACCTTCAGATAGGCGGGCTCGAAGGCGCATAGGGCGGCGAGTCGGGGCAGATCCGGCAGGGTGATAAGCCGGTCGCGCCACACGGCCAGCTCCATCTTGCGCAGCGACTGAACGGTGCGGTTCACATGCACCGTGGACAGGCCCAGCGCCTCGCCCAGTTCCGCCTGCGTCAGCGGAAGCTCGAACGTATCACCAGACCGGACGAGGCCAGCGAGCCCCATGCGGAAATGCAGTTCGCACAGCAGATGGGCGACCCGCTGCAGCGCATTGCGCGCGCCAAGGCTGACCAGCAATTCCTGCGTTGCGCTCTGCTCAATCGCGGCGCAGCGCAGGATAGCGGTCATGATGTCGGGCTGCTCCTCCACCATGACGGCCAAACGATCCAGCTCGATCGACGCGACCAGGCTCGGGGCCAGCGCCACCACGTCCTGGGCGGCCGGACTGCCTGAAAGGAATCCGAAGTCGCAGATGTCACCGGGCAGAATGAATGCAGTAATCTGCCGCCGGCCGGCCGGGAGATATTTATATCGGCAGGCAAAGCCGGCAATCAGCACCTTTACCGCGCTTTCCCTTATGCCGTCGCGCACCAGATGGTCTCGCGTTGGCGCCCGCCTTATGGCGCTGAATGCACGCTGGGCCGTGGCCTGCGCCGCGGCCGAAAGGACAGATACGTGTGAAAGCCGACGAAGCCAGGCGTCAGCACCCGGCGCCGCCGGAGCGGTGCGATCGTTCATCCGTTCGGGACCAAGGGGACGAACTGACCCGAAAGCCGATATAGGCCACGTTGGTGGCGGGTCCGGGAATACCACGAAACTGGCGTTGGGGCTGCCGTCGTGAAGCTGGAAGTCTTGTGCAACGGGAGACCGTGATTCTGATGCGTTGGCAGCACCCTAGTAAGATGCCGACGCGCCGGAATTCACATAGGTTAATGGCGTTCACAATCGCTCTGCCGACCAACCCGCAGCAATAACCCAGGTTATCGAATTGATTTGGGTTGTGCCAAACTTGCCCCCGATTTGGGGGCTAATGTGTTTCTTCAGAAGACGGGAGGAAAACCATGACCAGCATTGCAGTCGGCCTTGACCACCAGACCGTCAACGAAGGGCCTCGGATTTTCAGGCGCATGTGGCGCTCTGGTCTCTTGGCGAATGGCGACATGGAGGCACTGGCGAAACTGCCCTGGCGGCGCACAGTGATCAACGCGCGGGGGCGCATTCCTCCGCAGGACGGCTTCGCCCTGCTGGCGAGCGGCTTTGCAGTACGCCAACGTACCGATGCAATCAGCGAGGGGCAATTGACGGCAGTGGTCCTGCCTGGAGATCCCTGCTGGTACACCTTCCTGAACGGCGCGCCGCCCACGACGGAACTGCGCGCCATCACGACGTGCTCACTCATGCACATTTCGCTGGACGACTTCCTGACGCTGGCCGAGGAGCGTACGGAGGTGCTGGCGACGCTGCTCTCGCACATGGCAGTGGAGGCCGCGACCGCTGAAGAATTGCTGCTGTCGGTGAGCAAGAGAACGGCGCTGGTGCGCACCGCTCATTTCCTGTGTGAGCTGGAATATCGGCTGCGGCGGATGGGCCTTTCCAGCCAGTCCCAATACCTGCTGCATCTCACCCAGTCCGAAATGGGCAAATATCTCGGCCTGTCGGCGGTCCATGTGAACCGCACCCTGCAGGAATTGCGCCGCCGTGGCCTGCTGCACACCAACGGCACTCATGTGGCCCTAGACCATGGCGGCATGCGGGACCTGGCGGATTTCTCCCCGACCTATCTCATCGATGCTGCCCGCCGCGAACGGCCCGTGCATTCAAACGCATAGCGGCCGAGATGGCGCGCATCATGCGCGTCTGCACGTCCCCCGCGGGAAGCGGGTTCTGTCGGGATGCGGGCGCCGCCGACTGCACTTCCGGGTGCGCGGGTAATGCCTGGATATCCTGCAGCTTTTCGAACAGTTCCTCGCGCCGGTAGGGTTTTTTCAGCCGGGGCCGATCACGGTGACGTTCTGGGAAGGTTTCCTCCCCCTCGGCGGTGGCAAACAGGATCGGCGTACCGCGGCGGCACAATTCATCCGCCAGTCCGAACACCGTCTGGCCGTGCAGACGCACATCGAGGACCGCGCTGTCGACATTTCGGCGGCCGAGCAGCTGCAGCGCGTAAAACGGAGTGGGGGCCGGCCCCAGAACCACCGCGCCCTCCTTGCGCAGATCCCGGCAGAGCTCGTCGGCCACGGCAAAGTCGTCTTCAACCACAAGAATGCGCTTTCCCGCGAGGTTCATCGGTTCCCGTCCCTGAAACTGTTCCCATCAACGCGCACAACGTCGCCCGGATCGCATGGTTGCCCGAACGGACGCAGATCATAGGGCCGCGCGCCGTCCCTCGCCAACCCGGCGGCCAGTAGCGATTACATGCCCAGGTAGAAGAACAACCCGCCCCCCAGCACGATGAACAGCAGCACGAAGGCCGCGATCCGGAGCATCGAGCCATGGGGATTAGTGCCCAGAACCGCCCGCTCGAGCGGGTCCTGGGCGTGCTCAGTGATCACCCGGTCCACTTCCGGCCGGTTGTCTTTCCCCGGCTCTTGCTTATGGGCCATGGTCTCGGACCTGCAGGTTATTTCTTGGCGTCTTCGCCGCCGGCACTGAGCCGGGCGAAGCGCATCGTCAGCGGCTCGATCTGGTTCTCCAGCCACTCGGCCATGGCGATTTCTTCCTCGAGGTTGCGCGAGAGAAGGTCGGCCGCCTCCTCCACGCCACCTTCGTCCGCCAGCGCCATGAGCGACATATAGGCGGCGATCTCGTAATGCTCGAAGGCGAAATTGGCGAAGCTGTTCTTGACGATCTCGTCGGGTGCAACCGTGTGGCCGATGGCCGCCATGCTGCCTCCGAGGCCCAGCATGGTGTCCTTGATCCCGGACGGGTCCGAGCCGCAGGCGTCCAGCAATTGCTCGAGACGGGCGATCTGCTCTTCGGTCTCATCGATATGCAATTGCAGCCGGTCCGCCACCTCGGGATAGTTCTCGATGCGGTCCACCTGCGGCCGCATGATGGCCAGGGCCTGGTTCTCCATGGCGTGGGCGTTCCTGAGCCCGGTGACGTAGAGATCGAATGGTGAGGTCATGGTTTCTCCGTTGCTCTCACCGCACCTAACCTGCGGCCCCGCACTTGGCTCCCGTCCCTAACGCCGGATAGTCGCGGCCCCGGCTTAACCCAGGGCAAGCGCAGCGCCGATCGCGCAACGCAGGCACCACGCCCGCGCATTTGGGGGCAGGAGGTATCCATGAGCGAGCAACAGAAAAGCCCCGACCCGCTGATCCCGCCGGGACCCGTGGAGGCGCCCGGGATGGATTACCCGGCCCATGTGCGCACCTATAACGGCTTCATGAATCTCCTGAAGTGGTTCGTTATCCACATCGCGATCCTGCTGGCGGGGCTGTATTTCGTCGTCCTAGCCGGCGACCCCTATGCGGGGGGCGTGCTGATCCTGGCGGCGATCGGGGCGCTGGTCTACGGGCTCCTCAACAATCCGGGCATCCGGCAGGACGCCCGGGCCGCCACCACGGGCGGCAAGATCGCGGAATAGAAAGGAGAAAAAGATGCCGGCAAAATCGAAATCCCAGCAGATGGCCGCAGGCGCGGCGCTTTCGGCCAAGCGGGGCGACACCAAGGTCACCGATCTCGAAGGCGCCTCCCGCTCGATGTACGAGTCCATGAGCGAAAAGGAGCTCGAGGAAATGGCCTCGACCAGCCGCAAGGGCAAGCCCGACCACAAGCCGGACGAATAGGAGGGTCGTCACGGCGAACCCCATCATGTAGCGGGCCTTACCCATTTGTCCGCCGGGACGACTGAACCGGGGAGGTCGCTTGGCCGTTTCAATTGTCCCGACAGGAAACGGAGATCGAAATGAACAAGGACAAGGATGTGGAATTTCTCGCCACCGAGTTCGACATGCCGCCCACCAAGGCTGCGGCACTGGTGTCGAGCGACCCGGACGAGATCGTGGCGCTGGCCGCCCGCGAGCTCGAGCGGCGGAGAGATGAAACGCCCTATGGCGAGGCACCCATCCCCGCCTCTTCTGAGAGCCACCCAATTCCCAATAATGGCGGGCTGCAGAAGCCGGTGATCAACCGCAGCGACTATTTCCGGCACTATAGGGGCTAGAGCCGGAGCCCGGCCGCCCCATCGATGCGATCGATCGCCGCCGGCATGCGGAGCAGTTCCTCTGCAGCCGGATCATGTTTTCCCGACCGGGCGAGGCGCCCGAGCCAGTCCAGCGCCGCCCGACCGCCCCACTGATCGGGCGGACCGACCAGGATTTTCATCGAACACAGCTATGCAGGCGACCCGACAAACTGATTCATCCCAACAACGCCGCCGTCGAGGCGATGCTGCGCAGTTCGGGCTTCGCCATCGAGGTCAATCCCGAACGCGAAGTCTATTTCCGCCGCCGCAGCGACCGCCCCTATTCGACGCGGCTCTTCGCCTGACCGCCAAGCCAGAGGAGACAGCAATGGCCGATACGCCCAAGCAGCCTCACGATCCGCACCCGTCCAACGAGGAGTATGTGGACCGAGCGCCCCATCCCGGCGGCGCACACCCGTCAAAGATCGACCTGGGACCCAATCCCGCCATCCATGACGGCGATGCGCCGCCCAAGCCCGACTACCGCCGCAAGGACCGCAAGGCGGATTAGATGTCCTTGGCCAGACCACGGGAATAGCGCCGGCGCTCAGAACGCCGCTTGATCTGCCAGGTTACCACCGAGCGCGGTCGCAGCCGTATGCCTTCGTCGGTTTTCGCGAGATCGAAGTCACGCGTGGCCCCGACCAGCAGATCCTCCGAGCCATAGATGGCCAGCACCGTCACATTGCAGGCCGTCGCATTATCCACGCCGTCCGGGGGTGCGTCGGGCTCGCGCGCGACCACATAGCCCAGAATGGAATCGAATGTGCCCATGTCCACCATGGCGCCTGAAGCAAGCGGCCCCTGGCGAGTCAGCCGTCGCCAGCCCGTGGGATTGCCGGCGGCGCGCACGTCTTCGGCGTCGGTGATGAAGGTGGTCAGCGTGCGTTCGCCGAAGCTCACGGACGCCTCGACGCCCTGGATATGGATGGCCTGCTGGCTCATATTGGTGAGCAGGCAATGGGCATCGAGCCCGTCTCCCTCGCCCCGGTTGATCACGAGCTTGGGCTTGAGCTGACGGCGATAGCCGCGCCAGAAAATGGTGAGATAGACGCTCCAGATCGCCAGGGTCCCGAGGCTGGCAATGGCGCTGATGGCCTGCGCATTGTCCTGTAGCCATGCCATGGAATTGGCTCCTCGTCCCTGCCTCCGATCCAGTTGCGGCCCGGGTGGCGCGCCGCGACTGGAAAATCCCGGGCCGCCGGACTTGTTCCCTCCCCGACCCGCCCTGCGTCCCCGCGGGTTACTCCGGTTAATCCCGGAACGGTTGGGCGCTGGCGGGATTGGCCAAGGAGCCCGCAAGCCGGGCGTAATCCGAAATTGTCCAAGGAGGACCTGCCATGATCGCGAGAACGCTGATGGCCACCGTGGCCATATTGAGCCTGCCCGCCGCCGCGATGGCACAGACGCCATCACCCCAGAACCAGCAGACCGAGCAGGCAAGCGCGGCTGCGACCGATCCCTCAATGTTCACCGCGCTTGCGGCCAGCGGCAATCTCTTTGAGGTCGAGACCAGCCAGAATGCGCTCGACCGCGTGCAATCGGCGGATGTCCGCGATTTCGCCCAGATGATGATCGAGGACCACCAGAAGGCGCTCGACCAGCTTCAGCAGGCAGCGGCCGAGGATGGCTGGGACATGCCCACCGAAATGGGCAATGTACACCGCCAGAAGTTCGAAACGCTCAGCGGCCAGAACGCCGACACTTTCGAGACCGACTATGTGCGTGCCCAGGTGCAGGCCCATAATGAAGCCGTGTCTCTTTACCAGGACTATCTGGCAAGCGGGCCGGCCGGGGCGCTTCACACCTATGCACAAAAGACCCTGCCCGTGCTGCAGCAGCACCAGCAGCGCATCATGGAGATTGCCCAGGCCATGGGCGTTGCCGGCGACAGCGAAGATCGCCAGGCCGCAACCATCCGGCCGGCAGACAGCCAGCAGGCCCAGGCCACGGCCGGCGATGGTCGGGACGCGCAGCAGGACCCGGTCGCCCTGGATGGCACCTGCCAGACATCGCTCACCAATTTCGCCAATGAACTTGGCCGCAACCAGTACTGGCTGAACGGCTGGGGCAATCGCTGGGGCCACGGCCAGGAGACCGCAACCACGAGCAATACCACGGTCATGCCCTGGACCGGCGTCGCGGCCGGCGTCCGATCTCCGCGCACCCAGATTCGCGAGCTTTATGGAGCTGCGCAGGTGCTGGCCTATCAGGGCAATAGCGAGGGTTGCCAATATCTGTTGCAGGTCCTGGAGAACACCTATGGCACCTATACGGCGCGGCTCGAGGATGCCGGGGTGGAACCGGGCAGCGTTTCCGACTGGCGGCGCGAGCAGCTGGCCTATGCAAGGCCGGTGACCGAGCTCACGGAGATGGGACGGCTGAATGTCGATGACATCACCGGCACCGATGTGCGCAATCTCCAGGACGAGAATCTGGGCAGCGTCAGCGACCTGGTCATCGACCCGGACAGCGGGCAGCTGACCTATGTCGTGGTGGCGCGCGGCGGTTTCCTGGGCTTTGGCGAGGATTATGTCGCGGTGCCGTGGGAGCGTTTCAGCGCCACACCAGGCGTGAACACGCTGGTGCTCGACCTGGACCCGCAAAGGCTCGAACAAGCCCCTTCCATCGACCCGGACAGCTTCGGCGATCCCTCGACATATGCGGCGCAGGATCAGCAGATCGAGGCGTTCTGGAACTCCTGACCCTTAAGCGCCGGGCTTCTGCCCGGCGCCTTGCCAAAAGATGTCGCGTCAGATGCTGAGAGAAGGGCTCGCATGACCTCGAAGGCTGCTTTTTCTAGTTTGCTGCCAATCAAAATCTTCGGAGATCAGCGGGAGTAAGCGGGCATTATCAATTATTTGGGCCGTGCTCGCATGACGTAAGCTGCACAGCCGGGCGCCAAGTCCGCATGGCGTTTCGAATAGTCCCGAAAGCTGCCAGTGCATCGAGCGTTCCGCACCACGTCGGCGTTGTGCTGACCTCCTTGAGCATACACCCGGCCCTACCACTCAAACAAATGACCAAAATGAGCGGTAAGGAGTCTTCGCCTTGACGCTCTCGGACATGTTCACGCTCTTTCATCTGCTAGCATTTCTGGTGATCTTCGGTCCGCTTGTCCCCATCATCTTGTTGATCGCAAAGGCTCGCACCATGGCGGACGCTCCAGATGGCGAGAAAAATCCAATCAAGTCTGAATGATCTGCCCCATCTAGGGGGCGTGGCCTCAACCACTCCATGGCGGTCAAATCGGGATTCCAGGATTGTGTACAGAACCGGCGGGTAAGATGGCTCCGCCATGTAGAGTACCGTCTTCGGCCTGATCGCCCCATCGCAACTTTCCGAACCCGCGAAGTACCTGCTCACCTCTCTATGTGGAATCTATCCCGCAGATAGTATCGCAGTCCCCTTGCTATGTGTCAGCATCCCCATACGTCGTCTCGCTACAAATATAGCATCTTCAATTAATCAAAAGACGATCTCATGCCTCTCACGAAACCTTATGCCGACACCCGCCTTCCTGCCTTTGTCGCAAAGCGCATTCTCGAGCTGCGCCCAATAAAGAGCCAGGCCGAAATCGCCAGTGAGACCGGCTTTCCCAACCCAAACATGATCAGCATGGTGAAATCCGGCGCCATCCGAGTTCCGTTGGACCGAGTCCCTGCCCTCGCGGAAGCGCTTCAGGTGGATCCTGCTCGGCTTCTCCAGCTAGCCCTTGAACAGTGGGCCGGGTCAGCCGCGGCGCGCGCCTTCGATCGTATCTTCGATACTGTTGTGAGCAAAAACGAAATTGGCTGGCTGACTGAAATTCGTGACGCCTCTGATCACACCGATCCAGTCATGACAACCAGGACACGTTCTGCGATACGCGCCATCTTCGGTAAGTGAACAAAACGTCGCGTGAGGCGAGAACGCACAGCCGGTGCAGCTGTTCTCTGGAGAACACGCCGCACCGGTCGTGCAGCTTGTCCAAAGGACAGATCAACGTGAGGCCAGACGCCCGGATCGGGCATCACAGGGGGCAAACGCGCCGACATATCCGCCGGAACCCGCCTTCGTCCTACCGTCACGAGCATACTGCGTCCCTGAGCACAGTTTGCGAGTTTCCACTCAGGCCCTAATCTTGAGGCATATGCAAGCCGTGGGTATGGCCAGAAAGCGGGGCTGGGCTTAGTCGCTCATACTGCCCATTGAACGCCCAACACAGAGTGCTATCGTGCAGGCATGACCAGAAGAGAAATTTGGGCCGTCCGCGCGGAAGTTCGTAGGATCATTCGCAAGGCGATGCGGCGAGGATACTACCGCGACGTGGCATTGATAAGGGCGGTTGGTTTCGCCGAACGTGGTCGCATGGACAAAAGTAGGTTTCTTGCTGCCGAAAGGTCACTTTCTGCGGCAGCCAAAAAACAGATTGAACTCTATAAGCCGATAGTGCTCGAGCGCGTAGCGAACCGCTTCAGAGACCTCGGAGAAGCTGAGGGTTGGTTCGATAGCGGTCGAATCTCTGGATATGGGGACCTATCGCCCGCTGACTTGGTCAGACAAGGCCACGCGGATTGGGTCGTAGAGGCGATCGACGCGATCAACGCTGGTGTCTTCGCCTAGCTGAACGCGCCTACTGGCGGTCATTGAACGCGACAGACATTTTTTTGCCCCAGCCGTACCACGATCGAAAAAACTGCGACATCCCCACTCAGCGATCGCTATAGCGCGAACTGATCGATGGAGTGTCGTTATGAATCTTGCAGCTTACCTTGTACATGCCCTGCCGCTTGATCAACGTCGTGTGTTCAATAGAAGCGAAGCAGCTAGCTATGTTGGCGTGAGTCCGGGCCACTTCAGCAAACTACTGAGACTAGGCGTCATGCCTGATCCCCTTCCATGCTTTGGTCGCGTCCGCCGCTGGGACAAGGCCTCCCTTGATCGAGCGCTAGACGCTTCCGTCCGCACCACAAGCTCGAGTGCACCTCTGGCCTGTGCCTACGACCTATGGAAGGCCACGAATGGTTAGGGCCAATCTTAAGGGCATCAACACGGTCAAGAAGCGGCAGAAAGACGGCTCGGTCAAGATCCACTATTACCATCGTGCGACCAAGCGTCCGCTAAGAGGCTCACCTGGCTCGCCGGAATTCCTTCACGACTATGCTCTCGCTGAGCAAAGCCAAGTCGCGCAACGAATGGGGACCCTCGGCGGACTGATCCGCGACTTCACCTTGTCGCCGGAGTTCGGCAAGCGCGCCGAGAGCACACAGAAGGAATACCGGCGTATGCTGAGCAAGGTCGAGACCAAGTTTGGCGCCATGCCGCTAGCGGTGCTTGAGGATCCACGCGTCCGTGGCGACTTCCTCGACTGGCAGGAAGAGGTCGCCAAGGAGTCGGGTGCACGAGAGGCCGACAACCGCCTCACCGTGCTGTCGGCGATGCTGACCTGGGCGGTCCGCCGCGTGCGCATCTTCCACAACCACGTGAAGGGTTTCGAACGCCTACACGAAGTGGATCGTTCAGATAAGGTCTGGCTGCCCGAGCACATCGACGCCTTCATGAAAGTTGCACCGATCGAAATGCAGCGGGCGCTCATCCTCGCGTTGCATACCGGGCAGCGTCAGGGTGACCTGCGCAAGCTCGCCTGGACCAACTATGATGGGGAGGGTATCAGCCTGCGCCAGAGCAAGGGCAGCCGGCGTGTCTATGTCGCCTGCACTCAAGCTCTCAAGACCATGCTCGATGACATGGATCGAGAGGCGGCGGTCATTCTCACGACGAAGACCGGCCGGGCATGGCAAAAGCGCTACTTCGCCGAGCAGTGGGATGAGGCCAGTAAGGCCGCTGGCATTATCGATCTGCATTTTCACGACCTCCGTGGCACTGCGGTAACCATGCTTGCTGAGGCTGGTTGCAGCGTGCCAGAGATTGCGTCCATCACCGGTCACTCCCTTAAGTCTGTGCACACGATCCTGGAGAAATACATGTCGCGGACCAAGGCCCTGGCCAAGTCAGCGATGGCCAAGTTCGAGAACGCAAGCAGCACAGAATTTGCAAACCGGCTGCAAACCAAGGACCGGCGTAAGGCCTCGAACCACAGCTAAGTGCTTGGAAAATATGGCGCGCCCGAAGAGATTCGAACTCCTGACCCCCAGATTCGTAGTCTGGTGCTCTATCCAGCTGAGCTACGGGCGCGCAGGCCGACATGTGCGGCAAGCTTTTTGACCGGCGCGCTGGGCGCTTCCGATCGAAGCGGGGCAACCCATACATGGGCGCCCCAGCCATTGCAAGCGGCTCGTCACGATTTTTGTGGGAAGCAGTCACCCGTCCTGGCGGCGGGCCGGCAGCGTGATGTCGAAACGCGTCCCCTGCCCCGTTTCCACCAGCGCCAGAACACCGCCATGCGCCTCGACGATTTCCCGCGCAATGGCAAGGCCCAGACCGGTGCCGCCCGAGCGCGCCGAGCCCTCGAAGGCAACAAAGAGGTTCTCCCTTGCACGCGGCGGCAGCCCCGGACCATTGTCGACTACGGAGATCACGGTCCGCTCCGCATCGCTCCTGGCGGAAACCGCGATGTAGAAATCTCGGCGCTCGGACGCGGCGGTTTCCAGCGCCTCACGCGCATTCTTGATCAGGTTGACCAGCACTCGATTCATCTGCGAACCATCCACATCGACCACCAGCGCATCGTCGACCTCGTTGCGGAACAAGATCACCGGATGGCCGACTACGCGGGCCTCGAAGCCGGCATCGTCCACCAATGCCCGCAGGCCGACCGGTGCGAATTGCGGCACCGCCGAAGTCTCCCGCCCGTAATCGAGGACCGACTGGGCAAAGCCGATCGCCTTGTCGAGCGTGGTCACCAGGCGCGGCGCCAGCCGCTGGACCTTGGGGTCGTCCAGCGTTGCCACCTGGTCGGACAGCAATTGTGCCGCCGTCAGGGTATTGCGCAGATCGTGGTTGATCTTGGCCACGGCCAGTCCGAGATCGGCCAGGTGCCGGCGCTGGCGCAGCATGGAAAACAACTCGCTCTCCATATCCGCCAGTTCACGCTCGAGAATGCCGATCTCGTCGCGTCGTGCCGATGGCGTCAGCACCAATGCGGCGTTTTCGGGCGCCTTGCGGAAAGCCAGCATATTGGCCGTTGCGCGCAGCACCGGATCGATGAAAAGACGGCTGACCAGCACGTAAAGAACAAAGGCGGTGACCGCTGCAATGCCCAGCGACACCAGGGCGATGGAGCGTGAATAATCGATCATGTCGCGCCGCAGTGGCGCCTCGGGCATCAGCAGTTCGACCAGGCTCTCGTTCATGTCACCGGCCCCCACCACGCGAAGCGTACGGCCCGGCCCGGCAAACAGGGTATCGAGCGCCCCCCATACCCGACTTGGCAGGTCCCCCTGCCGCAGATCGGCCGTGACCACGCTGTCCGGCATCACCGGATTGGTCAGCTCGATCATCTGGCTCTGGCCTTCCCGACGATAGACGATGGCATTGGCCCCGGCCGAATTGAGCAGCCGGTCGGTCAGGTCGCGCGGCAGGGCCATGACATCGGGGACTGCATCCAGCACGCGGGCGGCCACCACGCCGACGCGCAGCCGGTCCTCGAGCCAGGTCGAGCGGAAACTGGCCAGCGAGGGCAGGTAGACGACGATCTCGACGAGCAGGATGACCCCGATGATCGTGGCGATCAGCTTGCTCGAAAGGCCTGAGAACCGGCCGGTCATGACGCTGGGCTGGTCTTTCATCGCCCCGATCCTATGCCAGTCGCCCGGCGGCGTCAGGCCCATTTTGCCGCTTCGGCTGCCGCTATCGCCGCAGCATTCTCAGAAGCGCACCGCGCCGCCTCACCCATGAAGATACGGTGCGCCCGGCCATTCGGTTTTCGCCAAGTGCAACCAGGCTGCTCATCAGGCTCGGCCGAGGCAGCGGCAGACCGGCCAATGCGTCGATCGTCACGCCCTGCTCCATCGCCAGGGCCAGGACCCCGGCCAGCTCTGCTGCACCTGTCCCCACTGCGCTCGCCGCCACGGGGCGGCCCTTTGCATCGGTGAGAACCTTGACCAGCCCCTGGGCCTGGCCGAGCGCCCTTGCCATGTCGTTCTCGAACAGATTGGCGCGATGAAGGCCAAACCCGGGTGCAATTTTGCGTGGATCCGCCGGAAACCGGCCGATCTGCGCCAGGGCCGGCTCGGTCATAACCAGTTGCGGCAGCGCCCGGGGCCTTTGCCCCGCCGCGCCAAGCACCAGCGCCCCGACCACAGCGCGGCCATGCGCCATGGCCTGGGGCCAATCCGCGATTCCCGCGGCCACCCCGGTCACGCGGACCCGCCGATTGCTGGTCTGGCCCAGGGGGCCGATGGCGAAGCGCCCGGCCTGCCCGCGTACGGGGCGCAACCGCGCCGCGTCCAATCCCAGCCCCTCCAGTCGCGCCAGATGTCCACCGCAGATCAGGATATGCGACAGATCGAGCGCGGCCGTCCCGCCATCGGCGAGGTCGACAACCGCGCCAATCCCCTGCGAGCGCGGCTGGATCGTGCGCACCGTGGCACCATCGAGCACAGTGACACCCTCCTGTGTCAGCGCCTGGATCAGCAGGCTGGCCGTTTCGAGGTCGAAACCGGCCAGCGCCTCGCCCTGCGGCACCAGCGTGACGGCCGAACCCAGCCGCGAGAAGGCCTGGGCGAGGACCAGGCCTTCCGGATCCGCGCCAATCACAAGGAGATGCGTCAGCTTGCGCGCATTGTCCAGGATGCTGTCCGGCGTGAAATAGCCCGCCTCCTCGAGCCCGGGTATGGCCGGCACGGCGGCATCGCCCCCCGGGGCCAGCAGAAAAGCCTGCGACCGGATCTGGGTGTCGCCCACCATGAGGGTGCCCGCATCGACAAATCGCGTCGGACCGGCAATCACCTCAATGCCAAGAGCTTGCAGCCGCTCGGGGCTGTCGAGCGCAGCGCTGTCCGCGGCGACCTGCCGCGCCCGCTCCTGCACCGCCTTCATGCTGATGCGCGGCTCGCTCGAAGTCAGCCCCAGCGCCGCCGCATTGCTCATGGCTGTCGCGGCCGACGCGGACGCCTTGAGCGCCGCCACGCGCAGTGCCCGTTGCGGGCCATCGCCGGGTTCGGCAAAGCCGCGATCGGCCAATACGACGCGCGCTCCCAGTGCCCGTGCATGCTGCGCCAGTGCTATTCCCAGCGCCCCCGCACCCACGATGCAGAGCTCGGGTCGTGATATCTCAGCCATAACTGCCATGGGGCCAGAACCAATGCTGCACTTATGCTGGGGAAAGCCATGCTTGACAACAGGGCCCGCAGCCGTGTTCCAGGTGTTGAGGCGCGTTGACTTGGGGGAGTCTTTTCCCTATAGACGCCACCAACCGGAAGGCGGCGCGTCTGCCCGCCATCGCCAATCTGCTTTCTAGCAGCACCAAACAAGAGGAACCGTGCAGCAGCGCGGTCTGATGTCATGAAGCGTACATACCAGCCCTCCAAGCTCGTGCGTGCCCGTCGTCACGGTTTCCGTGCCCGTATGGCGACCAAGGACGGCCGCGCGATTCTCAATCGCCGCCGCCGGGATGGCCGCAAGAAGCTGTCGGCCTAAGGATTGCTGGCCGGATGACGGCCGAACAGTCTTTGCCGAAAGCGACATTGCGCCGCCTCAAGCGGCGCTCGCAGTTTTTGAGAGCCGCCCGGGGCAGTCGCGCCGGGCGCTCTGCGTTTGGGCTGCAGGCCGCCCCCAGCGCCGAGGTCGAGCCGGGTGTCGGGTTTACCGTCACCAAAAAGGTCGGCAATTCCCCCGAGCGAAACCGCATGAAGCGCCGCCTGCGTGCCGCTGCGGCAGCTTGCGCGCGTGACTTTCTGCCCGGACATGACTATGTCCT
The DNA here is from genome assembly GCF_019504385.1 of Devosia salina. Lineage (NCBI taxonomy): Bacteria > Pseudomonadati > Pseudomonadota > Alphaproteobacteria > Hyphomicrobiales > Devosiaceae > Devosia > Devosia salina. Next base: position 3,263,980 of record NZ_CP080590.1, read on the forward strand.
GCTCGCACGGCGCGAGGCCCTCAGCCAGCCCTTTGCCAAAATGGTCGCCGATCTGGGCGGCCTGATCGCACGTGTGCATGACACCAAGTCAGGCGACAATCGAAATACCCCCGGCCGCGGCCAACGGAAACCGAGACCATGAATTCTGACAATCGCAATGTGATCCTCGCCGTCGTGCTCAGCATGATTGTGCTGTTCGGCTGGCAGTTCTTCATTGCCGGCCCGCAACTCGAGCGGGCTCAGCGCCAGGCCGAGATCACCGCCAGCCAGCAGGCCGAGACCGAGCAGCTCGCCGTCCCGCAGACCAATGCCGACGGCTCCACGGCCACACCGGCTGCCGCAGCCACTGGCGACGCGCCGCAGGTCTTTGCCGACCGCGACAGTGCCCTGGCGGCCAGCGACCGGGTGGCCATTTCCACAGCCGACCTCGATGGCTCGATCAACCTGACCGGCGCCCGTATCGACGACCTGCAGCTCAAGCAGTACCGCGAGACGGCAGACCCTGATTCGCCGATCATCGCGCTGCTCAAGCCCGCAGGCCTCGTCGACGCCTACTTTGTCGAGCAGGGCTGGGCTGCCGCAGCCGGCTCGGATATCACCCTGCCGGGCAGCCAGACCGTCTGGACCGTGGAAGGTGACAACACCACGCTCACTCCCGAGACGCCGGTCACACTGCGCTATGACAATGGCGAGGGCCTGGTGTTCCATCGCACATTCGCCGTCGATGATTTCTACCTGTTCACCGTCACCCAGACGGTCGAGAACACCGGCACGGGCGACGTTGCGCTCTTCCCCTATTCGCGCGTCGTCCGCCATGGCACGCCCAAGGTGCAGAACTTCTTCATCCAGCATGAAGGCCCGATTGGCGTCCTGGGCTCGAACAATTATGTTGCCCGCAAATATGCCGACTTGCAGAACGAGAAGCAGGTCGATTTCTCCTCGACCACCGGCTGGCTCGGCATTGCCGACAAATACTGGGCGACCGCCGTTCTGCCCAAGCCCAACACCGACATCAATGCCCGTTTCGCCTATTCGGCGCCCACCGGCACCAATGTCTTTCAGACCAGCTATGTCGAGACTCAGCCGGTCATGGTGCCGGCCGGTGCCTCGGTCAGCCACGAAGCCTATGTTTTCGCAGGCGCCAAGGAAGACAAGGTCATCGCCCGCTACCAGGAGACCTATGGTTTCGATCGTATCGAACTGCTGATCGACTGGGGCTGGTTCCACTTCCTGACCAAGCCCATGCATTGGCTGCTGGTGACCCTCTATGGCATCCTGGGCAATTTCGGCCTGGCCGTGCTTGGCGTGACCGTCATCGTCAAGGCCCTGTTCTTCCCGCTTGCCAACCGCTCCTACGCCTCCATGGCCGCGATGCGCCGCGTGCAGCCGGAAATGAAGGCCATTCAGGAACGCCTCAAGGATGATCGCGCTGCCCAGCAGCAGGCGATGATGGAGCTCTACAAGAAAGAGAAGATCAACCCGCTCTCCGGTTGCTGGCCCATCCTGGTCCAGATTCCGGTGTTCTTCTCGCTCTACACCGTTATCTTCATCAGCCTGGAAATGCGCCACGCCCCCTTCTTCGGCTGGATCCAGGACCTGGCGGCGCCCGATCCGACCAATATCTTCACCCTGTTCGGCCTGATCCCCTGGGATCCGACCGTACTGCCGGTCGTGGGCAGCTTCCTGCACCTGGGCGTCTGGCCCGTGGTCATGGGCATCACCATGTGGGTGCAGATGCGCCTCAACCCGCCGCCGCCCGATCCCACCCAGGCCGCCATCTTCAACTGGATGCCGGTGATCTTCACATTCATGCTGGGCACCTTCCCGGCGGGCCTTGTCATCTACTGGGCCTGGAACAACACCCTGTCGGTCGCCCAGCAATGGTTCATCATGAAGCGCCACGGCGCCGAGGTGAATCTGTTCGGCAACATCATGGACACCTTCCGCCGCAAGCCCAAATCGGCGGAACAGGGCAAGAGCTGAACCGCCTGAATCGTCTTCATGGGGCCCGCCGCTCACCCGGCGGGCTTCTCCTTTGTGGAACCACCGAGCATGAGCCAGCCCGACTATTCCCCCCATGTCATTGAACGCGGGCGCCTGCTGTTCGCCCGTCCCTTTGCCTTCGTGAAGGGCTGCGTGCGCCTGGCAGACCTGCCGCCCATGGATCGGGTGGAAATCGCCTTTGCCGGCCGCTCCAATGTGGGCAAATCCAGCCTCATCAATGCCCTGTGCGGCACCTCGGGACTGGCGCGCACCTCCAATACGCCGGGCCGCACCCAGGAGCTCAACATCTTCGAGAGCCAGAGCGAAAACCTGCGCATCGTGGACATGCCCGGCTATGGCTATGCCAAGGCGCCCGAACCCAAGGTGAAGGCCTGGACCCAGCTGATCCACCAATACCTCACCGGCCGCGCCACGCTGCGGCGCGTCTATGTGCTGGTCGATAGCCGCCATGGCCCCAAGGACAATGACCTCAGCGTGATGAACGAGCTCGACCGCGCCGCCGTCAGCTACCAGGTGGTGATGACCAAGATCGACAAGCCTTCCGCCAAGGAGCTGGAGGCCAATATCGCCAGCACCTATGCCACGATCGCCAAGCGCCCTGCCGCCCATCCCGATGTCATCCTGACCTCGAGCGAAAAGGGCGATGGCCTGGGCCATCTGCGCAGCGAGATAGCACTGCTGCTCGAGGGCTGAAGGCCCGGCCACTTGTCCGATCAGACAAAAAGGGCGCCTCGAAAGGCGCCCTTCGTGCATTCAGGCCTGGCGCCCCTACGCTGCCTGGCGCCGCGTGCGGCCCTGCTCGCTCTTTTCGGTGGTGAACACGGCAACGATCCGGTCGAGTTCGCTGGCCTGCGCCTCGGTCTGCTCGATGGCCGCATTGGTCTGTTCCACCAGCGCCGCATTGTGCTGGGTGATTTCGTCCATCTGCCGCACCGCGACGCTGACCTCGTCGATGGACACAGCCTGCTCGCGACTGGCTGCGGTGATCTCGCCGATCAGCGACGCGCTGGCGGTCACCGAGCTGTTGAGGGCGCTGATCCGCTCTCCGATCCGCAGCACCACCTGCGTGCCGGCATGCACCTCGCCCACCGAGATGTCGATCAACTGCTTGATGTCCGAGGACGCTTCTGCGGCGCTCTGCGCCAGCCGGCGGACTTCCACGGCGACCACGGCAAAGCCCTTGCCCGCCTCCCCGGCACGCGCCGCCTCCACCGAGGCATTCAAGGCCAGGAGATTGGTCTGGAAGGCGATGTCGTCGATCAGCCCGATGATGTTGGAAATCTTGGCCGAGGAGGCAGAAATCTTTTCCATGGCCGCGCTGGCCGCCTCCATGGCCGCACCGCTTTCCACGGCGATGCGCGAGGCCGAGCCCACGGCCTTGTTGGCCTCTTCGGCGCGCCGCGCATTGGCACCGACCGTGCTCGACAGCTGCTCAACCGTGGCCGATGTCTGTTCCACCATCGCGGCCTGCCGGCTGGTCCGTTCCGAAAGATCGTTCGAGCCAGCCAGGATTTCTCCCGTGGCGGTCTTGAGCCGGCGGGAGGTTTCCTGCAGCTCACCCATGACGCGCGCCATGCGATCGGCAACCGCATTGGTATTGTCGCGCAATTCCGCAAAGGCGCCGGTAAAGCTCCCCGTGACCCGTTGGGTCAGGTCGGCGCGGGCGAGCCCGGAAAGCACGTGTCCCGTCGCCGTCAGCCCGCTATCAAGCGCCGCGAGCAGCGCATTGACCTCATCGGCCAGCTGGCGCAGTTCGCCCTGCTCGTAATCGGAATCGACCCGCTCGCTCAGCCTGCCCTGCATCACGGCCTGCAGCGTGGCCCGCAGATCGTCGGTCAACCGGTCCGAGGCGCGGCGGCGCTGGCCATCCTCGACGCCGCGCTGGCGCTCGCTTTCCTCCAGCGCTGTCTGTTGAATCAGAGCATCGCGGAACCGTCCGAAGGCATCGAACATCACCGTCAGCTCGTCCTGCGATCGCTGCGCGGGAATGACCACGTCGGTGCGGCCAGACGTCAGGGCGCCGGTGATCTCCACCAGCCGCGCCAGCCGCTTGGACACAACGGTGCGGAACAGCAGGAACACCGAAAGGCAGCCAGCGGCCGCGGCAGCGCCCGCTGCCACCAGCAGCGCGACGATGCTGGTGTTGCCCAGCGCCAGCAATTGCGCCAGGGCAATGCCGCCGAAGCCGACGACCAATGCCCCGAAGCCGACAAAAGCGGAGACAAGTTTCTGAGTGATGGAGAGACTGCTGAAGCGGCCCATGGCATGCCTGACGCAAAGTGTTGATTGCGCCAAACCTCCATCATTCATGGTTAATTCCGCCTTAGCGCCGCGCGCTCCAGGCACGCAAAAACCGCGCGATTTCGTCGCGCCTGGCGTGATCTCTCAACGCTTCCGTCGCGGCCGGAGCCCTGCCACCATTCGCTTGCCAAATTCCGCTAGCGCGCACCTTCGAAGAACCGGGTGATATAGCCACGGACCAGGGCACTATCGGAGGGCGTGGCGAACGAGGCCAGCGCCCGCTCGATCACGTCGTCTGGCGCCCGCCCTCGCCGCAGTTCCACCAGCGCGCGCGCGTAGTCGTCCTCGAACTCCGGATGCGGCTGGAAACTCAGAGCCCGCCCCGTACTGTAGAGCAACCCTGCATTGGGCGCGAACGGCGAGCCCAGGATCACCGCGGCCCCGGGAGGCGGCGTGATGACCTGGTCCTGGTGCGAACAGGCAACCATGAGTGTTTCGGGTGCGTCCGCCATGAAGGCGGGCCGCTGCTGCACAGCATATTGGTGGCGCCCCATGCCCCATCCACGCTCAGACTTGCGCACATCGCCGCCAAGCGCGTCAGCCATGATCTGGTGGCCGAAGCATATCCCCACCATGGGCGTTCCGGCGGCATAAGCGCCACGAATGAAGTCCCGCAGCGGTGGCAACCATGCATGGTCCTCATAGACCCCCGCCGGCGACCCGGTGAGCACGATGCCTTCAAGGCCGGCCGGATCAGGCAGGCTGTCCCCGGCCTCGACATTGATGTCCTGATAGTCAAAATCGGCCCCGGTGGAGGCGAACATTTCGCGGAACATCAACCGGTATTCGATGAAGTGCGGTTGCAGGGGCGCGGGAACGGCCCCGGTCTGGACGATGGTGAGTTTCATGGGAACAGAGTAATTATGCCTGTCCCTCAGATAGCTCCTCCGACCCGGTCCTGCAACTCGCGCGGTGGGTTAGTTGCGACCGTCATTGCGTCGGGTCTTGCCGCCGCCACTGCCCCGATACTTGGTCTTGGCGTCACCGCCGACCTGTCCGAAATGCGTACCGCCCAGATGGCCACCGGCACTGACCTTGCCGAGTTTGGCATTGGCCTTGTCGATGCGGGCCCTGATATTGCTGGCCTCGGTCTGGGATGCGTTGGAAGGGGTCATGGCTGTTCTCCTTTCAGAAAAGGCCAATGACCCAGCGCCCGGATCGTTCCCCGCGAACCGTCAAGCAGCCGGCTCGAACCGCAATGCCACCCCGTTGATGCAATAGCGCAATCCCGTCGGCGGCGGACCATCTTCGAAGACGTGGCCCTGGTGTCCTCCGCAATTGCTGCAATGGACTTCGACCCGGGTCATCCAGAGCGAATTGTCCTCGCTCGTGCCAATGGCGCCCGGGATGAAGTCCCAGAAGCTGGGCCAGCCGGTGCCGCTATCGAATTTCTTGTCGGAGGAGAACAAGGCCTGGTCGCAACCGGCGCAATGAAAGACGCCGGCATGCTTTTCGTCATTGAGTGGCGAGGTGAACGGGCGCTCGGTATCCTCGTGCCGCAGCACTTGATAGGCCGCCGGGGACAATCGCGCCTTCCACTCCTCATCGGTCAATTCGAACGGAAAGCTGCCCTCGGCGGCTGAAGATGCCCGACCGAAGCCGAGCGCGGCGCCAAGGCTCAAAAGCGAGCCGGAAATCAGGACCTTACGACGGGAAAAGCGCATCTTGCATCTCCTTGGATCGGCGCCGCCCGGCCGGAGGACGGGGACCGGGCAGCGCCAGACGATGGGCACGCCCGGGAATACTGGATTCCCGGAGGTGCGGCGGCGAAAAGACCAGGAACGCCCGGCGCTCCAGAAAAGCGCGGGGGGTTCCGGGACGTGACCATAACAGGCCGGGGAGCGTATCGCTGGTCACGTCGAGGTGAGGCTCCGCAAGAGGGACTGGGAACGTGCGAAGCCTCGTCACCTGCGCCATTCGCTGCGGCGCAGGCTTTGGTTACATCTTGGGGGTGAGGACCGCGTCGATGACGTGGATCACGCCATTGGACTGCATCACGTCCGCAATGGTGACATTGGCAACAGTGCCGTTTTCATCGGTCACGGTCACCATGCCGCCATCGGCCTTCAGCGTCAGCTCACAGCCGCCGACAGTCTGCACCTTGTGTTCGCCGCCATCCGCCTCGACCATCGAAACGATATCGGTCGACAGCGCCTTGGCCGGGATCACGTGACAGGTCAGCACCTTGGTCAGCATTTCCTTGTTTTCCGGCTTAAGTAGCGTTTCGACAGTGCCCTCGGGCAGGGCGTCGAACGCGGCATTGACCGGAGCCAGGACGGTGAACGGACCTTCGCCCGACAGCGTCTCGACCAGGCCGGCGGCCTGAACGGCAGCAACCAGCGTGGTATGGTCAGCCGAGTTCACGGCGTTCTCGACGATGTTCTTGTCGGCATACATGGCAGCGCCACCAACCATGGGATTGTCCTGCGCCATCACGGCAGCGCCGGAAACCGAACCAAGGGTGAGAATGGTGGCAACGGAGAGGGCACGAAGCGAGAGAGTCATCTGGGAGTTCCTTCCTGTGTGAATTCTGGCCCCATTCTTTCGAGGGGACGCAGGAAGATACGGGGGGCCTCCGATTTCAGTTTCGGGTGCGCGCCACGACGAGTTTCAATGCCTCGGGAAGTTTTTTAAACTAGCAAAATCAATATGTTAATGGATGATCGAGGTGTGCGCCGGGCAATTCTTCGAACCAAAAACTTCGGTGATCCAGTCCGGCCGTCCGCTCGTACCAAGCCCTTTCCCCCGCCGCGGTTCCCGAATGCCCCAACAAAAAGGGTCTCCGGATGGTCACCCGGAGACCCTCGTCATGCAATGGGCGGGGGAGCTATCCGCGCAGCCCCGACCAGGCCGGATCAGAGGCATAGGTCTCGGTCGGCACCGTCTGGGCCGCACGGCCCCATATGTCCACGCTCATCAGGCGCGGGCCGTCATTGCCGCCCGGATCCTGGAAGAACATGATGACGCGGCTATTGGGCGCCCAGGTCGGTCCCTCTGCGTGATAGCCGGAATAGAGCAGGCGTTCTCCCGAGCCGTCCGGGTTCATGATGCCGATATGGAACTGCCCCCCGGACTGGCGGGTAAACGCGATCAGGTCTCCCTTGGGCGACCAGACCGGTGTCGAGTAGCTGCCCTCGCCAAAGCTGATGCGCTGCGCATTCCCCCCACCGGCGCCCATCATGTAGATCTGCGGGGAGCCGCCGCGGTCACTTTCGAACACGATACGGCTGCCATCGGGCGAATAGGATGGCGACGTGTCGATCGCCGCACCTGAAGTCAGTTGCAGGGCCTGCCCGCCACCGGTGGAAATTGTGTAGATATTGGTGCTGCCCCCCTGCTCGACCGAGAAGGCCACAGTGCCGCCATCGGGCGAAAAGCGCGGCGCAAAGGTCATCGCCCCGACATTGGCCAGGCGCTGCTGGCGTCCGGTGGAGAGTTGCAGCAGGAAGACCTGCGGATTGCCCTCCGAGAAGTTCATATAGGTGACGAGGTCGCCATTGGGCGAGAAGCGCGGCGTCAGCGCCATGGTCTGCCCGTCGGTGAGATAGCTCACATTGGCGCCGTCCTGGTCCATGATGGCCAGCCGCCGCACGCGATTGGCCTTGGGGCCGCTCTCGGCCACATAGAGCACCCGCGTGTCGAAATAGCCTGAGCCGCCCGTAAGCTGGGAATAGATGGCGTCGGACACCAGGTGCCCGATGCGGCGCGCCGAATTGGGGTCGGTATTGTAGCTGTTGCCGACCACCTGGGCAGCCTGCTGCGTGTCCCACACGCGCACCGAAGCCGAAATCTGCCCGCCGCGCTCGACCGCCCCCATCACCACGCCGTCCACATTGGCGGTGCGCCACACATTGAAATCGGGCGTGGCGTTGACGTCGCCAACCTGAACCGGCAGCGAGGCCGGATCAAGCGGCAGGAACAGGCCGGAGCGCCGGAGATTGTTGCGCACGATATCGGCGATCTCGCGTCCGAAGGCCGGATCGGAGGAGGCAAAGTCGGGAATGGCGATCGGCAGCGGCTGGAAATTGGCGCCTTCCACCACGATGCGCAGCTGCGCGAAGGTCATGGGCGCGGTGGCCAGCAGGGCGCCGCCGGCCAGGCCAAGCTTGAGCGCTGTGCGTCGGTTGAAAACTGTCATCGGTCCTAAATCTCTCCGGTCTTGCCGTTTCGGCCGCAGTTTGGCCAGCACAAAGGCAAATTCAAGGTCAGGGTCTGAGTTCCACTTCGATCTGGCGCCATTCGTCATAGGCATCAGCCGAAAGCATCGTGTAGGGGCCGCACTGCATCACCGCCCGCTGCGCCGCCCGCGCAATCGCCTGCCCCGCGCTCGAGGCATCGGCGGCAACCACCTGCGGCGTACCATTGACGCTGCCATCCGGGCTCATGCTCACCGAAAGGGTGACGTTGAGGCCACTATTGTAGTCCGACGGCAGCAGGTTCCAGCAGGTCTTGATCTTGGCCACCAGACCATCGATTGCCGTCTGGCTCAACCGCGCCGAGGTGCCGCTGGTGTCGCCCAGCGTCGGCGACCCGCCCTGCCCGGTCGTTGCTCCGGTGGTCGGCGCGTTGTTGATGATCGACGAGATTTCGTCGGCGGTTTCCGAGCTGATCTGCGTCGGCGGCGCAGCCTGCTCCGCGGCGGCGGCCTGGCGCTGACGCTCCTCCTCTTCCTTGCGCTTGCGTTCGGCGGCCAGCGCTTGCTCGCGAATTTGCGCAAGATCGCTTGGCCGCGAGGTCGGCATCGCAACATTGACCGTCTGAGGCGTCGGCTCGGGTTCCCGCTCTGGCGTCGACTCGGGCGTGGGTGCGGGCTCGGGAGTCGGCTCTGGCTCCGGTGTCGGCTCGGGTTCAGGTTCCGGCGTCGGCTCCGGCTCGGGTGCCGGCTCCGGTTCCGGCGCTGGTGCCAGGTCCTGCGGCCGCTCCTGGGGCAGCACCACGGGCGCCGGCTCAGGTTCGGGGGCCGGTGCCGGTTCCGGCTCGGGGGTGGGTTCAGGCTCGGGCACAGGCTCCGGTTCCGGCGTGGGTTCAGCCTCGGGTGCCGGCGCCTGCTCGGTCACCGGCGCCGGCGTGGGCGTGTCTGCCGGCGAAGGCGTCACCTGGTCCTGTTCGGTATTGCCGGTCGGCTGGGCCAGTTCTGCGGGCTGGTCCGATTCCACGGCGGACGGAGTCTCGGTCTCAACGACCTCGCTGTCGAGTTGCCCGAGGCGGATATTGGAGAATTCCTCGATTGGCACCAGGTCGACCGCAATAGACTGCACGTTCGGCTGCAGGGGCTCGGTCAATCCTAGATTGATCAGGCCAAGCACCAGCAGCAGCACATGGGCAGATATCGATACGACGAGGCCGGTGCGCATGCCCTCGGCCTACCTCTCGCGCTCGGTGACGAGCCCGATCTTGGTATAGCCGGCCGCCGACAGCAGGCCCATGACCCGCATCACCGTGCCGTAATTGGCAGTCGTGTCGCCGCGCAGATAGATGCGGTCTTCGGTGCTGGCCAGCGTGCCCATCGTGGTCACCAGGTCCGTTTCGGTCACCGGAGCCTCATCGACGAAAATCGCGCCATCCGGCGACACTGACACCGTGATCGGCCGCGTCTGGCTGGGCAGCTGATTGGCGGCAGTGCGCGGCAGGTCCACCGGCACGCCCGAGGTCATCATCGGCGCAGCCACCATGAAGATGATGAGCAGCACCAGCATGACGTCGACCATTGGCGTCACGTTGATCTCGCTCATGATCGCCCGGCTCTTGCGGCGCCGGCGACGCCCGCCGCCTCCGCCGCCCTTTGCTGCGCCCATGCCCATGCTAGCGGCCCCGTGCTTCGAGCTGGCGGGACAGGATGGTCGAGAACTCGTCGGCAAAGCCCTCAAGACGACCGATCATCTTGCCGGCATCCGAGGAGAGCTTGTTATAGGCAATAACGGCAGGAATGGCCGCCACCAGGCCAATGGCGGTGGCAAACAACGCCTCGGCGATCGGGCCGGCCACTACCGCCAGATTGGTGTCGGACGAGGCGGCGATATTGGTGAAGGCGTTCATGATCCCCCACACGGTGCCGAACAGACCGATGAAGGGTCCCGCGGACCCGACCGTGGCGAGAAAGCTCAGGCGCTTTTCGAGATATTCGCTTTCCCGCGCAATCGCGACATCCAGCACCTTGTCGAGACGCTGCTGCATGCCCACAAAGCTGGCCGCGTTCTGCTCGTGGCTGCGTTTCCACTCTTTCATCGCCGCCACAAACACCGAGCCCAGCCCGCCCGAGGGCTTTTCCGCCTGCTGCTGGTAGAGTTCCTCTAGCGATTGTCCCGACCAGAAGGTGCGTTCGAACCGGTTCATCTCCGATTGGGTGCGGCGATAGGTGATGGTCTTGTCGATGATGATGGCCCAGCACCAGATGGAGGCGCCCAGCAGCCCCAGCATCACGGTTTTGACGACGAAGTCGGCGGCCCAGAACAGGCCCCAGATGGAGAGGTCCGCATGGGGAGCGACCGCTCCCACTGCATCCATGGCTTCCATGAAACGTTTCCTTTGGCCGGCCCGTGCTTGTGGCCCCATGGCTGCTGCGATGGGGACGAAATCTGTCAAAATTAAGAGAAATGCCCGCAATTCCGGGCGCTGGTCGGGTCCGGCGCGGCGCAAATCTGCCTATGTGTCCCTTATGGTCACCAAAGGGTTAACAAACCGACTCCGCCCCCCTCTTCCGCCCTTTGCGCCAGATCAAGAACCGCCTGCGCAAGCGGGGCGATACTGCCAGGGACAACGCAGAGAAGGCCGACGGTTCATGCGGCCTCGAGGAGACAGGTTCAGTGTCACATATAGTTGTTCTCGGCGCCGGCCTCGGCGGCACGATCATGGCCTACGAGTTGCGCGACCGGCTTGGTCCGGAACACCGGATCTCAGTGATCAACAAGGGCGCACGTTATTCCTTCGTCCCGTCCAACCCCTGGGTTGCCGTCGGCTGGCGCGACCGATCCGATGTCGAGATCGATCTCGGGCCGGTCCTCGCCCGCCGCCACATCGACTTCCATCCCCAGGGCGCCCAGCGTCTCGACCCGGCCGCGCGCAAGATCGACCTGCTCGACGGCAGCGTGGTGGAGTATGACTATCTGGTGATCGCCACCGGCCCCGAACTGGCCTTTGACGAAATCGAAGGCTTCGGACCTGAGCGGGAAACGCAGTCGGTCTGCTTCATCGACCATGCCGTGTCCGCCAAGGGGGCCTTCGAGCGCCTCGTCGCCAATCCCGGCCCCGTGGTCATTGGTGCCGTCCAGGGCGCCTCCTGCTTCGGCCCCGCCTACGAATTCGCCTTCATCCTCGACAAGGCGCTGCGCGACGCCAAGGTGCGCGACAAGGTCCCAATGACCTTCGTCACGTCCGAGCCCTATATTGGCCATTTGGGCCTCGATGGCGTCGGCGACACCAAGGGCTTGCTTGAAAGCGAAATGCGCCAGCGGCACATCAAGTGGATCTGCAACGCCAAGGTGGAGAAATTCGCCGAGGGCACACTTCACGCCGCCGAAATCGGCCAGGACGGCCAGGCTATCCAGCAGCACGCCCTGCCCTTCACTTATGCCATGATGCTACCGGCCTTCCGGGGCGTTGCCGCCGTGCGCGATCTTGAGGGCCTGACCAACCCCCGTGGCTTCATCCTCGTTGACAAATATCAGCGCAACCCGGCCTTCCCCGAAATCTTTGCCATCGGCGTCTGCGTCGCCATCCCGCCCACCGGCAAGACCCCGGTACCGGTTGGCGTGCCCAAAACGGGATTCATGATTGAATCCATGGTGACGGCCACTGCGCACAACATCGCCAATCTGGTGGCCGGCAAGCCGCCGCAGGCCGAAGCAACCTGGAATGCCATCTGCCTCGCCGATTTCGGCGATGGCGGCGTCGCCTTCGTCGCCCAGCCGCAGATCCCGCCCCGCAATGTCAACTGGGCGTCCTCGGGCAAATGGGTGCACGCCGCCAAGATCGGCTTCGAGAAATACTTCCTGCACAAGATGCGGTCCGGAACGTCCGAACCCTTCTACGAGAAGCTCGCCCTGCAGGTTCTCGGTATCGACAAGCTCAAGGCCATCAAGCTGGACGACACGACACCCCCGCAATAGCGGGTCAGGCGCCCGGCACCAGGCGCGCCCGCAGGTCTGCTGGCAGGCGCGCCGGGCCGCCGCTGGTCTTGATGGCCACCACGGTCACGTCCGCCGTCGTCAGCACCGCATCGCCCCGCGCGATGGTCTGGCGCAGCCCGAGCCGTACGCCGCTTGACTGGGTGACTTCCGTATTGACGGTCAGCAGATCATCGATCCGCGCGGCCCCGATGAACTCGATCGCCATCGAGCGCACCGCAAAGGCGATGCCCTGTTCGGCCAGCTCGGCGTGATGAATACCCAGGTCCCGCAGGAACTCCGTGCGCCCCCGCTCGAAGAATTTGAGATAGGCCGCGTGATAGACATTGCCCGAAAAATCGGTGTCTTCGTAATAGATGCGGACCGGAAAGCTGTGCGTGCTCATGGGGTGTGGCGGGACCGCTCGTCATGGGTCACATGGACATGGTCATCCGGCAGGCCGCGCAGGAAACCGGGCAACCAGCGCGGCAACAGGTTGAACGCTTCCAGCGCCCCATCCTCCAGCGGCACCCAATAGAACGAGAGGATGTGCCCCTCGTCCGGCCGCTGAAGCCAGGGCTCGGCACCGTTTGGCCCCTGCCCCGGCAATGCGACCTCATAGAAAAAGCCCAGCTCGTGGAAGTCCTCGTCCTCGCGCCGATAGAAGCTTTCGGAGGTGGCGATCATGCGCCCCAGCGTTGCCGGCATCGCCAGCTCTTCTTCCATCTCGCGCTCGAGGCTGAGGCGGCTGCCCTCGCCCAGCTCGATCCGCCCGCCGGGCAACATGGTGTAGTCGTCATCGTCTTCGCGACAGACCAGCACATGACCATCAACGATGATGATCCCGGCCACCCGGAAATTAAACCGCTGCCCCTCGATGGGAAAGCTGATCACATGCCGGCCGCTCACTCCCCATCCTCCTCGAACAGGCTTGATTGCAGCCCGACAAACCCCTGCGGCACCACCTTGCCCAGATGTTGGAACGCGATCGCCGTCAGCATGCGGCCGCGCGGCGTGCGCTGAATGAAGCCCTGCTGCAAGAGATAGGGCTCGACGATTTCCTCGATGGCGTCCCGCGGCTCGGAGAGCGCCGCGGCAATGGTCTCGATGCCCACCGGCCCGCCATTGTAGAAATCGGCAATGGTGTTGAGATAGCGCCGGTCGAGTTGATCGAGCCCCCGCGCGTCCACGTCGAGCCGCAGCAGCGCCTTGTCGGCTGCCGCCCGGTTGACTTCGGTTACCCCGTCGACCATGGCAAAGTCGATCACCCGGCGCAGCAGCCGGCCGGCAATGCGTGGCGTCCCGCGCGAGCGGCGGGCAATTTCCATCGCCCCGTCCGGCGCCATCTTCATGCCCAGGAGCCGCGCCCCGCGCGTCACGATCTGCACCAGCTCTTCCGGCGTGTAGAAATTGAGCCGCACCGGAATGCCGAAGCGGTCGCGCAGCGGCGTCGTCAGCAGCCCCGCGCGGGTCGTCGCGCCAACCAAGGTAAACTTGGCCAGATCGATGCGCACCGAGCGCGCAGCCGGTCCCTCGCCGATGATGAGATCGAGCTGGAAATCCTCCATCGCCGGATAGAGCACTTCCTCGATGGCCGGGTTGAGCCGATGGATCTCGTCGATAAACAGCACATCGCGCTCTTCGAGATTGGTCAGCAGTGCCGCGAGGTCCCCTGCCTTGGCGATGACCGGACCGGAAGTGGCGCGAAAACCAACCCCCAGCTCCTTGGCGATGATCTGCGCCAGCGTCGTCTTGCCCAGCCCCGGCGGCCCGACGAACAGCACATGGTCGAGCGCCGCGCCGCGTTGTTTCGCCGCCTCGATGAACACCTCGAGATTGGCCCGCGCCGCCGCCTGCCCGACAAAATCGGCAAAGCCGGAGGGCCGCAGCGAAACGTCGAGATTGTCATCCCGGCCGGCGGCCGGGGAGGTAAGATTGGTCAAACGCTCAGTTCCCTAAGCCCAAGTCGAATAAGCTTTTCGGTCGGCGCATCGTCGCCTTCCTTCGCCACCACCCGCGCCACGGCCGACGAGGCCTGTGCGCTCGAATAGCCCAGATTGGTCAGCGCCGAGACCGCATCGGTTACATTGGACGACGCCACACCCTCGCCCAGCGCCGCCTGCAGCCCCAGCGTACCGGCGTCTACTGCACCAATGGCCGGCACCTTGCCCTTGAGCTCCGTCACCACCCGCAGTGCCAGTTTCGGACCCACGCCATTGGCCCGGCCGATCATCGCCTTGTCCTGCAGCGCCACCGCGCTGGAAAGCTCCGATGGCGACATCACCGAGAGAATGGCCAATGCCACCCGCGAGCCCACGCCCTGCACTGTCGTCAGCAGGTTGAACCAGCTCTTTTCCGCCTCATTGGCAAAACCATAGAGCCGGATCAGGTCTTCGCGCACGATGGTCTCGATGAACACCACCGCCGCCTCGCCCACCCGCGGCAATGCCTGCAGCGTGCGCCCCGAGCAGAACACCTCGTAGCAGACCCCGCCACAGTCGATAAGCACCCAGTCGTCGCCGAAACTGTCGACCAGGCCCTTCAATTTGCCAATCATGCAAGAGCCCCCATGCGGCGCGCCGAGACGCGATGATGCGCGTGGCAGATGGCGACGGCCAGCGCGTCGGCCGCATCCGCGCCCTTGATCACCGCCGCCGGCAAGAGTGTCCTGACCATCAGCCCCACCTGGTTCTTCTCGGCATGGCCGGTCCCCACCACAGATTTCTTGACCAGGTTCGTGGCATATTCGGCCACCACCAGCCCACGCATGGCCGGCACCACCAGGGTCACCCCGCGCGCCTGGCCCAGGATCAGTGCCGAACGGGCGCCGGCATTGACGAAGGTCTCTTCCACGGCCGCCTCGTCGGGCCTGTGGCTGTCGAGCACCTCGCCCAGCCCGGTGGCCAGCGCCGCGAGGCGATCGGCCAGCGCGCCATCGATCGGCGGGGTGATGGTGCCCCCGGCGACGAAGCTCAGCCGGTTGTCCACAGCCTCGATGATGCCCCAGCCGCAGCGGCGCAGCCCTGGATCGATCCCGATGATTCGCACAGCCCGTGTCATGATATTCCTTGTAGTGACGCAGCCCGAACTTACCAAGTGCAAAGTGAACAAATGGGCAACAAGTCAGCCAACCTGCTTGTCTAGTTCAATTTTTACCGGATGGACAAACATCATGTTGAGGAACCCCCCGCTAGCTTGCGCCTGGGATTGCAGGCAGACGGGGCGCAAATGACGACGGCAGGGGCAAGGTTCACGGTTCGGGCGGTCTCGCGGGTTGAGGCCGGCGTCGTCGGGGGCCCGGCGCGGACACCAACGCCCCGCTCCCCCCGGTCATCCATTCCCCGAACCAACCGCCCGTGCTGCCGCCAATGATGTCCCCGAAAAGCCTCTCCCTGCAGAGTTGGTCCAGCGTCGGCCGTTGGACCGTCTTCGGCACCATGGCCTGCGTTGCCGCCTCCATCGCCTTCACCCTCGTCGCCTTTGCCGATCTCAGCGACGAACTGGGCCTGCGCCTGGTGGCATGCGCTGCCGCCCTGCCGATCATCATTGGCGCACCACTGTTCTTCTATTTCAGCGTCCGGATGCGCGGCCTGGCGATCGCCAATGCCCGGCTCGGGCGCGTGGCCCGCACCGACAGCCTGACCGCCTGTCTCAATCGTGGTGCCTTCACCGATCGCATCGACGCCTGGCTGCGCGACCCCGCCGCCGCGCGAAGTGGCGCGCTGCTGGTCATCGATGCCGACAACTTCAAGACCATCAACGATCTCTACGGCCATGACGTCGGCGACGAGGCCCTGACCGTGATTGCCCGCGCCATACGATCGGTCCTGCGCAATGGCGACATTGTCGGCCGCATGGGCGGCGAGGAATTCGGCGTCTTCCTGCCGGGCGTCACCCTGCACCAGGCGCAATTGGTTGCCGACCGCATCCGCCTTTGCGTGAACTTTGCGGCGTTCCAGCCCCAGGGAGAGCCACACGAACTGTCCGTCAGCATTGGCGGCGCCGTTTTCACCCAGGCCACCAGTTTTGCCCAATTGTTCCGCATCGCCGACCAGCGCCTCTATGGCGTCAAGCATGCCGGCCGCAATGCCGCCGCGGTCGTTCAGGTCGAGGATGTCCCGGTCATCACCCTCAAGTGCATTGCATGAACCCATGAAAAAGGCGGCCCGAAGGACCGCCCCATTCTCATGGTTCTGTCGATGAACGCTCCACCGGAGCAATCTCGCCTGCTTCCGCCCGTCAGCCTTCCAGCTTGGCGGCGTCTTCGTCACTCATGTCGAAGTTCGAATAGACGTTCTGAACGTCATCGTCTTCTTCAAGCGTCGAGAGCAGCTTCATCAGCGTGGCGCCCTTTTCGGCGTCGATCGGCGTCTCGTTCTGCGGCCGCCAGATGGCCTTGACCGATTCGGCCTCGCCCAGCACCGCCTCGAGCGCCGCCGCAACCTCGGCCATGCTCTCGAAGCTGGTATAGATATAGTGGCCCTCTTCGTCGCTCTCGACATCGTCGGCGCCTGCCTCGATGGCGGCCTCCATCACCTTGTCTTCCGAGCCGATCGCGGCCGGATAGGTGATTTCGCCAACCCGGTCGAACATGAAGCCGACCGAACCGGTTTCACCCAGCGCGCCGCCATTCTTGGAGAAATAGGAGCGCACATTGGAGGCGGTGCGGTTGCGATTGTCGGTCAGCGCCTCGACGATGACGGCAACCCCGCCCGGACCGTAGCCCTCGTAGCGGATTTCGTCATAGCTCTCGGCATCATTGCCCGAGGCCTTCTTGATGGCGCGTTCGATATTGTCCTTGGGCATGGACTGCGCGCGCGCATTGGCGACGGCGAGCCTGAGGCGCGCATTGAAGGCCGGATCGGGCTGGCCCATTTTTGCCGCCACGGTGATTTCGCGAGCCAGCTTGGAAAAGACCTTCGAGCGCGCCGCGTCCGACTTGCCCTTGCGGTGCATGATGTTTTTGGCGTGGGAATGGCCAGCCATGTGAGACCTCGGATATGCAATTCTGGAGTTCGGCTTGGCTTATAGGGGGCGGCAGCGCAAAAATAAAGCGCCCGCCCGGCAGTGGAACCGGGCGGGCGCGGAATCCGGCGGCCCGAACTCAGCCCGGGTCGTGCTTGTTCCAGATGTCCTGGTCGATCTTGCCGCTGAGTTCAGGATAGTCGGCAGCGTGGAACAGCGGTTCCCGGCCCGCCTTGCGCTGCGCCCGGTAATCCTTGGTGAGCTTGGCCACCGTGCCCGAGAGCAGCACGATGGCGATCAGGTTCACCGTCGCCATCAATCCCATCGAAGCGTCGGCCGCGTTGAACACGGTCGCCACGCTTTCATAGGCGCCCCAGACCACCATGGCGAGCACGCCCAGCCGCAGCACTGCCAGCCCGGGTCGATTGCCAATCCTGAGGAAGGTCATGGCATTCTCGGCATAGGAATAATTGCCGATGATTGAGGTGAAGGCAAAGAAGAGGATCGCCACGGCGATGAAATACTGTCCCGCGCCCCCGATATGGACGCTCATCGCCGCCTGCGTCAGCGGCGTCCCGGTCAGTTCATTGCCGGGCACCATCACGCCAGACAGCAGGATCATCAGCGCCGTGGCGGTGCAGATGAGAATGGTGTCGATGAACACGCCCAGCGCCTGCACGAAACCTTGCGAGGAGGGATGATGCGGGTCGGGGGTCGCCACCGCCGCGATATTGGGGGCCGAGCCCATGCCGGCCTCGTTGGAAAACAGGCCCCGCTTGACCCCGTTGAGCAGCGCTCCGGCCAGTCCGCCGCCTGCGGCCTCGAGGCCAAACGCGCTCTGCACGATATGGCCGAGTACGCCCGGCACCTCGCCAATATGGATCGCAACCACATAGAGCGCGACGGCCAGGTAGATCACCGCCATGAATGGCACGATGATCTCGGCCACCCGTGCGATCTGCCGAATGCCGCCGAAAATGACGATGCCGGTCACTACGGCCAACGCCACGCCGACCCAGATCTTGTCGAAACCGAAGGCGCCCTGCATGGCATCGGCAATGGAATTGGCCTGCACCGCATTGAAGACGAGGCCAAAGGCCAGGATCAGGCAGACGGAAAATATGGCCCCGGCCCAGGGTGCCCCGAGGCCGCGGGCGATATAGAAGGCCGGTCCGCCGCGATATTCGCCGTCCTCGTTCCGGGTCTTGTAGAGCTGGGCCAGTGTGGATTCAGAATAGGCCGTAGCCATGCCCACCAGCGCCACCATCCACATCCAGAAGATCGCGCCGGGTCCGCCCAGATAGAGCGCCACCGCCACCCCGGCCAGGTTTCCCGTGCCCACCCGGGAGGCCAGGCTCGTGCACAATGCCTGGAACGGGGTAATGCCCGCGCTGTCGCCCTTCTTGGAGCCGAGCACCGCCCGGAACATCTCGCCAAAATTGACGAACTGGATGAAGCCCAGTCGGACGGTGAAATAGAGGCCCACCGCCAATAGGCCATAGATGAGGACATAGCCCCAGAAGATGTCGTTGAGAAAGTTGATGATCGGATCGAGCATGGCCCCATTTCCCTCATGCGTGGACGATTGATCGGCACTTGCTACCGCGTCCGGGGCCAATAATTCTCCAGCCTGTCCGTTCTTCTGCGCCCCAGGCGCAACAGGCCGATCCGACCTCATATTGCCGGCAACGGCAAGGGGGAAATCTGCCTGTGCCTCAGCGCTCGGCGAAGTCTGGCAGCACCTGTGAAAGCACCCCGCCCACCCGTAGCGGGCAGATGTGGCGCGCCAGCCCGGTGGCGGGGTCCGTCTCGATGGCTACCCCGCACAGGGTCGCCTCGCCCTCGGCCGGCGTGAACCGGCCATTGGGAATGCCGGTCAGGAAGCGGTTGAGCGGCTCGTCGGTATCGGTGCCGATGATGGAGTCGAAATCCCCGCACATGCCGGCATCGGCCATGAAACCCGTCCCGCCCTTGAGCACGCGATGGTCCGAGGTTGGTATATGAGTGTGAGTACCCACTACCAGGCTCACCCTGCCGTCGAGGAAATGCCCCATGGCCTGGATTTCCGAGGTCGCTTCGGTATGGAAATCCACGATCACCGCATCGGCCACCTCGCCCAGCGGCGCATCGGCGATGGCGGCCTCCACCGCGCGGAACGGATCGTCTATGGGCGGCATGAACACCCGCCCCAGCGCATTGACCACCAGTACCCGGTGGCCATTGCGCCCCTCGACCATCATGGCGCCGCGCCCCGGCGTACCGGGAGCATAGTTGACGGGTCGGATCAGCGTCGGTTCGCGCTCGATATAGCTCAGCGCCTCGCGCTGGTCGAAGGCATGGTCGCCCAGGGTGACGATATCGGCTCCCGCATCGCGCAGGCCCTGGAAATGGGTTTCGATCAGGCCCTTGCCATGGCTGGCGTTCTCGCCATTGACCACCACGAAGTCGAACCCGTAGCGCGCGATCAGCCCCGGCAGGCGTTCAGCCACGGCGTCCCGGCCGGAACGGCCAACGACGTCACCCAGGAACAACAGCCTCATGCGTTCGATCCGAAGAAGCGCACACCATTCTCGGTCACGACGGCGTCGAGCGGCACGTCGTGGTCTTCGCGTGGCACAAAGCTCAACTCCTGCGCCGCGAAGGCCAGTCCGATCAGCATGGGCTTCTTGGGCAGCACCGCCAGCGTCCTGTCATAATAGCCACCGCCATAGCCCAGGCGCGTTCCCTGGCTGTCAAAGCCCAGCAGCGGCATCAACACCACGTCGGGTGCCGCCCGGGGCGCCAGGTCGGAAGGGGCCAGCGTGCCGAAGCCGGCTTCATACAAGGGTGCGTCCGCCTCCCAGACCCGCAGGTCCAGCGGCTGCTCGTCGCCCTGCACCACCGGAAGCAGCACCTTCTGGCCACTGTCCATCAATCGGATCAGGATCGGCTGGCAATCCAGCTCGTCACGGATGCGCCAATAGCCGGCAATCACATCCTCGGGTGCATAGGCGATGCTTTCGAAGAAATGCTGCGCCACCGCCTTGGCGGCGTCGGCCCGGTCCTCGTCGGAGAGGCCGGCCCGGATGGCGTGAGCCTCCCGGCGCAGCGCCGCCTTTGCCTCTTCGAATGCCTCGTCCGCCATGCGCCCTCGTCAAATTCAATACGGTGCCGCCCTGGCCGTGGGACTTGCGATCCCGGGAACCTACATACGTAGGTGGGCGCCGTATGTCCGAGCCCACGGGCCCGGTCAGGGACAGCTCCCTTAGGATCGATTAAGGCCCCGGGGATATGTGTGTCCTCACGCACCGGGCAGCCCACAAGATATAGGCGCTTGTGCAGCCGGCTGCAAACGGCCAGAGCAAGGTTTCACCCGCATTTGCGATATGGCTAGAGCAGATCGAACCAGTCTTGCAGATGGTGGATGACTCGCAAGATAATGATGTTGCCATCCTCGATGACATAGAGAATGTGATGCGCTTCGCAGGGCATCAGCCGAACGAGACGCCTGGCCCCACGCCGTTCTGGCGCCATTTCGGGATTTTCGGCCAGATGATCGAACATGTTGACCAATACTTGGTCGTACTTTTCGGCCTGACGCAGCCCGAACTTGGTAAGACTCCACAGCGAGATGCGGTCAAGGTCATCGCTTGCCGCCGCCGTAAGCTTCCACATGTCATGCAGACTTTTGCTGAGCTATGACGTCCAGCCGCTTCGCCTTCATACGTGCCAGGAGATCCTCTCGACTTATCTCCACGATACCGCTGGCCAAGGCCTGCTCTACCATTTGGTCGAGCTTTTCACGGGCGTCCGCCCGCGCCTGCTCCTTGCGCACGAGGTCGCGGATCACATCGCTGCTATTGGCGTATCGGCCGGTCTCGACCTGTTCCTCCACCCATTGCTTCATCGCATCGGGAAGCGACACATTCATTGTGGCCATGGTGCAAGCTCCAGCAAAGTGGCAAGGATTGCCAATCTTTGCCAAAGATTACGGCAGCGATGCGGCTTGGTCCAGTGTATCGGCCACGTCCTCAAGCGCCTTTGCCGCATCCTCGAGCCTTTGGGCGAACGCGGCCTCGGTGTTCTCGAGTTCGCTCGCGATATCCTGGCCCGCCTGCGTGAGTTCGGCCACCTGCGCTTCCAGCGCCTTGATCCGCCGTTCGGCCTCGGACAATTCGTCCAGCACGGCAATGCCGGCCATCACCGTGAGCCGATTGTCGCCGATCTCACCCACGGCACCCTTGAGGCCTTCCACTTGGGTATTGAACCGCTCGGCCAGCCCGATCAGATGGCCCTGCTGGCCCTCCTCGCAGGCCATGCGGTATTTGCGGCCATTGATTTCGACATTGACCTCGGGCACCTGGCTACTCCGCCTTTTCCAGCACGGCGCGCACGGTTTCCATGGCCACGACCAGCCGGCGCGACACCTCGTGGGCGCTGTCGTCGAGCCGCTTGGCGCGCGCCGCGGTCTTGTCGAGTTCGGTCGCCAGCCGCGCCCGCTCATGCACCAGGCGCTGCGTGTCCACTTCCATGCGCTGGTGGCGCTGCAGTCGCGTGTTGAGGTCGCGTACGCTCGTGGCCAGCCGCGCCAATGCCCGGTCGAACCGGTCGGCGGCCGTGGCCAGGCCCTCTTCAAGTTTCGTCTCACTCATGGCCGCTACTGCCCTCAAGACGCGACGATTCCAACCGGTTCAGCCTGCCCCACCGATTATGGCAATGCAACTGGCTTGACGGGCTAACCCCCCGGAAATCCGGCCCGTAACCGAACGGCATTGGCCCTTGGTGACATTGACAGGCAGGCCGAACCTGTTATGCCTCAACCCCGCCTTTGGGAGGAGGCTGGCCTCGCCGCCGCTCCCGACAAATCCTGGATTTTTTAGCGAGCGGTCTCTCATGACGAATACAGCCCAGCAGAACGACTTGGCCAATGCGATCCGGTCCCTCTCCATGGACGCGGTCGAAAAAGCCAATTCCGGCCACCCTGGCCTGCCCATGGGCTGCGCCGACATCGCAACCGTGCTCTTTACCAAGGTGATGAAGTTCGACCCCGCCGATCCCCATTGGGCCGATCGCGATCGCTTCATCCTCTCGGCCGGCCACGGCTCGATGCTGCTCTATTCCTCGCTCTACCTGCTCGGCTATGCCGACATGACCATCGACCAGGTCAAGAATTTCCGCCAGCTCGGCTCCAGGACCGCCGGCCACCCCGAATTCGGCCACGCCACCGGCATCGAAACCACCACTGGCCCGCTCGGCCAGGGCCTTGCCAATTCGGTCGGTTTTGCCGTTGCCGAAGCCAAGCTCGCCGCCGAATTCGGATCTGACCTCGTCGATCACCACACCTTCGTCCTCGCCGGTGACGGCTGCCTCATGGAAGGCATTTCCCAGGAAGCCATTTCGCTTGCTGGCCACCTCAAGCTCAACAAGCTCATCGTCATCTGGGACAACAACAACATCACCATCGACGGCAAGGTCTCCAACGCCGACTCGACCGACCAGATCGCGCGCTTCAAGGCAGTGGGCTGGAACACCATCGAGATCGACGGCCACGACCAGGCCGCCATTGAAAAGGCCCTTCTCGACGCCAAGGCCTCGACCGACAAGCCGACCCTGATCGCCGCCAAGACCACCATCGGTTTCGGCGCGCCCAAGAAGGCCGGTACCGAAAAGGTCCATGGCGCCCCGCTCGGCGCCGAGGAACTGGCCGGCGCCAAGGCCGCGCTCGGCATCGACTACCCGGCCTTTGAAATCCCCGCCGCCATTCTCGAAAGCTGGCGTGCCGCTGGCAAGCGCAGCCAGAACCTGCGCGGCGAGTGGGAAGCGCGCCTCAATGCCTCGGACAAGAAGGCCGAATTCGCCCGCCGCATGATGGGCAAGCTGCCGGCCGATTTCGGCTCGGCCATGGCCGCCTACAAGAAGAAGCTCGCCGAGGACAAGCCCAAGGTCGCCAGCCGCAAGGCTTCGCAGATGGCGCTCGAAATCATCAACAAGACCGTGCCTGAGACCCTGGCCGGCTCGGCCGACCTGACCCATTCCAATCTCACCAACACGCCCGAGACCCTGCCCTTCCAGGCCGACAACCGCCTGGGTCGCTACATGATGTATGGCATTCGCGAGCATGAAATGGGCGCGGCCATGAATGGCGTGGCGCTGCATGGCGGCCTCATCCCCTATGGCGGCACTTTCATGGTCTTTACCGACTATGCCCGCCCCGCCATCCGCCTCTCGGCGCTTATGGAACAGCGCGTCATCTATGTCATGACCCACGATTCCATCGGCCTGGGCGAAGACGGCCCGACCCACCAGCCGGTCGAACACCTGTCTGCGCTCCGCGCCATTCCCAATCTGCTGGTCTTCCGCCCGGCCGACGCCATGGAAACGGCCGAATGCTGGGAACTGGCCATGGAGACCAGGAAGCACCCCTCGATCCTCGCCCTCTCCCGCCAGAACCTGCCGGCGGTCCGCACCGAATATTCGGCCGAGAACAAGTCGGCCAAGGGTGCCTACACGCTGGTCGGCCCGGCCGATGCCGACGCTGTCATCTTTGCCACCGGTTCCGAAGTGGCCATCGCCGTCGAAGCCCAGAAGGAACTGACCGAGAAGGGCATTTCCGCCCGCGTCGTCTCGGTGCCCTCCATGGAGCTCTTCGCCCAGCAGTCCGACGTCTACAAGGCCGAGATTCTCGGCACCGCCAAGGCGCGCGTCGCCGTGGAAGCCGGTATCGAGATGAGCTGGAACAAGCTCCTGGGCGACAAGGGCCGCTTTGTGGGCATGCATTCTTTCGGCGCATCCGGCCCGATCGACGCGCTCTATGCCCACTTTGGCATTACGTCCAAGGCCGTTGTTGAAGCCGTCACCGCACAGTTGTAAGAGAGCCCCGCCTCCCTTTCTCCTCCCCTCCCGCTAGGAGCGTAAAAACATGGCAGTTCGCGTCGCCATCAATGGATTTGGCCGTATCGGCCGCAATGTCCTCCGGGCCATCATCGAGTCGGGTCGCACCGACATCGAAGTGGTGGCCATCAACGATCTCGGCCCGGTGGAAACCAATGCCCACCTCTTGCGCTTCGACAGCGTGCACGGTCGCTTCCCGCACACCGTCAAGGTCGATGGCGACACCATTGACGTCGGTCGCGGCCCCATCAAGGTGACCGCCGTCCGCAATCCCGAAGAACTGCCGCACGCCGCCATGGGCGTGGATATCGCTCTGGAATGCACCGGCATCTTCACCAGCAAGGAAAAGGCATCGGCGCATCTCAAGGCCGGCGCCAAGAAGGTGATCATCTCGGCCCCCGGCGACGGCGCTGACAAGACCATCGTTTTCGGCATCAACCATGCGTCCCTCACCAAGGACGACGTGGTGATCTCGAACGCCTCCTGCACCACCAATTGCCTGGCCCCGCTGGCCTATGTGCTGCACAAGGAATTCGGCATCGAAAAGGGAATGATGACCACCATCCATTCCTATACCGGTGACCAGCCGACCCTCGACACCATGCACAAGGATCTCTATCGCGGCCGTGCGGCTGCGCTTTCGCAGATCCCGACCTCGACCGGCGCCGCCAAGGCGATTGGCCTCGTGCTCCCTGAATTGAAGGGCAAGCTCGACGGCGTCTCGATCCGCGTGCCGACCCCCAACGTCTCCTGCGTCGATTTCAAGTTCATCGCCAAGCGCGATGTGACTGCCGAAGAGATCAATGCCGCGGTCAAGAAGTACGCCGATGGTGAACTCAAGGGCGTGCTCGGCTACACCGAGTTCCCCAATGTCTCGATCGACTTCAACCACGACAGCCACTCCTCCACCATGGCTCTGGATCAGACCAAGGTGATGGACGGCAATTTCGTCTCGGTCCTCTCCTGGTACGACAATGAATGGGGCTTCTCCAACCGCATGGCCGACACGGCCGTGGCGCTGGGCAAGACGCTTTAATGTCACCCCTCTTACAGACCCTCTTCGGTTTTGCCGGACTGGGCCTGCTAATTGGGCTCTTTTTCTTCATGGGTCGAAAGGCGCCACGCGATCCGCATGCGCGTCATGAGGTCGACCCAAGGAAGCACCACATAGGTCCATTCTGATTAGGGCGTCCTCCGGGGCGCCCTTCTTTTTTGATCCGCCCATCTTCAACCTCGATGTCACCCCGGCGAAAGCCGGGGCCCATCCTGAGATCTCAAGTTGGATCCCGGCTCAAGAGCCTGCCCTCGGGCGCGACGCGACCCGGGGGCCGGGATGACAGCCGCTAGGTGCTGATGCAATGTGCCTGGAGAACGGATCACCCTCTGGTGCCAAATGATTCTCAATCGATCCATCCGCTGGCGCGGTCTCCACCTCGACACCCTCGAACACTGCCACGTCATCGCCAATGGCCGCGACACCCGCATTCGCGGCGCCATTATCGGTCCCGATTTCGGCCTCTTCTATCGTCTCAAGCTCGATGAAAACGGCCATACCCGCACGGTGAAGATCGAACGCACCGACGGCAAGACGCTCGAACTCTTCGCTGATGGCGCCGGCGGCTGGTCCGATGACCGCGCCGAGCCGATCACCGCGCTCAATGGCTGCATTGACGTCGATATCTGGCCCACGCCCCTGACCAATGCCCTGCCCGTCTGGCGCCAGGACTGGACCGATCAGCCCATCCGCTTCGCCATGGCCTGGATCGACGCCACCGATCTCAGCTTCAAGCGCTCCGAACAGGTCTATACCCGCCTCGATCCCACCCACTTCCGCTACCAGTCCGCCAGTTTCGAGGCCGTGCTCGAAATCGACGCCGACGGTATCGTCACCGACTACCCCGGACTGTTCTCCCGCATTTGACGGGTCCCCCAGTCTGGCCGACAGAAATTTTCTGTCACCGCTTCCGCCAATCGTGCCACTCTGCTACCCACGGCCCGACAAGACCTGACCCGGAGGCGGCACGATGAGCAACGGCTTCAAGACCCTGGATGAACTCGATCTGACGGGGAAGCGCGTGCTTTTGCGGGCGGACCTCAATGTCCCGGTTGCTGATGGCAAGGTCACCGATGCCACCCGCATCGAACGCCTCGTTCCCACCATCCGCGAAATCGTCAAGAAAGATGGCAAGGTCATCCTGCTCAGCCATTTCGGTCGTCCAAAGGGCAAGGCGAACGGCGAATTCTCGCTCGAGCAGGTCTGCTCGGCCGTCGCCGACCAGACCGGTCATCCCGTCGGCTTCGTCGCCACTGACTGGGTGGATGTCAGCGCCGCCAGAGAGGCTATCGACGCCGCGCCTGCCGGTTCGGTGCTGGTCATGGAGAACACGCGCTTCCATCCCGGCGAGGAAGAGAACGACACCGAACTAGCCCAGCGCATGGCCAGCCTGGGCGATGTCTATGTCAACGACGCCTTCTCGGCAGCCCACCGTGCCCATGCTTCCACCGAGGCGCTGGCTCACCTGCTGCCTGCCGCCGCCGGTCTGGCCATGCAGGCCGAGCTCGAAGCGCTCGAATCCGGCCTCGGAAAGCCAAAAAAGCCGGTCGTCGCCATTGTCGGCGGGGCCAAGGTATCGTCCAAGATCGACCTCCTCGAAAACCTCGTCACCAAGGTCGATGGCCTCGTCATCGGCGGCGGCATGGCCAACACCTTCCTGTTTGCCCAGGGCTATGGCGTCGGCAAGTCGCTCTGCGAAAAGGACCTCGCCGATACCGCCCGCCGCATCATGGACAAGGCTGATAAGGCCAATTGCGCCATCATCCTGCCGATCGATGCCGTGGTCTCCTGGCACTTCAAGGCCAATTCACCCACTCGCCTCTATGGCGTGGATGCCGTCGATCCGGACGGCATGATCCTCGATATCGGTCCCTCTTCGATCGAGCGCATCAATGGCGCCATCGACGATGCGCATACCGTGGTCTGGAACGGCCCCGTCGGCGCCTTCGAAATGGAGCCCTTCGACGCCGGCACCGTTGCCATCGCCAGGCACGTCGCCAAGCGCACCCATAATGGCGACCTGGTCTCCGTCGCCGGCGGCGGCGACACCGTGGGCGCCCTCGCCCATGCCGGCGTCAAGGATCAACTGAGCTATGTCTCCACCGCCGGCGGCGCCTTCCTCGAATGGATGGAAGGCAAGCCCCTGCCGGGGGTTGAAGCGCTGAAGAAGTAAGGGAAAGGCCGGGGTGACCCGGCCTTTTCTTTTGCATCGTGTCACCCCACCCTCATTCCTTCTCCTCTCAAATCGCTCCACCGGAGAGATTTGCCCTTCGGGACAAGTCGAAGCCCATCGAGGGGAGGGAGGCGAAGGGCCGATCTGCCAGTGTTCATCGTCTCCCTCCCCCCTGTGGGGAGGGTAGCGTCGCTAGGCCGACGGCCTTAGCAAAGCTAGGTGGGGGTGTCGGCCCGGCCCCGTCGGCTTCATTGTTGATACTAGAACCGCGCCGTCACCGGGTCAGACCCGATCCGCCCGTCCGCACTGTCCAGCCCCGCGATCGCTGCCTTGTCCTCGTCGCTGAGCGAGAAATCGAAGACGTCGAAATTCTCGACGATGCGGCTCGGGGTCACCGATTTCGGAATGACGACCAGCCCAAGGTCGAGATGCCAGCGGATGATCACCTGCGCCGGGCTCTTGCCGTGGCGTGCGGCGATCTCCCCGATCACCGGATCGGTCAGTACCTGGCCTTGCCCCAGCGGGCTCCAGCTTTCCGTGACCACGCCGAGCATTTCGTGCTTGGCCCGCATGGCCTTCTGCTGGAAGCGCGGATGGAGCTGGATCTGGTTGATGGCCGGCGTCACCCCGGTTTCCGAGATCAGGTCGTCGATATAGCTGCCCTCGAAATTCGACACGCCGATGGAGCGGGCCTTGCCCTCTTCCCGAAGACGGATCAGCGCTTTCCAGGTTTCGACATATTTGCCGCGATAGGCCGAAGGCCAGTGGATCAGGTAGAGGTCGACATAGTCGGTGCCCAGCCGCTTGAGGCTGGCATCCATGGCCCTCAGGGTCTCGTCGAACCCCTGATCCTCATTCCACACCTTGGTGGTGAGAAAGATATCTCCGCGCGCCACCCCCGACGCGACAATGCCCTTACCGACGCCCTCCTCGTTTTGGTAGACAGCGGCGGTGTCGATATGCCGATACCCGGTCTTGAGTGCCGTGCTGACCGCTTCGACGGCGACATCATCGGGGGTCTGCCAGACGCCGAGCCCGATCTGCGGAATCGAACGGCCGTCATTGAAGCTCACATGGGGTTGCGTGCTCATCTCATTTCCTGATCTTTTTCGTGAATTGGGCGCGCGGGGCGCCTGCGGAATATCGTCAACTTACGATGGAGTGACAGGAATTCCTAGCCCTGCAATCGGTTCCTTCGAAATCTTCCATACAAGATCATCCTTTCGTCGCATAACCGGACGTCTAATCGAAAGCGGAAAAGCGAAAGTCTAATATTGGGGCAGTCCAATTCGAGGTTTGACCCCATGACTAAGTCGCTCAACGCGATCGCCCAGAAGCTGATGACCCCCGGTATGGGCATTCTGGCCGCCGACGAATCCGAAGGCACGATCGGCAAGCGCTTTGCCAAGATCAACCTGCCCAACACGCTGGAGCTTCGGCGCGACTATCGCGAGATGCTGTTCGGCTCCAGCGAGGCCATGAAGAACTACATCTCCGGCGTCATCCTCACCGAGGAAACGCTCAAGCAGGAAGCGGCCGATGGCACGCCTTTCCGCGCCATTCTTGCCGATGCCGACGTCATTCCCGGCATCAAGGTTGATCGGGGCGCCTTCCCCATGCCGGGCGAAAGCGGCGAGAAGATTACTGAGGGCCTTGATGGCCTGCGCCAGCGCCTCGCCCATTATGCCGAGCTGGGTGCGGGCTTTGCCAAATGGCGCGCAGTCATCACCATCAACGACATTGCCCCCACCCGCAACAATATCCGCGCCAACGCCCATGTGCTGGCGCGCTATGCCATGCTCTGTCAGGAAGCCGGCATTGTCCCCATCGTCGAGCCGGAGGTGGTCGGCGACGGCGAGCCGGGCAACCATTCGCTGGAGCGGTGCGCTCAGGTCACCGGCGACGTGCTCGAAAACGTCTTCAAGGAACTGCGCCTGGCCGGGGTGGATCTGGCCGGCATGCTCCTGAAGCCCAACATGATCCTGCCTGGCATCAATTCACGCGACCGCCCGACCGTGGACGAAGTGGCGCGTCGCACCGTCGAGGTGCTCAAGGAACATGTGCCCGCGGCCGTGCCGGGCATTGCCTTCCTCTCCGGCGGACAGACCGACGAGGAAGCCACCGCCCATCTCTCGGCGATGAACCGCATTGCTGGAAAGCCGTGGCCGATGACCTTCTCCTATGGCCGGGCCTTGCAGAATGTCGCCCTGCGGACCTGGGCAGGGCGGCGCGAAAACTTCCCCACGGCCCGCCAGGCCTTTGCCCATCGCGCCCACATGAATTCGCTGGCCGCACTGGGTGAGTGGTCCAACGATCTGGACCGCGCCGCCTGATCCCGCTTCCGCGAGCCCAACCTCGCGGCTGACGCGCGCTACCCTCCCGGGGCGCGCGTCATTCTTATCCCGGCCCCCATGCCATTGCCTATGATGGGGTCCATCCCCTATTGAGGCATGTCCCTTTCTTGCCAAAATGGCGGTCTAGGGACCCACGGCTCGATACCCGGGAACAAAATGGCGCAGCAGCTTTATCTCATTACGCCGGACAATCCGAACCCGGAGCAGTTTCCGCGCCGGCTCATGAGCGTGTTGTCCGGCCCCGAAGTGGCCGCGCTTCTGGTGCGCCGTGGCGACATGGACGAGCCGGGTTATGCCGAGCTCTGCGAGCGCCTGGTGCAGATCGGCCAGGCAGCCGGTGCCGCAGTCCTGGTCGAGGATGATTGCGAACTGGCCCGGCAATTGGGTGCCGACGGTGTCCACGTTACCAGCGGCGGAACCGTGGCCATTCGCGCCGCCATCGCGGCCCTCAAGCCCGATAGCATCGTCGGTGTGGGCAATATTCGTTCGCGCCACGACGCCATGAGCTTTGGCGAACTTGATGTGGACTATGTCATGTTCGGCCCCTTGGGCGGTCCGGCCGACCCGCAGGCCGAAGAGCTGGCGACCTGGTGGGCCGAGACCTTCGAGGTGCCCGCCATCCACTCCAATCCCGCAGCCACGCCCGAAGCGCGGGATGCGACCAGCGCCGAATTCATTGCCCTTTCCGACTCCGTCTGGGCCAGCGATGACCCGGCAAGCGCGCTCGGCGCATTCGACAAGGCCACCAGGACAAAAGCATGAAGCTTTCCCGGCTCCTCGCGCTCCTGCTTGTGCTCGGCCTGACGCTCCCGGCGCAGGCGCAGACCAACCCTGCCGACCAGATCAGCAATGAAGTGTTTGGGCCGCGCAATCCGGTCGATTACGCCTTCGGCGCCTTCCAGCGCGGCTACTATTTGACGGCGCTGGAACTGGCATTGCCCCGCGCCGAACAGGGCGATGCCGCCGCCCAGACCCTGATCGCCGAAATCTATGCCCGCGGCCTGGGTGTGGCGCAGAGCCCGGAACGGGCTGCCGGCTGGTACCAGCTTGCGTCCAACAATGGTGATCGCCTGGCGACCTTCGAACTTGGCATGCTCTATCAGCAGGGCGTCGGCGTTCCCAAGAACCGCCAGCGCGCCGCCGAATTGTTCAAGACGGCCGCGGAGGCCGGCTACATGCCGGCAAAATACAATCTGGCCCTTCTCCATGTCGAAGGCGTCTATGCCGATCCGAGCCTGACCACCGCCGCAGCGCTGATGAAGGAGGCCGCCGACGCGGAGCTCCCCGAAGCTCTCTATGACTACGGCACCATGTTGCTAGAAGGCGCCGGCGTGGTGCCGGACGCCGCGGCAGGCGCGGACTACATCCGCCAGGCCGCCGAAGCGGGGCTGACCGATGCCCAGGTGGACTACGCAACCCTGCTCTATCTCGGCCAGGGGGTGGACAGGAACATTGCCGAGGCGGCGAGCTGGTACGGCGTGGCCGCCCAATCGGGCAGCGTGGTCGCCCAGAATCGCTATGCCAAGCTGCTCGCCGTGGGCGAAGGCGTGACCCTGGACCTCGAGGAAGCCGCCATGTGGCGGGCCCTGGCGCGCCGGCAGGGGCTGTCCGACCCCGATCTCGACCGGCTTCTAGTGTCCATTCCGCCCGAGGCGCTGGCCCGGGCCGAGGAACGCGCTCGGTTCTGGCCTTCGCTGCCCCCCGGCGAGTTGACGACCGCCAGCCCCGCCCCGGTCGATGGCCCCACTCTGCCGGCGCCGACCGATGCGGACAATGCCCCGAGCCAGCTTGTCGATCCCAATCCCACGGGGTCCGGGACGGCCACCGACGCTCCCGGTCCGGAGGACGGCGCCGCAGACGAGACCGTCCCGGCGACGCAAGACCCTTGAACCCACGCCAGTTCTGGGGCAATAAGCCCGCCACACTTCAATCCAGCGGCGGGGCCAGTCAGGTCCCTTCGCCGGCCGGCAGCCCGATCTGCCCGCGCCGGCTGATCCGCATGAGCTAGCGAGCACCTCCCTATGGCGCGTTCCGCCCTTCTCAACGTCATGGTCAGCGCGGCGATCAAGGCCGGCAAGTCCCTCTCGCGCGATTTCAACGAGGTCGAGAACCTGCAGGTCTCCCGCAAGGGCCCGGCCGATTTCGTCTCCAAGGCCGACCTTCGGGCCGAGCAGATCGTTTTTGACGAATTGCGCAAGGCCCGCCCCACCTATGCCTTCCTGATGGAAGAAGGCGGCGAGGTTGCCGGCACCGACGGCCAGCATACATGGATCATCGACCCGCTCGACGGCACCACCAATTTCCTCCATGGCATTCCGCTCTTTGCGGTGGCCATTGCCCTGCAGCGCGGCGACGAGATCGTCGCCTCGGTGATCTACAACCCGGTGATGGACGAGCTGTTCACCGCCGAAAAGGGCGGCGGCGCCTGGCTGGCCGACCACAAGCGCCTGCGTGTCGCCAATCGCCGGCATCTGTCCGATGCCGTGGTGTCCACCGGCATCAAGACCCAGGGCACCAGCAACGACACGCTGCAGCTACGCCAGCTCGCAACCGTCAACCCCGCCGTCGCCGGCATCCGCCGCGGTGGCTCGATCTCCATCGACATGGCCTGGCTGGCCGCCGGGCGTCTCGACGCCCTCTGGGAAGCAGGCCTCAAGCCCTGGGACGTGGCGCCGGGCCTGCTGCTGGTCAAGGAAGCCGGCGGGTTGGTGTCGGATTTCGCCGGCCAGCCCGGATCGGTCTGGAATGGCCAGATCGTGGCCGGCAATGAGGCGCTGCAGGGCGCGCTGCTCAAGTCGTTGCGCACGATCCAGTGACGGCCCGGCGCCCCAATCTGGCCGTAGCACAGCGTTAACCTTTTCCATTGTCACGCCTTTCTCCCGCCTCTAGTCTCGGAGGCGGTTGATTTGCGCGTATGAGGGGCAAGGTTCGGCAAAGATGACGCAGACTTACGATCCCTATCACCTCTCCAGCCCGACCGTTTATCTGGTCAAGATCGTCATCTTTCTGGTTCTGGTGGGCTTGGTCGCCGCCATCCTCATCACCAATATCATCACCTTTTTCTGGGCAAATCCGTTCATCAACTCGATGATCTTCTTTGCCCTGTTCGTGGGCATCTTCCTCAGCTTCCGTCAGATTTTCCGGCTGTTTCCGGAGGTCAAATGGGTCAATTCCCTGCAGGATGGAACGGCCACATCCACCCGCCCGCCGGTCTTGCTGGCGCCTGTGGCCGGCATTCTGCGCGAGCGGATCGGCGAGGCCGTCATCACGCCCTCGTCCATGCGCTCCATCCTTGATTCTGTCGGTAACCGGCTCGACGAAGCCAAGGACACTTCGCGCTACCTGACCGGCCTGCTGGTGTTCCTGGGCCTGATGGGCACCTTCTACGGCCTGCTCGAAACCGTGGGCTCGGTCGCCGGCGTGATCAACGCGCTCGACGTGACCTCGGCGGATACGGGCTCGCTCTTTTCCAACCTCAAGGAAGGTCTCGCCGCGCCGCTGGGCGGCATGGGCACCGCCTTCTCGTCCTCCCTGTTCGGCCTTGCCGGCTCGCTGGTCCTGGGCTTTCTCGACCTCCAGACCAGCCAGGCGCAGAACGCCTTCTATACCGATCTCGAAGACTGGATGACTTCCATGACCGAGCTCGACCACCCGGTATCGGCCATGCAGGCCAATGCCGGTGGCCCGGAAATGCAGGCCATGTTCGAAAAGCTCGGCGACAGCATGCAGAACCAGAGTTCCTCGCAGAACGCCATCCGCGCCATGGCCGAGCTGGCGCGCGGCATCGATGGCCTGGTCAAGCATATCCGCACCGAACAGGACGACCTCCGGCGCTACATCACCGAGCAGGGCGAAACCAACAAGAAGCTGCGCGACTTGATCCAGGCCATGCTGGACGAAGCCGACAACGAGCGCCGGGACTGATCCATGCCCGGAGCGCGCGCCCGCCGCAGACAGGAAGCCAATTACTGGCCCGGCTTCGTCGACGCGCTGTCGAGCCTGCTGCTTGTCATCATCTTCATGCTGTCCCTGTTCATGCTGACCCAGTTCTTCCTGGGCCAGGAGATCCAGGGGCGCGACACGGCGCTGGCCCGGCTCAACAGCCAGATTGCCGAATTGACCGACCTGCTGCAGCTCGAACGCGCCAATTCCGACGACCTGACCGCACAATTGGCGACGCTGACCGCGACGCTGGCGGGCGCACAGGCCGAGAACGACAGCCTGGCCAGCCAGCTTGAGGGCATTGGCACCGGGCTGGGCGACCGCGACGCCACCATTGCCGGGCTCGAATCCGATCTGCTCGAGGCCCAGCAGCTTTCCGACGAGGCCAACGCCCAGGTGACGCTGCTGAACCAGCAGCTGGCCGCGCTGCGGACCCAGATCGCCGCTCTTGAATCGGCGCTCGAAGCTTCTGAAAGCCGCGACGCGGAATCGCGCACCCAGATTGCCGATCTCGGCCGCCGCCTCAACCTGGCCCTGGCCCAGCGCGTCCAGGACCTCAGCCGCTATCGTTCGGACTTCTTTGGCCGCCTGCGGCAGATCCTCGAGGACCGCGCCGATGTGCGCGTGGTGGGCGACCGCTTCGTGTTCCAGTCCGAAGTGCTGTTCGATCCCGGCCAGGCCGATATCGACCCGGCCGGCACGCCCGAGCTCGACGCCCTGGCCGACGCCATATTGCAGCTCGAGACCGAAATTCCGCCCGACATCAACTGGGTGCTGCGCATCGACGGCCACACCGATAGCCGCCCCATTTCCAATGCCCGCTTCCCCTCCAACTGGGAACTGTCGGCGGCCCGCGCGATTTCGGTCGCCCAGTATCTCGTCTCCAAGGGGGTCTCGCCCAATCGCCTCGTCGCGGCCGGTTTTGGCGAGTTCACCCCGCTCGACCCGGCCGAGACCGAAGAAGCCTATCGCCGCAACCGCCGCATCGAATTCAAGCTCACCGAAGGGTGATGTCCGACCCGCTTTGCGGGTCAAATTACTCCGGCGGAGCAATTTGAGGACATCACGCCCTGAGCCATGCGAAGGGCCGGGGGCGGCGGCGGGTCACGCCGTCGAAACGCCCCGGTGGAGCGTTTCGAGCCGATCACGGGTCGAGCCGCGCGAGTCCCCGGGATGCCCTCACCAAAGATGAGATCAAAACCGCAATCGCGCAGAAGGACTGCCGCACCAGCAAGCAGCCCCTTAACCTTAACTCACGTCACCGCTCACCTGTTGCTACCCGGCAACGTCACAAAAAAGCCAGGATTCCCGCCACATCCGCGCCCCATTAGGCAAAGATTAACTGTCCCGGCACACCCGGCCTTAAGATTAAGCGCGGTAAATGCTGCCCTTAAGATTTTAGCCTTTCCAGGAGCCGCCCCGTGGTCATCCCCGCCCCCATCAATACCGCAATGCGCGCCGCAGCCATGCTGCTGTTCGTGGTTGCCATTGCTGCCTGTTCGCGCAGCGCCTCCGACAATGTCGGCCTGACCGGCGTGGGCAATGCCGGCGCCGGTGCCCCCGGCAGCCAACAGGAATTCATCGTCACCGTTGGTGACCGCGTCTTCTTCGAGACCGATTCCAGCTCGCTGACCAGCGAAGCCATGGCGACCCTCGACAAGCAGGCGCAGTGGCTCAACCAGTACGCCAATTACCGCATCATGATCGAAGGTCATGCCGACGAACGCGGCACGCGCGAATACAACATCGCGCTCGGCGCCCGTCGCGCCTCGGTGGTGGTGAACTATCTCGTGTCCCGCGGCGTCAATGCCCAGCGCATCACCAGCCAGTCCTTCGGCAAGGAACGTCCCGTGGCCATTTGCAACGACATCTCCTGCTGGAGCCAGAACCGCCGCGCCGTCACCGTGGTTCAGTAAAGTACCGGGCCCCGCCACCCCGGGCCCGGAAAAGATCCAGTGAAAACTGGAGGCAAGAGCGCCCGGAGCCACAAAATGGCCCGGGCGCTTTCTTTTCACCAAAATTGCTCTTTATCGGCAGACCGATAACACCCATCTTGGCCCCGCAACGGCAGCATTGGAGGCAGGCTTGACGCTATCAAATCTCGCAAAACTCGGTCGCGCGGCGCTTTGCGCGCTGGGGGTGGGTCTGTGCGCACCTGCTGTTCAGGCGCAATCGGTGTTCCCGCCCGGGGAACTGAGTGGCCTCACCTTCAACAATAGTGGCGACCGCATCCTGGTGGCACAGGCCGACAGCGCCCAGCTCATGGTGCGTATCCAGCAGCTCGAAGAGCAGATCCGCCTGCTCAACGGCCAGGTTGAGGGCCTCACCTTCCAGCTGACCCAGCTCCAGGAAATCATCAACCGCATGCAGGAAGACAACGAGTTCCGCTTCCAGCAGCTGGAAGGCGGTGCCGGGGGAAAAACTGATGCGGCAACCCAACCGGGCGGCGCGACGCAGCCCGAGGCGTTGCCGCAGGACCCGGCCCAGACGGAACAGGACGTGCCCATGACCGACATTCCCGAACAGGGCGTGCAACCCCTGCCCGGCGAAGTCGAGTTCGACCCCACCTTTGACGATGGCTCGATGCCCATGGACGATCTGGGACAGTCGGGCGACCCGCTGGTGGGCACCGGCCAGGCCGGCGGCATTGACCTGATCACCGGCCAGCCGCTCGATCTCAGCTATGACCCGGCTGCGGCCGCCACCGGCAATCCGGACGCGGACGCGCAATACCAGGCCGCCTATGAGGCATTGGTCGCCGGCAATTACGAATTTGCCGAAGACCAGTTCAGCCAGTTCGTCGCGCTCTATCCCGACAACGCCCAGGTGATGGACGCCAGCAACTGGCTGGGGGAAACCCTGTTGGCCCGTGGCGCCTATGCCGAGGCTGCCGACGTGCTGGTCGATGCCTACCAGAAGAATCCCGATCATCCCCGCGCACCGGACCTGCTGCTCAAGCTGGGCGTATCGCTGGCCGGCGTCGGCGAGCGGGAAACCGCATGCCGCACCTTCGCCGAGATCGATGTGCGCTATCCCGACACCATTCCCGCCTTCAAGACCCGGCTTGCCGAGGAAAAGGCCAAGGCCGAATGTCCACCGGCCTGACCCCCGACCTGGGGGACCCGGCCATCCTGACGCGGCTGTTCCTGCCAGCCGCGTCCGAACCGGTCGTGGGCCTTGCGGTCTCAGGTGGGCCCGACAGCCTGGCCCTTCTGCTTCTGGCCCGGCGCTGGGCCGCGCAACTGGCCAGCCCGCCGCGCCTGATTGTCTATAGCCTCGATCATGGCCTGCGCCCCGAAGCCGCTTCAGAAGTGTCCATGGTTCTCGAGATTGCCGCCCGGTTCGGCCTTGAGGCACGTGATCTCGCCTGGACGGGCGACAAGCCGGAAGCCGGGCTGCAGGAGGCGGCGCGTCAGGCCCGTTACCGCCTCATCGGCGCGGCCATGGCTGAGGACGGCGCGCGACTGCTGCTGACCGCCCATCATCGCGGTGACCAGGCCGAAACCGTGCTGATGCGGCTCGCCCATGGCAGTGGCGTCGAGGGGCTGAAGGCGATGACTCCCTTGAGCCGGGTGGAAGGCGTCGATGTATTTCGCCCCCTTCTGGACGTCGATCCCACAAGCCTTGCCGCGGTGGTAGCCGAAGCCGGCCTCGCGCCGGCCCACGACCCCTCCAATGACGATCCCGCCTATGAGCGGGTGCGCTGGCGCCGTCTGCTGCCCGCTTTGGCGGAACAGGGTCTCGATAGCGCGGCACTGGCCCGCTTTGCCGCGCGCATGGGCGAGGCCGACACGGCGCTGGCGCAGATGGCGGACGCGGCCTTTGCCGAATGGGTGACCCTGGACGGCTTTGGCGCTGCCAGCCTGCCCTTTGCCAGCTTTCGCGCCATCAGCCCGGCCATCGGCCGCCGGGTGCTCGGACGCGTGCTCAATATTGTGGGCGGCCGCCAGAAGCCGCGTGCCCTCGGCCAGGTCGAGCGCCTCTATGACCAGCTCATGGAGGGCGGCCTGCAGCGCGCCGCGACGCTGCTCGGGGCCGTGGTGCGACGCAAGGGCGAATGGCTGACCGTGTCACGCGAACCGGGGCGCGCCCTGCCCGAGGCCATCAGCCTGGCGCCGCACCGGGGCCTGGTCTGGGACCAGCGCTTTCTCATCACCAATGTCTCGGACGACGCCGGCTTGACCGCCGGACCCACCGACTTCATGCCGCGCCATCGGCTCGAGGATTTCCTCGGCTTCAAGGTGACGACGCCGGCCGAGGCGATCCGCACTGCGCCTCTGGTGCGCGATGCCGAAGGCGGCGTGCTGGCGCTGGGCGGTTGGTCGTTCGACGAGCGCGTGACGGTGGAACTGCTGATCGACTGAGCGTCTGGCCTCAGATCTGGTGCACTTCACCGGCGGCGACCACCGGGCCGGTCGGCTTGCCCTCGGGCGCCCCGCCCTTGGGTTCGAGCGTGATGGCAAGAACCGAGCCTTCGCCCCAGCCCTGCCGCACCTGCTCGGACAATTCCACCACCGAGCGCGCATTGACCGGAATGACACCCATCGAAATGGGGTCGCCCCCACCCTGGATGGCCCAGAGTTCGAGGTCGCGATCGGTGGCCACGTCCCCGGACAGGGCCGTCAGCCGCACCGCCCCTGCCCCGTCATAGAGCGCCAGGAACCGCACATCGCTGCCTTCCGCTTCGAGCGCCGCCACCAGCTGGGTGGTCAGGCTCGTCACGCTCGGCGCCGGCTGCATCAGGTTCAGGCCGATGGCAGCAACCGCCACGGCCAATGCCCCGGCCGCAAGGCCGCGCCACAGGGCCAGGCTGTCCCACCAGGACGATTTCGTTTGGGGCCCGAACAGGCGCTCTTCCACTCGGGCGAGCACATGGGCGGGCGCCGCCACCTCGGCAAAGTCGCCATCGAGTGCGGCGAACCGCGCCGACCAAAAGTCGTGCTCAGCCTGCAGCGCCGGATCGGCCTCGATCATCCGGGCCACACGCGCATGCTCTGCCGGGCCCAGCAGACCCAGGACATATTCGGCAACCAGCGCACCGCGCCCGCCGTCGTCCATCTTGCTCCGGGTCTCGTTCATGCCGTCAGACACTCTCTCAGTTTGATCAGGCTGCGCCGCAACCAGGTCCGCATCGTATTGATCGGTACCGCGAAGCGCTGTGCCAATTCCTCATAACTATAACCATCGAGATAGGCACCGCGTACTGCTTCGGCGCGATCCGGCTCCAGCTGCGCCAGGCAGGCCTCGATCCTTTCCCCGTCCTCGCTGGCCTGGGTCAGCCGCTCCGGATCCGGGCCGGCATCGGCAATGTCGAGCGCGGCATCGAGATCATCGCCCGCCGGGCGTCGCGCCCGCACCATGTCCAGGGCATGATTGCGTGCAATGGCGACAAGCCAGCTGATGGGAGAATACTGCCCCGCGACATAGCGGTCCGCGCGCTGCCAGATCTTGATATAGACCTCCTGTATGGCCTCCTCGGCCTCGGCCCTGTTTCTCAAGATACGCAGCACCACGCCGAAGAGTTTCGCGCTGGTGCGCTGGTAGAGCGTGCGGAATGCCTGGCGGTCCCTGAGGGAACAGCGGGAGATCAGGGTGGCGATGTCGGCGGTCTCGGATTGCATGGTCATAGGCTGGCGTCCCTCCGTCCCCAGGACCGGCTGCGGGTCATCCCATCACAACGTGGCGTGGGGACAACTGGATCACCGCCCTTCAAAAAAGCTGGGCAAGGGCGTTTCATAGCAACCGGAAATGGACTAGACCCTTTTCCCCGAACGAAGGCCTTGCCAGGGAGCCGCAGAGCACCATGACCGATCAAGCCCCCG
This sequence comes from Devosia salina, assembly GCF_019504385.1. Classification (NCBI taxonomy): domain Bacteria; kingdom Pseudomonadati; phylum Pseudomonadota; class Alphaproteobacteria; order Hyphomicrobiales; family Devosiaceae; genus Devosia; species Devosia salina. The sequence goes on from NZ_CP080590.1 coordinate 3,303,567, forward strand.
ATACCGACCGGTTCAGCCACGACGCCGGCATCCTCGCCCAGGCCCTGCCCTATATGCAGCGCTATGAGGGCAAGACCGTCGTGGTGAAATATGGCGGCCACGCCATGGGCGACCTCAACCTGGGCCAGGCCTTTGCGCGCGACATCGCGCTATTGAAGCAATCCAAGGTCAACCCGATCGTGGTGCATGGCGGCGGTCCGCAGATCGCCTCCATGCTCAAGAATCTGGGCATCGAATCCAAGTTCGAGGGCGGGCTGCGCGTCACCGATGCGCGCACCATGGAAATCGTCGAGATGGTGCTGGCCGGCTCGATCAACAAGGAAATCGTGGCCCTGATCAATGCCGAGGGCGAATGGGCGATCGGCCTCTGCGGCAAGGACGGCAACATGGTCTTCGCCAGGAAGGCCGAAAAGACCTACAAGGACCCCACCTCCAATATCGAGCGCGTGCTCGACCTGGGCTTTGTGGGCGAGCCGGTCGAGGTCGACCGCACCCTGCTCGATCTCCTGGCGCGCTCCGAGATGATCCCGGTCATCGCCCCGGTGGCGCCGGGCCGCGACGGCAATACCTACAATATCAACGCCGACACCTTTGCCGGCGCCATTGCCGGCTCGCTCGGCGCCAAGCGCCTCCTGTTCCTCACCGACGTGCCGGGCGTGCTCGACAAGAACGGCAAGCTGATGCCGGAACTGACCGTGCGCGAGGCCAAGGCGCTGATTGCCGACGGCACCATTTCGGGCGGCATGATCCCCAAGGTCGAAACATGCCTCGAAGCACTCGACAATGGCGTCGAGGGCGTCGTCATCCTCAACGGCAAGACCCCGCATGTGGTGCTGGTGGAACTGTTCACCGAACACGGCGCCGGCACGCTGATCGTGCGTTGAGCCGGCTGGTTCAGGAGCGTGGCCTGCCGCGCTCCTGCAGCGCCGCCGCCGCCTCGTCCTGCAGCGCCATGGCCGCCTGGACGACCCTATTGACGACCTGCAGCTCATCCATGCTGAACTGCTCGAGCATTGCCGCACCGGCTTCCGCCATCGGCAGATAGACCTCCTGTGCCAGCGCCAGCGCCGCGTGATCGGACGTCACCATCACCTTGCGCCGATCCGCCGGATCGGACTGCCGCCGCACATAGCCCCGCTGCTCCAGCCGATCGAGCAGCGTCGTCACCGCCGCGGGCGTGAGCCGGATTTCCCGCGCAATCACACTCGCCGTCTGTGGTCCCCCCATCAAAAAGCTCAGGCATAGCCGTTCCGAGGGACCCAGCCCGTAGATGCGCCCCACCAGCTCATCGAACTTCTGGGTCTGGTCCTGCCAGCGCATGATCGTCATGCCCAGCTCCGCAATCAGCGCCTGCTTCCCTGTTGACATTTTACTTCGCCAATCTGATTGTTAGATCATCTAATAATAAATCGGATTGCATCAATGTCGTCTTTCGCTCCTTCGCCCGCAAGCCTCAAATCGCAACCGGCCATTGCGATCTGCGGCGGCGGCATAGGCGGTCTGGCCACCGCCCTGGCCTTGCACCAGGCCGGATTTCGGGCCGTTGTGTTTGAAAAGGCCGATGCCGGTCAATTGCGGAGCGAAGGACTGTTTCTGACCCTGGCGCCGAACGGCATCAATGCCCTGCGCGCCCTGGGCCTGGCCGAAACGGTGCTGGCGGCAGGCCTGCAGACCAACGGCCTCGCCATCTACAACGAGCGCGGGCGGCTTCTGACCATTGTCGACTATGCCACTCATGCCCAGAGCTTCGGCGCCGCCTCAGTCACCATTGGCCGCGGCGCGCTGGCCGGCATCCTGCTGGACGCAGCAGTCGCGGCAGGCATGGAAATCCGCCACGGCCACGCCATAGACAAGGCGAGGGAAACAGACGGGGGCGTGGAACTGACTGTCGCTGGCACCATCGAGCACTTCGCTATCGCCCTGGCCTGCGACGGCATTCGCTCGCGCATGCGCCAACACATATTCCCCGACCTTCCCCAGCCCGTCTATTCGGGACAGATCGGCACGGGCGGTATCATCGACATTCCCGACATTGCGCCGACCGACGGGCTGATGCGGATGACGTTCGGACGCAAGGCATTCTTCGGCTACATCAAGGCGCCGGGCCGGCCCGTCCACTGGTTCAACAGCTTTCCCACTAGGCAGGCAAGCGCCGCATCGGTGCAGGATCCAGCGGCCTTTGGCAGTCAGTTGCGCGCCATGCATGCCGATGATCCCCTGGACAACGCCGCCATATTGGCATCGGCAGGCCCCATTGCCCGCAACTATCCGATCTATGACATGCCCGAACTGGCCCGCTGGCATTCGGACCGGGTCTTGTTGATGGGCGACGCGGCCCACGCCGTTGCGCCCCATTCGGGTCAAGGTGCCTCAATGGCCATTGAGGACGCGATCGTCCTGGCCGCCTGCCTTGCAGCGGAGCATAACTCCGTCGAGGCCTTCGCGCGGTTTCAGCGCCTCCGACGCGACCGGGTGGCCAGGGCCATAAGGCTTGGCCGTGCCAGCGGTTCGCAGAAGCTGGCGCAAAACTGGTTTGAACTGAAGCTGCGGGACATGATCCTGCCCATCGTCATGCCCATGGCCGCCCGCATGCAAAGCGCCCTGTTCAGCTTTCGCGTCGATCAGCACCCACTGGCAACACCTCACCAATAGAACAAGGGCCGCCCAATGGGCGGCCCTTCTGTCTGCAACTGGAGCGCTTTCAGAAAAAGTGGACACCACTTTTGCGGTTCGAAAGCGTGACAAAACAAAGAGATAGAGCTCCCGTTCTGATTCAATCAGAACGGGAAACGCTCTAGGCTTCGACCGGCACGGGCGCCACAGGGCGCCCCTGGGGCTGGTTGCCGGCGCCCTTGAAGAAGAAGGCCAGCACCAGCACGAGGCCGAAGACCACCACCTGGTACCACAGCGCCAGCGCTGCGGAATCGGCGAAGGCGGCATGCGGGCCGGCGCCGGTGGCGAAGGAATTGCCCAGATGGGTGAAGAAGATTTCGCCCATCAGCGCAATGCCGAGCGCCCCACCCACCTGCTGGAAGGCCTGCAACGCGCCCGAACCTGCGCCGGCATCGCGCGGCGGCACGCTGCGCAGCACCAGCTGGAAGAGCGACGAGAATCCGAGGCCCAGGCCGATGCCGGCGATCAGCAGCGGCGGCAGGAACCACCAATGGTCGATCGTGTCGGTCACCCCGGCAATGATGAAGTGCAGCCAGGCAATGCCGAAGGTCAGCAGAGCCCCGGCCCCAGCCAGGCGGCTGCGCAGGTAATGCGAGCCGAAGCGGCCGGCAATGAAGGAGGCAATCAGCACGCCAACCGAGAAGGGGGTATTGGTCAGCCCCGATTCGAGCGGCGAGAAGTCGAAACCGGCCTGCAACAGCAGCGAAATCACCATGAACATGCCTGGAATACCCGAGGCAAAGACGGTGACCACGAAGGCGCCGAACATGAAGTCCTTGCTGCGCAGGAGGTCATGGTTGAGCAGCTGCGGCTCCCCGGCGGCGGCGCGGCGGCCCTGCCAGAGGTAGAATGCGCCCAGCATGATGATGCCGAAGGCGATCATGCCGAAGGCCCAGAGCGGCCAGCCATAGGCGCGGCCTTCCACGATGGGAAACACAACCGAGACGATGCCCAGCCCGAACAGTCCGATGCCGACATAGTCGTTCTTGAGGTCGGGATGGCCGGGGAGCCGCGCGATCAGCAGCCAGCCGGCAATGATGGCGGCAATGCCGATGGGCACGTTGACCAGGAAGATGGGCTGCCAGTCGAGCCCGAACAGATGCGCATCGATCAGCACGCCACCCAGGATGGGGCCGCAGACTGAAGCAAGGCCCGCCGACAGACCGAACAGCGAGAACGCCTGGCCGCGTTCCTGCGGCGGGAAGGTGACCGTGGCGATGGCCAGCACCTGCGGCGTCATCATCGCGCCGCCCAGCCCCTGCAGCACGCGGGCTCCGATCAGCAATTCGATGGAAGGCGCCATGCCGCACAGGGCCGAAGCCAGGGTGAAGGCGCCGACGCCCCAGAGGAACATATGCGTGCGCCCCACGATGTCGCCTAGCCGCCCGAAGGGCAAAAGCCCGAGGGCGAATGCCAGCACATAGGCGGCAATCACCCACTCGATCTGGCTGTCGGTCGCGCCAAGGTTTTCGCGCATCGAGGGCAACGCCACATTGACGATGGTGACGTCGATCAGATTCATGAAATTGGCGATCAGGAGGATCGCCAGGGAGAGCCAGCGGCGCGGATCAGGCGGCGCGGCCTCGGCGTGAGCTGCAGACATTGTTAGTCCCCTTTGCTGGCGGGCGCCTTGAAGGCCCGCTCGATTTCTGAAAACGCCGCTTCGATTTCCGAGCGGTCGGGATGCGAGCTGCGCCAGCCGGCCACCGTGCCCAGGAAGATGTGGGCGGCCGCCTGCGGATCGAGGTCGGCACGAAGCGTGCCGTCCCTGACGCCAAGCGCGAAAATGTCGGCGAGCATCTGTCGCCAGTGGCCGGTCATCGGCCGGATAATGGCGGCGATCGAGGGATCGCGACGCGACCGCTCGATGAGTTCGGCCATGATGCTGAGCCGGTCGGGTGCCTCGAACAGGGTTTCGATGACGTCCTCGATTTCCATGCGCAGCAGTTCCAGCCCCGTACGTCCTTCGCGCGGGCGCCGCATGCCCTGGTCGCGAAATTCCTCCTTGAGGCTTTGCGCGACCAGCGCCACCAGGGCTTCCTTGCTCGGCACGTGATAGTGGAGCGTGGCGATATTGATGCCCACACGGGCGGCAATGTCGCGCGTTCGCAAACCTTCAAGGCCTCTTTCGACGATGATCGCCCTGGCGGCCCGCGCAATGGCAAGCCGGCGTTCATCGCCACTCTCTCGTTTTGGGCAATCCACCTGCATGACGCGGACATACACGGCGATCCAGATTTAATCAATCACTTGATTGAGATATTTCAGCTATGCGCGGGCCGCAACATCGGGCCCCTCTCCCTGATCGACCTTGTGGACTGCCAGATTGACAATTGCTGTCAGCAGGCGTCCATCACCCCATGTTCACGCCCACCCTTCGGGAATGCCAATGACCGACTATGTCCGCAAGATCCTGACCTCCTCGGTCTATGAGGTCGCCATACAGACCCCGCTGGAAAAGATGGAACTGCTCTCTGCGCGGCTGGGCCACACCATCCTGGTCAAGCGCGAGGACCTGCAGCCGGTCTTTTCCTTCAAGATCCGTGGCGCCCATAACCGCATCGTGCACCTGTCTGCCGAAGAACGCGCCCGTGGCGTCATCTGTGCCTCCGCCGGCAACCATGCCCAGGGGGTGGCCCTCTCCGCGACGCGTCTGGGCATCAGGGCAGTTGTGGTGATGCCGACCACCACCCCGATCATCAAGGTCAATGCCGTCAAGCGCCTGGGCGGCGAGGTCGTGCTCTTCGGCGATGGCTTCGACGCCGCCCGCGCCCATGCCACAACCCTGGCCGAGCGGCACGGCTATGTCTTCGTGCATCCCTTCGACGACCCCGACGTCATCGCTGGCCAGGGCACGATCGGGCTCGAACTGATGCGCCAGCACCCCGAACCGATCGGCGCTATCTATGTGCCGGTGGGCGGCGGGGGCCTTGCCGCCGGCATTGCCAGCTTCGTGAAATTCCTGCGGCCCGAAATCCGCGTCATCGGGGTCGAGCCGGACGAAGCGGCCAGCATGCAGGCGGCCATCGCGGCCGGCCGGCCCGTACCGCTTGACCGGGTGGGACTGTTTGCCGATGGCGTGGCCGTGCGCCAGGTGGGCGAGGAAACCTTCCGGCTCTGCCGCGACCTGCTCGATGACATCGTGACCGTCACAGCCGACGAAATCTGTGCCGCCATCAAGGACATCTTCGACGACCATCGCGCCATTACCGAACCGGCCGGGGCCCTGGCGCTGGCGGGCCTCAGGCGCGACATCGAAAACGGCAACGCACCCGAGGGAGCGCTGATCGCCATCAATTCGGGCGCCAATGTCAATTTCGACCGGCTACGCTACGTGGCAGAGCGTGCCGAGATCGGCGAGCGTGCGGAGGCGCTGCTGGCCGTGACCATCCCGGAACGTCCCGGCAGCTACCGCGCCTTCATCCGGCTCATCGGCAGCCGCGCCGTCACCGAGTTCAACTATCGCTACGCCCCCGGCTCAAGCGCCCATATCTTTGTGGGCATCAAGCTCTCCGGCGGCGATGCCGAGAAGCATGACATCATTGCCATGCTCGAGGCCAACGACCTTTCGGTGACGGACCTCACCGACAACGAGGTGGCCAAGCTCCATGTCCGGCATATGGTGGGGGGACGGGCCGCCGGCATCAGCGACGAAATGGTGTTCCGCTTCCAGTTTCCCGAGCGCCCGGGCGCCCTGCTGAAATTCCTTGAAGGCCTCAACGATGCCTGGAACATCACCCTGTTCCACTATCGCAATCACGGCGCCGACTATGGCCGGGTGCTGGTCGGCATCGAAGTGCCGGAGCATACCAAGGGCGACTTCTTCGGCCATATCGACGCTATCGGTTTTCCCTATTGGGACGAGACCGACAACCCTGCCTATCGGCAATTTCTCAATTTGGAATAGTCCACCCGCGCAGGCGCGGTGACATTAGGCTGAAATATACCGCATCTAAAGCGATCCGACCCATTTCCGCCACGAGTCCATTGCATTTGCGCGGGCAAGGGGCAAATTGCAGGGACGAGGCGCTGAACTGGAGGGCTCCGGTCGCGTGCAAGTCATATTGAGGGAAATAGAATGATCAGAATGATCAAGACGACCGGACTTCTGGCAACGACCGGACTGACGACGCTGGCGCTTATGCAGCCGGCCATGGCACTCGACGCCGAGACCTTCGTGAACCGCGTCGAAACGGTCTACAAGGCCATGGGTTATGACCTGAGCTTTGGCGCCGCCACGCTCTCGGGCGACACCATCACCGTGGACGGCGTCACCGTCAACGTGCCGGGCGCCGACATGGAGCCCACGGTGCTCGATACCGAACTGACCTTTTCGGGCGTCGTCGAGAATGACGATGGCAGTTACTTTGCCGACAGCCTGACCGTGCCCGATATCGACATGGAATTCGGCGACGACCATGTGGGCCATTTGACCCTGGTGGACATGGTTGCCGAGGATCTCTGGCTGCCCCCCGAGGGCCAGACCAGCGCCGACGTACTGCTCCAGGTGGTGGGCCGCATGGCGACCGGGCCGCTGACCCTGAGCCGCGATGGTGTCGAGGTGGTCAAGATCGACGGCATGGAAGCCGCCTCCGAATTTGCCTATGACGACAACGACGCGCTGGAGTCGATTTCCTCTTCGCTGTCCATCTCCAACATCTGGGCCGATCTGAGCACGGTGGGCGAGGAAGAGCCCGAGGCCGGCGCGGTGATCGCGGCGCTGGGCCTGACCACTGTGAGCGGCAATATCACCCAGTCGATCGACTGGACCATGGCCGATGGCCATCTGGCGGTGAACGAATTCCTGCTCGATTTTGCCGATATCGGTGCGCTCAACATCACTGCCGACGTGGCCGGCTTCACCCCCGCAATGCTCGACAAGATCTACGCGCTGCAAAGCTCCGATCTCGATCCGGCCAGCGAGGAAGCCCAGGCCAAGCAGATGATGGCGGGCATGGAAATCGCCCAGGCCATGACCATTTCCGGCCTTGGCATCCGCTATGACGATGCCGGCCTCACGCCCAGGCTGCTCGACATGTTCGCGGCCCAGTCCGGCGCCGATCGCGGCGCCTTCGTGGAAGGCCTCAAGACCATGCTCCCCGCCATGATCGCCGAAAGCGGCATTCCGGCGCTTGGCGATCTCGTGGTACCGCCGGTCTCGGCCTTCCTCGACGATCCCAGGAGCCTGGAAGTCGCGGTCAAGCCGGCCACGCCGACCAGCGTGCTGGTCCTGGCAGCCGCTGCGTCCAATCCAGCCAGCCTGATCCAGGCCCTCGGCCTCTCGGTCACGGCCAACCAGAAGTCCAAGTAAGCGCTTGTGGCGGGGCCTTCAGGCCCCGCCATTGTCCCGGGCGCTGATGAAGCCTTCACTCATTTGTGCCAGAATGCGCCCATGACCAGTTTGCGCCTGCCCCATACCAGCCTCGATCACGTCACCGACTGGGTGTTCGACCTCGACAACACCCTCTATCCGCGCGAGTGCAATCTCTTCGCGCAGATCGATACGCTGATCACCCGCTATGTGATGGACATCACCCAGCTCGATTTTGCCGATGCCCGCGCCCTGCAGAAGGACTATTACCGCGACTATGGCACCACGCTGAACGGGCTGATGCAGCGCCACACGGTCGATCCGGATCACTTCCTTACCACCGTCCACGCCATCGACTATTCCCCCGTCGACCCGCGTCCGGACCTCGTGGAGGCCATCCGCGCCCTGCCGGGCCGCAAGTTCATCCTCACCAATGGCGATACCGGCCACGCCCGCGCGGTGCTCGCCCGGCTGGGCGGCGACGACCTGTTCGAGCATGTGCACGACATCCGCGCCATGACCTTTGTCCCCAAGCCGCACCGGGCCGCCTATGATGGCTTCTTTGCCCTGCACGATATCGAACCGACCCGCGCCATCATGTTCGATGATCTCGAAAAGAATCTCGTCGTGCCGCATGAGGTGGGCATGGCAACAGTGCAGGTGATCGCCGGCGAAGACTTCGCCCATGAACAGGTGGAAGCCTGGGAGCTGGGGCAATCGACCGGCCCGCATGTGCACCACGTGACCGCCGACCTGGCCGGTTTCCTGCGCAGCCTGCCCTGAAGGCCGGGCCCGCCAGCCTGTCCAAAAGGTAATGCAGCCAAGCTCTTGTGCCTATTCCCGCCGCAGCCGGGACGCACTACATTGGCGCCATGAGCGACCTCCCCGGCCGGCGTCCGCCGCCCCTTCCCGACAAGAGCCCCACGCTTCGCGACCAGATCGACAACCTCGCCCATCTGGGGCGTCTCGTCGCGCAGATCTGGCGCACCAGCCGCTTCCTGACCGCGGCCAGCATCGGCCTGCGCATCATCGCGGCACTGCAACCGGTGGCCGTACTCTATGCCGCCAAGCTGATCGTGGACGAAGTGGTGCGGCTCTCCGCGGTAACCCCGCCCGGCCCCGGCATTCTCGACTGGTTCGAGGCGGGGCTGCTCAATTCCGTCATCGGCTTCCTCCTGCTCGAACTGGCGCTGGTGCTGGCCAATGACCTGATTTCCCGTGCCACGGGCCTGGTGGATTCCATCCTGTCCGAACTCCATTCCAACCAGGTCAGCGTCGAGTTGATGCAGCATGCCGCCCGGCTCGACCTGCAGCACTTCGAAAGCGCCGAATACCAGGACCGGCTGGAGCGCGCCCGCCGCCAGGCAGCCGGCCGCAATGCGCTGCTGAGCCAGATCTTCGGGCAGGCCCAGGACATCATCACCGTCATGACCCTGGCGGCGGGCCTGTTCATCTACGCGCCCTGGCTGATCCTGCTGCTGCCCCTGAGCTTCATCCCCTCGGTCTGGGGTGAAAGCCGCTTCAATTCCCTGGCCTATATGCTGAGCCGCTGGCGCACGCCCGAACGGCGCGAACTCGAATATCTGCGCCATATCGGGGCCAGCGCCGAGACCGCCAAGGAGGTCAAGCTCTTCGGCCTGGGCGACTATCTCGTCACCCGCTTCAAGGGCCTGGCGCATCAGATCTTTCTCGAAAACCGCCGCGTCGCCATTCTGCGGGCCGGCTGGGGCGCCGCCTTTGCCGCCATTGCCAGCCTGGCCTATTACGCCGCCTATGCCTTCATCGTCTGGCGCACCATTACCGGCGTTTTCTCGCTGGGCGACCTGGCCTTTCTGTCCGGCTCGTTCCTGAGGCTCAACGGCCTGTTCCAGAAAATCCTGCTCGGCTTCACCCAGATTGCCGGGCAGTCCATGTATCTGGACGATTTGTTTTCCTTCTTCGAAATCGAGCCCACCGTCCTGCCGCCGCCCGCGCCCGCAGCCTTCCCGGTCCCTATCCGGTCCGGCATTGTCTTCGACAATGTGGGCTTCAAGTATCCCGAGACCGACCATTGGGTGGTGCGCAACCTCTCCTTCACCCTGCCCGCGGGCGAAACCCTGGCGCTGGTGGGTGAGAACGGCGCGGGCAAGACCACCATCGTCAAGCTCCTGACCCGGCTCTATGACCCGAGCGAAGGGCGCATCACCATCGATGGCGTGGACCTCAGGCAGATGGCCCCCGCCGATATCCACGCCCATGTCGGCGTCATCTTCCAGGACTTCATCCGCTACAGCTTCTCCGCCCGCGACAATATCGGCGTCGGGCGCATTGAGGCGCGCGAGGACCAGGACCGCATCGACACCGCCGCCGAGCAGAGCCTGGCCAAGGGCGTCATCGCCCGATTGCCCAAGGGCTATGACCAGCAATTGGGCCGTCTGTTCAAGCAGGGCCGCGACCTGTCCGGCGGCGAGTGGCAGAAGGTGGCCATTGCCCGCGCCTATATGCGCGACGCCGAACTGATCATCCTCGACGAACCCACGGCGGCGCTCGACGCCAAGGCGGAAGCTGAGGTCTTTGCCCGTTTCAAGGGCCTCGCCATAGGCAAGACCGCCGTCATCATCTCTCACCGCTTCTCGACCGTGCGCATGGCCGACCGCATCCTCGTGCTCGACAATGGCGCCATTCTCGAAGCGGGCACCCACGAACAGCTCGTCGCCCTCAAGGGGCGGTATGCCGAATTGTTCGAACTGCAGGCAGCGGGCTATCGGTAGCGCGGTACGCCACTATTCGCGGGACTGACGGCGCCTTCGCCTCCCTCCCCTTGAGGGAGGGAGGCTTCGGGCCTTGACACTAGTGTTCATCGTCTCCCTCCCCCTTGTGGGGAGGGATTAAGGGTGGGGGTATCGTCATACCGCCCTTCGCCGTCTTGCAACTGTCACAATATATCGATAAATCCCGATATATGGATGACATAACCATCATCGAGGCCCTCTCGGCCCTGGCCCAGCCATCGCGCCTCGCGGCTTTCCGCCTCGTGGTCGAACATGAGCCCCATGGCCTGCCCGCCGGCGAAATCGCCCGCCGGCTCGACGTGCCGCAAAACACGATGTCGAGCCATCTGGCCCAGTTGACGCGCGCCGGGCTGCTGAGCGCCGAACGGCAGGGCCGCACCATCACCTATCGCGCCGACATCAATCGCATGCGCGATGTCATGTCCTATCTCGTCAATGACTGCTGCGGCGGCCGCCCTGAGCTCTGCGCGCCGCTGATCGAAGACATCACCCCCTGCTGCGTTCCCGAGGACATTCGCCAATGAACGACCGCGTCTACAACGTGCTGTTTCTATGCACCGGCAATTCGGCCCGCTCCGTACTGGGAGAGGCGATCATGAACGCCGTGCCGGGAGGCAAATTCAAGGCCTGGTCGGCCGGCAGTCAGCCCAGGGGCGAGGTCAATCCGCTGACCCTGCACACACTCAGGGAAATGGGCCTGCCCACCGAGGGCTACCGGTCGAAATCCTGGGACGAGTTCGCCGCGCCGGGCGCGCCGCAGCTCGATTTCGTCTTTACCGTCTGTGACGATGCCGCCGGCGAGACCTGCCCCTATTGGCCCGGCCAGCCGATGACCGCCCATTGGGGTGTCGCCGACCCGGCAGCGGTCGAGGGCAGTGAACTGGACAAGGTCAACGCCTTCCGCGACGCTGCCAACTATCTGCGCCGCCGCATCGAGGTTTTCACCGCGCTGCCCCTCGCCACCATCGACCGCATGTCGCTGCAGAACAAGCTCAAGGACATCGGCAAGCTCGATGGCGCCACCGACAAGGCCAATAATGACTGATCGTCTCCGCCCACTGGCCGCCGAAGCGCTCGGCACTGCCATTCTCGTCGCCACCGTGGTCGGCTCGGGCATCATGGCCCAGCGCCTGACCACCGATATCGGCCTGGCCTTGCTCGCCAATACCATCGCCACCGGCGCCATCCTCGTCGTGCTCATCGGCATCCTGGCGCCGCTCTCGGGCGCGCATTTCAACCCGGCGGTGACGCTGGTCATGGCCCTCAGGCGCCAGCTTTCGGCCGGCGACGCGGCGCTCTACATGGTGTGCCAGATCGGCGGCGCCATGCTGGGCACATTGATCGCGCATCTGATGTTCGACCTGCCGCTGCTTTCGGCCTATGCTGACCCGCGCACTGGCCCCAGCCAGTGGCTGAGCGAGGCCGTGGCGACATTCGGCCTGCTGCTCACAATCCTGCTTTCGCTCAAGCACCCCGCCGAGCAGATCGCCCTGCGCGTCGGCCTCTATATCACCGCCGCCTACTGGTTCACCGCCTCGACCTCCTACGCCAATCCGGCCGTGACCATCGGCCGGGCGCTGACGTCAAGCTTCGCCGGCATCGGCCCCGCCGACGTGCCCGGCTTCATCCTCGCCCAGATCGTAGGGGCCCTGCTCGCCCTCGGCGTCACCGCCTGGTTGCTCCGGCCAACAATGAAGGTCTCACCATGAGCGTCACCATCTATCACAACCCCGATTGTGGCACCTCGCGCAACACCCTGGCCATGATCCGCGGGGCCGGCATCGAGCCCCGGATTGTCCTCTATGTCGAGAACCCACCCGACCGGGCCCGGCTGGTGGAGCTGATCGATCGCGCCGGCCTCAGCGTGCGCGAGGCCATTCGGATCAAGGACACGCCCTATTTCGAACTCGGCCTCGACAATCCCGATCTCTCGGACGAGGAACTCATCGAGGCCATGCTGGCCGACCCCATCCTCATCAACCGGCCCTTTGTCGAGACGCCCCACGGCGTTCGCCTCTGCCGTCCCTCCGAAATCGTGCTCGACATCTTGCCCGAGGCCCTCGGTATTCCCTTCACCAAGGAAGATGGTGAAGTCGTCATCGACGCTGCCGGCAACCGCGTCTGACTGGTCAGCCGGGCCGAAGCACCCTAACTATGGGTGCCGACGCCCAAGCGGACCCGATACCGTGCCCCTGCCTGAAGACAATCACCTGACCGTCATCGCCGAGACCTATCGGCTTCTGGGCGACCCGACACGGCTCAAGGTCGTCCTCACCTGCCTGGAGGGCGCCATTGCCGTCGGCGACATCGCAACCGCCATCGGCGCCAGTCCCTCCCTCGTCAGCCACCATCTGCGCCTCCTCCGCGCCGCCCGCCTCGTCCGCTTCACCCGCCGCAACAAGCAGGTGTTCTACCAGGTGGCCGACGACCATATCGCGCGCATGCTGACAGACATGCTCGCCCACGCCATGGAGGATCACGAGCCGGGCGAGGACGACGCACAGGACTAGAGGGTTTCACGGTCAAACCCTGACAGCCCGACCTACTCTCCCCCTTCTTCAGGGGGAAGTTGGGTGGAGTGGCCCTTTCTCAGGGCTCCGACCCACCCGGAATGACCGATGGCCCTATCGGAGCCTTCCAAGCTGCCGCCGGCCATCAGCGCCAGATCATCTCACCGCCAGCGCGGCGTTCGGTTCTGCCGCCCGCTCCCCTTGAGGGACCGTGCAGGCGGTGCGCGCAGCCAAGGCCGCGGCGCCGGGGCCGCGAGGTCAGTCGAAAAGGCCATGAGAGCTGTGCCCGAACGGCTGGGGAGGAAGCGTAGAAGTCGGGCCATGCTTCACCGCATGGACGGGACCCCGCCACAACCTTCCCCTGACACGGGGAGTGCATCGTAGCCTCGCGGATCAAGCAACAAACGCGACCTACTCCTCCCCTTCTTCAGGGGGAGGCCGGGTGGGGGTGGCTCTTTTTGGGCTCCGCTCCGCCCCGAAGGACCGAGCGCTCCAGCGGAGCCTTCCAAACCGGTGCCGGATCATCTCACCGTCAGCGCTGTTTTCGGTTCTGCCGCCCCCACCCCCTTGAGGGGGCCTTCTGGCTGGGGTGGTGATATCGAAGTCCGGCCACGCTTCACCACATGGACGGGGCCCCCGACCCAACCTTCCCCGGACACGGGGAGTGCATCGGAGCCTTCGCAGATCAAGCAACAAACGCGACATACGCCTCCCCCTTCTTCAGGGGGAGGCTGGGTGGGGGTGGCCCTTTCTCAGGGCTCCGACCCTCCCCGAAGGACCGAGCACTCCAGTGGAGCCTTCCACGCTGACGCCCGCCATCAGCGCCGGATCATCTCACCGTCCGCGCGGCGTTCGGTTCTGTCGCCCCACCCCTTGAGGGCCATGCAGGCGGTGCGCAGCGAGGGCGCGGCCCCGGGGCAGCCGGGTCAGTGGACACGGCCATGAGAGCAGCGCTCGGTTGGTTGGGGTGGGAGCGTCGAAATCGGGCCTCGCTTCCCCGCACGGACAAGTCGCAGCCCCCCAACCTTCCTCTGACAGGAGGAGCGCATCCGAGCCTTCGCAGATCAAGCGGCATACGCGACATACGCCTCCCCCCCTCTTCGGGGGGAAGCTGGGTGGGGGTGGCCCTTTCTCAGGGCTCCAACCCACCACGAAGGACCGAGCGGCTGTGCTCGAATGGCCGGGCTGGCGTGGGGGTGGTCATAGAGGCACCGAAAGACCCCTCCCGCGCCCCCCAAGGGGGAGCAAGGCCATGGGGCCGGCAATCCTGCCAATACCGAATTGCCCCGCCACGCCTCAACGCCCACGCCCCCGGCCGTGGAACCGCGCCCACGCCCCGGCCCTGGAACCACACCCGCGCCCTGCCGTTGCCCCGAAAGGCACCCGCCTTGACATCCTAATATGAATGTATATTCATATGTACACTCAAAGGGAGACGATCCTTGCCCGAACATGATCACGCGCATGACCACCAGCACGGTGCCGAACCCAGCCATGACCACGGTCATGCCGGACACAGCCACGCGCCCACGGTCAGCGCCGGCAACGAGCGGGCAGTGCTCATCGGCGTACTGCTGACGGGCGGGTTCATGGTCGCCGAACTGATCGGCGGCTATCTATCGGGCTCGCTGGCGCTGATTGCCGATGCCGGGCACATGCTGACCGATACAGTGGCCCTGTTCCTGGCCTGGCTCGGGTTCCGGCTGGGCCGGCGACCGGCCGATGCCCGGCGCAGCTTTGGCTATTCGCGGCTCGAAGTGCTGGCGGGCCTGCTCAATGCCCTGGCGCTCTTTGCCTTGGTCGGCTGGATTGCCTATGAGGCGATCCAGCGCTTCTTTAGCCCCGAGGCCGTGCTGGCCGGACCGATGTTCGTGGTCGCCATACTCGGCCTCGGCGTCAACCTGCTGGTCTTTGCCATTCTCTCGCGCGCCGACGCGGAGCATGTGAACATCAAGGGTGCGCTCTTGCACGTGCTCGGCGACCTGCTTGGTTCGGTGGGCGCCATTGCCGCGGCCATCATCATCTGGCTGACCGGCTGGATGCCCATCGATCCCATTCTCTCCGTGCTGGTGAGCCTGCTCATTCTCCGCAGCGCCTGGGCCCTGCTCACGCGCACCTTCAACATCCTGATGGAGGGCGCCCCGGACGGGGTGGATATCGAGAGCCTTCAGGCCGACCTGGGCGCCAGCATTCCAGGCCTGGCCAAGGCCGGCCACCTCCATGTGTGGTCGCTATCCTCCGGCCAGACCATGGCGACGCTCGAAATCGCCCTCGCCCCGAATGCCGACCCGGCCGCTGTCTCCGCTTCGGTCAAGAATAGGCTTGAGCACGAGCACAATATCGGCCATGCCACAGTGGAGATCGACTGGAACGGAGACACCATAAGGTGTCCGGCCGCAGGCGCGCAGCCTCAATAGGTCGCCCGTCCGCCCGAAAGGTCGAAGACGCTGGCCGTGGTAAAGCTGTTCTCCCGGCTGACCAGCCAGGCCACCATGGAGGCTGCCTCCTCGACCTCAAGAAAGCGGCCACGCGGGATGCGCGAGAGCATATAGGTGATGAAATCGTCGCTGAGCGTCTCGAGAATGCGCGTCTTGGCCGTTGCCGGCGTGATGGCATTGACCGCGATGTCATAGCTCGCC
This sequence comes from Devosia salina, assembly GCF_019504385.1. Lineage (NCBI taxonomy): Bacteria > Pseudomonadati > Pseudomonadota > Alphaproteobacteria > Hyphomicrobiales > Devosiaceae > Devosia > Devosia salina. Next base: position 3,319,471 of record NZ_CP080590.1, read on the forward strand.
AGTTCCTTGCCCAGCGACTTGGTCATGCCGATCACCCCGGCCTTGGCCGCCGCATAGGCCGACGCGGTCGGATTGCCCTCCTTGCCGGCAATCGAGGCGATGTTGACGATGCGGCCATAATTGCGCGCCTTCATGCCCGGCACCACGACGCGGTTCACATAGAAGGTGCCATTGAGATTGATGTCGATGACGCGCCGCCATTCGGCGGGATCGTAGGCGTCCAGGGTCGCATTATTGCCCGCAATGCCCGCTGAATGCACGAGGATCGACACCGGCCCGACATCCGCCTCGGTCGCGGCATGGGCCTGTTCCAGCCCCGCAAGATCGGTGACGTCCACCACCTGCCGCGCCACGCCCTGGCCCAGCGCCGTCACGGCCTTGTCCAGCGTTTCGGCGTCGCGATCCCACAGGCTTATGCGGGCGCCCGAGGCGCGGAGCCGGTTGGCAATGGCAAGACCCAGGCCCTGCGCGCCGCCGGTCACCACGGCCACTTGCCCTTCGAGATCAATTCTGTTCATCAACGCCCTCCAGGACCCAGCCAGCCGCCGCTCGACCCGCCATCCGGCCGGTGGCAAAACAGGCCGTCAACAGATAGCCACCGGTCGGCGCCTCCCAGTCAAGCATCTCTCCGGCCACGAAAAAACCCGGCATGGCCGTGAGCATGAAATTCTCATCCACGCCGTCCCACGCAATCCCCCCGGCCACCGAAATCGCCCGCTCGATCGCCCCCGGCCGCACCACCGGCAGCGGCAGCGCCTTCAGGATTCCCGCCAGTTCCTCGGGATTCCGGCCCGCCGCGTCCGGGATCAGTTCACGCAGCAAACCGAGCTTCACCCCGTCAATGCCCGCACCCTTGCGCAGGCGATTAGCAAAGCTCGCCTTGGCCGGCTGCCGCGCCAGGTCCCGCGCCAGCCGTTCGGGACTGCGCCCGGGAGCGAGATCCAGCATCAGGGCCGCATGCCCGTCCCGCTCCAGCGCATCCCGCAACGCTGCGGAATGCGCATAGACGAGACTTCCTTCAATGCCCCACTGGCTCACTACGAATTCGCCCAGCAGCGACCCGGCATCGCTGGTCGCAACCACCGCCTTGATGGGCTCTCCGGCAAACCGCTCGGCAAAGACGGTGCTCCAGCCTGTCTCGAAGCCGCAATTGGCCGGTCGGAATGGCGCCACCGGGACGCCCATTTCTACCAGCCTCGGCACCCAGGCGGCGTCCGAGCCAAGCTCGGGCCAGCTGGCGCCACCCAGCGCCAGGACCACCGCGTCGAAGCGTTCGACCTTGCGACCGGATGGCGTGTCGAACACCAGCGCATCCGCTTCGAACCCGACCCAGCGATGCCGTGTGTGCAGGGCAACACCCTGCGTCCCGAGCCGAGCCAGCCACGCCCGCAACAGCGGCGAAGCCTTCATCTGCCTGGGAAACACCCGGCCGGAGGAGCCGACAAAGGTCTCGATGCCGAGCCCCTGGCACCAGTCCCGCAGGGCCTGCGCCGAAAACGCATCAAGAGCGGCCTGCAACAGCGCGCGCGCCGTGCCATAGCGCGTGTCGAACATGGCCCTGTCTTCGGCATGGGTGATGTTGAGACCAGACTTGCCGGCCATCAGCAGCTTGCGTCCAACCGTGGGCATGGCCTCGAAGACATGCACCTCGGCCCCCTGCCCCGCAGCCGCTTCGGCGGCCATCAGGCCGGCCGGGCCTCCGCCAATGATCGCAATCCGGGTCATGCCGTCCTCAACCTGCCACACCAAGGCCATAGCGCATGCCGATGGGCGTCACCACTCCCCCGGACCAGCAAACCGTTGCAACGTCGCAATTCCTGTTAAGTTTCGCCTAAGGGATGCCCGCTTATGATCCTGCCGTTGCAGGCGGGGGCCCGACGATGCGTTTGCTGATTGTCGATGATAGCCGGTCGAGTCTGGCGCTGATCGGCAGCATCGTCAAAGAGGCTGTGATGGGCGAGGTGGAACTGTGCCTCAATCCGCTGCAGGCGCTCGAATGGTGCCAGGGCCAGCAATACGACCTGATCATCGTCGATCACATAATGCCCGAGATGGACGGTGTCGCCTTCACCGCCGCCCTGCGCTCACGCCCGGCCTACCGCATCGTGCCGATCATCATGGTCACCTCTGACCACGACAAGACCGTGCGCATCGAGGCCATCAAGGCCGGCGCCACCGATTTCCTGCACAAGCCCTTCGACCCCATCGAACTCCAGGCCCGGGTGTCCAATCTTCTCGCATTGCGCCAGGCCCAGGTGGAACTGGCCGATCGCGCCCAGTGGCTGACCCGCGAGGTCGAACGCGCCACTGCCCATCTGCTGGCGCGCGAAGAAGAGATCATCTATCGCCTCGCCCGCGCCATCGAATATCGCGATGGCGATACCGGCGAGCATGTCTCACGCGTCGCCCAGATCAGCCAGCTGATCGGCGAGGGCATCGGCCTGCCACCCGACCGCTGCCGCATGATCTACCTCGCCGCGCCCCTGCACGACATCGGCAAGATCGGCATAGCCGACGCCATTCTGTCCAAGCCGGGCAAGCTGACGCCTGAAGAAATGGCGATCATGCGCGAGCATGTCACCATCGGCGCGCGCATTCTCGAGCGCGGCGGCTCGGACTTGATCCGCACTGCGGAACTCATTGCCCAGAGCCACCACGAAAAATGGGACGGCACCGGCTATCCCGACCGTCTCTCGGGCACTGACATCCCAATCGAGGCCCGCATCGTGGCCATCGCCGATGTATTCGACGCCTTGTGTTCCGAGCGTCCCTACAAGCCCGCATGGCCAATCGAAAAGGCCTATGCCGAGATCGTCCGTTGCAGTGGCGCACATTTCGACCCCCAATGCGTGGCCGCCTTCCGCACCAAATGGCCGGAAATCTGCGCCACCATGCAGCCGGCCGAACAGCCCCAGGCCGTCGGCTTCTAGTTTTTCCTCCGTCCAAGCAACCGCTATTTGAGCCCTATCGCGCGCAAGGCGACGCCAGCAAGGCTTTAGACTTCTTTGCGCGTCTGATCGCAAATGAATCAGACAATATGGCCAATGACGCCCATGCGAATCGACTCCGAGTCAAACACGAACGACTCTGAATCAAACGCGCTCGACTCGAATCGGGTTGACCGCGATTCCAATTGACTCTCTGGAAAACAGTACAGTTGAATTTGTTAATTCGAATACTTAATTCGGTAATACTTGGAAGCCGCGATCAAATTTTCGATAAAAATAATGAAGGTAACCAACGGTTAAGCTAAAGACTGCAAGTATATAGGTAAGCCGGATGGGAATACGGCGAACAGATTGGCAGTAGAAACAGCATAGCGGAACCAGCAGCGCACCAGTCCACTTCGCCTACCGACTTCCCCTTAGTCCTTCGCGGTAGAGAGACAGAATGTCATCCACACACATTTGTATCCGGTCATGCTCATGACCGAAGAACGTATCCACACGCTCGTGCTGACGGGCGACGCAGGTATCAAGTCCGCGCAGAACGTTGCGGCCAGCCTGCTCGAAGCCGTCGAGAACCATAAAGACATTGCCGTCGACACGCAGACGGTGTCGGCCGCTGACGTTACGACAGTGCAGACCCTGCTGTCGGCCGCGGCAATGGCGGCTGCCCGGAAAGGCAGGTTGACCATGCTTGCGCCCTTGGGGGCGCCCTTGCAGGCCACGCTGGAACAGACCGGCTTTCTTTCGCCCAACCAGGAGCATGCATCCTTCTGGTCCCCCGATTCAGATCAGCCAGCAGGACACTGAGCATGACCAAGACCATTCTGACGATCGACGACAGCGCTTCCATACGCCAGATGGTGGCCATGACCCTGACCGGCGCCGGGCTGGACGTGCTCGAAGCCGGAAACGGTCAGGAGGGCTATGAAGTGGCCACCGCCAATACCGTTCATGCAGTGCTGACCGACCTCAACATGCCCGTGCTCAACGGCATCGAGTTCATCAGGAAATATCGCCAGCACCCGTCCTCCAAGGGCATCCCGATCATCCTCCTGACCACGGAGTCCGACGAAGACCTCAAGCGGCAGGCCAAGGAGGCCGGCGCCACCGGCTGGATCGTCAAACCCTTCAAGCAGGATCAACTGCTGGCTATCATCAAGAAGGTGACGGGCGCATGAACATCTCCGATCCGACGGAAACCTTTCGCCAGGAGGCGCGCGAGCTGCTCGACCAGCTCGAGGCCGGATTGCTCGATCTCGAGCAGGATCCCGCCAATGCCGACCTCATCAATTCCACCTTTCGCGCCCTGCACACCATCAAGGGTTCGGGCGCCATGTTCGGCTTCACCGCCGTGGCCGAATTCGTCCACGAGTTCGAAACAGCCTTCGACCAGGTACGCAAGGGCCAGACCAAGGCCAATTCAGCCCTGATCGAGGTGGCGCTGGACGCCAAGGACCATATTCACCGGCTGATCGAAGCCCCAGAGGACCGGATCAGCGGCGGTGATGAAATCCTCGCCCATCTGCGTCGCATCATCGCCGGTGGCCCTGTCGACACCGAGACGCCGGTCAAGCCAAAGGCGAAGGCAAAGACTACCAAGGCCGCCGATGCGCCACCGCCGCCACCAGCAGCGACCGCGATCTGGCGACTGGAGTTCTACCTGCCCGCCGATGCGCTGATCTACGGCACCAATCCTGCCCTGCTGCTCGAAGAACTGGCCGAAATCGGACCGACCAGGGTGACCGCCCTGACCGACCGCATCCCGGCTCTTGATGTCCTCGACCCTGAAACACCGCATGTCGGATGGCGCGTCGATATCGAGGCGGTCGACCCGACCGCGGCCATTGATGACGTCTTCCTGTTCCTGCGCGACACCATGGAACTGACGCTGACCCGGCTCGATGAGCGGACCGAAACCGATGCCCAGGCCGAACCCGACGGGGAACCGGACGCCCTGTCCGAAGCGTCTTCTGCACCAGAGCCCGCCCCCACTGCGGCGACCCTCGCCGCCCAGTCTCCGACCCCAAAGCCCAGGCAGGGCGCCGGGGCCGACACCGCCGACCGGGCCGCAGCCTCCTCCCTGCGCGTCCCGGCCGAGCGGCTGGACGAGTTGATGGACCGGGTCGGCGAACTGGTCATCGCCCAGGCGCGGCTGAGCCAGATTGCCGGATTGAGCTCCGACACGGCACTCAAGACCATTGCCGAGGAACTCGAACGCCTCTCATCGGGCCTTCGCGATACCACAATGGGCATCCGCATGGTCCCCATCGGAACCCTCTTCAGCCGCTTCCGGCGCCTGATCCACGATCTCTCGGGCGAGCTGGGCAAGCCCATCGAGTTCATCACCGCCGGCGAGGACACCGAGCTCGACAAGACCATGATCGAGCGCCTTGCCGATCCGCTGGTGCATCTCATCCGCAATTCGGTCGATCATGGCCTCGAAAGCGCCGAGAAACGAGCCGCCGCCGGCAAGCCGCCCAAGGGCGTCGTGCGGCTCTCGGCCGTCTATTCCGGGGCAGAAGTGGCGATTTCGGTCACCGATGACGGGGCTGGCCTCGACACGGCCCGCATCCGGGCCAAGGCCGAGGAGAACGGGCTGATTGCGCCGGACGCCAAGCTCACCGAGCAGGAACTGCACCACCTGATCTTTGCGCCGGGCTTCTCCACCGCCAAGGAAGTCACCTCGCTCTCCGGCCGAGGCGTGGGCATGGACGTGGTCAAGCGCACGATCGATGGGCTGCGCGGCACGATCGATGTAACCAGCAAGCCCGGCGAGGGGTCGACCATGACGCTCCGCCTGCCCCTCACCCTTGCCATCATCGATGGCATGCTCGTGCGGGTCGGTAATGGCCGCTACACCATTCCGCTGGCCGCGGTCGAGGAATGCGTGGAGCTGCCTGAAGGCATAGAAGCCCATGCCAAGGGCCGCAACTTCCTCGATATCCGCGGGGCCCTGGTACCCTATCTCAGGCTACGCGAGGTGTTCGGCACCGCGGCGGAACCCGAACCGCACCAGAAGGTAGTGATCGTCTCCTCCGGCGAAGGCCGGGTCGGCCTGGTGGTCGACCAGATCATTGGTAACAACCAGACGGTCATCAAACAGCTCTCCAAGCTGCATTCGGGCATCAAGTCATTCTCGGGTGCCACCATTCTGGGCGACGGCACTGTGGCGCTGATCCTCGACACTGCTCACCTGGTGGCCGCCGGCCAGTCCTATGTCGACCGCAACATCACCGGGAGGGCCGCATGAGCGAACCCCAGGACCATCAGCCATTGTCCATGACGGCGCTGACCATAAGGCTCGACGACGAACTCTTCGCGGTCGAGGCCGGCAGGGTGCGCGAAATTCTCGATCTCGTCCCCATCACCGAAGTGCCCAACGCACCCGACTTCGTGGGCGGGCTGATCAATGTGCGCGGCCGCGTCGTGCCCCTGGCCGACCTGCGGGTGATGTTCGGCATGAATCGGCCAGAGCCGGACGAGGATACCCGCATCGTGGTTATGGAGGTCGACATGGATGGTGAGCCCACCATCGCCGGCATCCTCGCCGACAAGGTACATGACGTCACCGACATCGAAGCCGCCTCCATCGAGGAAGCCCCCAAGGTTGGCATGCGCTGGCGCCCCGAATTCATCAAGGGCATCGGCAAGCGCAATGGCGGCTTCATCATCATTCCGAACATGGAACGCATTTTCGAAACACCGGGCGCAAGAAACGCACCCGTCGCAGCATCAGAAGAAAGGTCTGCATCGTGAGACTGACAATCAAGACAAAACTGGCGGCCGTGTTCACGACCGTGGTTGCCCTGTCGGGCGCCAGCATGTTCATGGCCCTTCAGAACCTGGGCACGCTCAACACCGAAATGGGCCGCATCGTCAACGGCCCGGTCGAGCGCTCGCTGGTGCTCAAGGGCATGCAGTACGACATGATGCGCATGGCCACTGACGCGGAGCGCCTGATCACTTCGCAGGACATCAGCGAACTTGAAGCGACGATCACCGGTATGGACGAGCGCCTGTCAAGTATAACGTCCGTGGCGGAGAACCTGCAGGGCACCTTCTCGATTGCCGCATCAAATACGGACATGCAATCCATCGTTCAGAAGCTAGCCACATACCGGACCGCCGTCGACCACATGCAGAACGAGGCGGTGAAGCTGACCGATGCGAAGGCCTTTGCTTTGACCACGACGCAAGGCAGCGCCGCGGTAACTGCCGTCGAAGAGACACTCGGCGCACTTCGCCAGAACCTGTCGTCTCGCCTGAGCGCAGGCGACCCGGGCGCAACGCAAGCCTATCAGGCAACGACCGACCTGTTCCTCATGGCCAGCGACGTCTTTCGGCAGCACCGCAATGTTCTGCTCGCCTCCAAAAATCCAGAAAAGCAGTCCGAATGGCTCAACGATTTTGGCGCCGCAGTAGAGGGCCTGACCCCGGCTGTCGACCGGCTTGCGCGTTTGCTCGGGCCTTCCGAGCAGGAGACGATCAATCAGGTCCGAAACTCGATCAATGCAATGATCGATGCCATGCAGGCGGGCAATGAATTGTCGGTCCAGCGTTCGGATTTCGTGACTGGCCAGATCAGCGATACTCAGGCGGCCCCGGTCCGTCGCGAGATTTCCGCATTGGTCGACGGAATTGTCGAGCGGAACGACCAACTCCTTGCCGACACTGTCGCAGAATCCAACGCCATGTACGAGCAAAGCCGCATGCTTTTGATCGGCATTCTCGTAGCTTCCGTGCTTATCGCCGCCATCGCCGCCACATGGATCGTGCTATCGATCTCCCGTGCCCTCTCCAGTGCTGCGCGCCTTGCCGAAGAGGTCGCGGGGGGCAACCTCTCCGCCACCGCCGTGATCAAGGGTGACGACGAGGTCGGCGACCTCATCAAGACCCTCAACGCCATGACCGCCAAGCTGCGCGAAGTGGTGACCGAAGTGACCAGCGCCACCCGCAATGTCGCCGCTGGGTCCCAGGAAATGTCGGCCACCGCCGAACAACTGAGCCAGGGCGCCACCGAACAGGCCTCCTCGACCGAAGAGGCTTCGGCCTCGATGGAAGAAATGGCCTCCACCATCAAGCAGTCGGCCGACAATGCCAGCCAGACCGAGAAGATCGCCCGCCAGTCCGCTGCCGACGCGATCGCCTCGGGTGAAGCGGTCAACAACGCCGTCTCGGCCATGCAGACCATCGCCGAAAAGATCATGGTGGTGCAGGAGATTGCCCGCCAGACCGACCTCCTCGCCCTCAACGCCGCGGTGGAAGCGGCCCGCGCCGGCGAACATGGCCGCGGCTTTGCCGTGGTGGCCTCGGAAGTGCGCAAGCTGGCCGAACGCAGCCAGGCTGCCGCCGCCGAAATCTCGACCCTCTCGGGCACCACGGTCAAGGCTGCCCAGTCGGCTGGCGAGATGCTCGGCAAGCTCGTGCCCGATATCCAGCGCACCGCCGAACTGGTCGAGGAAATCTCGGCCGGCTCGCGGGAGCAGAATGCGGGTGCCGCGCAGATCAACACGGCTATCCAGCAGCTCGACAAGGTGACCCAGCAGAACACCTCGGCTGCCGAAGAGATGTCGGCCACCTCCGAGGAACTGGCCAGCCAGGCCGAACAGCTCCAGGCCGCCATCAGCTACTTCCGGATCGACGCATCGAGCCTCTCGATGCCCGCCAATGAGACGGCCGGCAAGCCCGACATCAGGGCCCAGATCCTGGCCAAGGCTCCGCATATGAACCCGCGCAAGCCCGGCAAGGCCAAGCCAAAGGCGGGCAATGGCGGCGGCTTCGACCTCGATATGGGCGACGCCGGTGACGATCTAGACGGTGACTTCACCCGTCGCGGCGCCGCCTGATCCAGATAGCACGCGCCACCGCCGGCCGCCATGAAGGCGGCCGGCTTCCTCAAAACCAGAAGGTTGACACCATGAGCACTCGCGAACGCCGTCCGCTATTCCGCTCGATTGCGGCCAAGATTCTCGCCATTCAATTGGCATCCAGCATCGCCATCGCCGGCATTGTCGGCGGCGTCGGTTATTTCGGCATGAGCACCATGGCCGATTCCATGACCTCCATCTACGACGACCGCGTCGTACCGCTGGAACAGCTCAAGCAAGTTTCGGATGCCTATGCGATCAAGGTCGTCGACACGGCCTACAAGCTGAATGGCGGCACCCTGGATTGGAGTGAGGCAGCTCTCAGCGTTCAGGATGCCCAAGAGACCATCGATGAACATTGGACCGACTTCCTTGGCACGCATCTTACCGAGCGCGAGGGTGAAATTGCCGAGACTGTCAAGTCAGCCATGGTGAATGCCGATTCGGCCATAGAAGAGTTCAACTCCATCCTACGCACTCGCAATGCCACGGCGCTGGACCAGTTCATCTCAACAACGATGTTCCCCGCCATCGATCCAACAACCGAGTCCCTCTCTGAGCTTATTCACTACCAGCTCGAGGCGGCCCAGCAGTTGCGTAGCGAAGGCGCGGCGCTGTTCAATACACTCAATTGGTTGATCATCGGCGTCAGCGTGCTGGTGACCGCTTTCGCCGTAGCCGTTGTGGTGTTCATCACAAACGGAATTAAGCGCAATTTGGCCTCCGCCATTAGCTTGGCCAATGCCGTCGCCCTTGGGGACGTCAACGCGACCGCGACAGTGACCTCGGCCGACGAGGTCAAGGATCTCGTCGATGCGCTCAATGCCATGACCGCCAATCTGAGGGCCACTGCGACCATTGCCGACCAGATTGCCGATGGCGACCTGACCGTGCATGTGGAGCCTCTGTCCGACAAAGACACGCTGGGAATCGCACTTCAGCGCATGGTGGTGAAACTCAGCGAAGTCGTTGGCGATGCCATTGCGGCAGCCCGAAATGTCGCCGGAGGCTCCCAGGAAATGTCGGCCACTGCCGAACAGCTGAGCCAGGGCGCCACCGAACAGGCCTCCTCGACTGAAGAAGCCTCGGCTTCGATGGAAGAAATGGCCGCCACTATCAAGCAATCGGCCGACAACGCCAGCCAGACCGAGAAGATCGCGCGTAAGTCCGCGGCCGATGCGATCGCCTCGGGCGAAGCGGTGAACAATGCGGTCGAGGCGATGCAGACCATCGCCGAGAAGATCATGGTGGTGCAGGAAATCGCCCGCCAGACCGACCTGCTCGCGCTCAACGCTGCGGTGGAAGCAGCCCGCGCCGGCGAACACGGTCGCGGCTTTGCCGTGGTCGCCTCGGAAGTGCGCAAGCTCGCCGAACGCAGTCAGGCTGCCGCCGCCGAAATTTCGACCCTCTCGGGCACCACGGTCAAGGCCGCCCAGTCGGCTGGCGAAATGCTCGGCAAGCTGGTGCCCGACATCCAGCGTACGGCCGAACTGGTGGAAGAAATCTCCGCCGGAAGTCGCGAGCAGAATGCCGGTGCCGCCCAGATCAACACCGCCATCCAGCAGCTCGACAAGGTGACCCAGCAGAATACGTCGGCCGCCGAGCAGATGTCGGCGACCTCCGAGGAACTGGCCAGCCAGGCCGAACAGCTCCAGGCCGCCATCAGCTACTTCCGCATCAGTGGCGAAAGGGTCCGGCAGCTCGCGACACCGCCGACCTCAGCGCCCGACCTGCGGGAGGCCGTACTGGCCAAGGCGCCGCACATGAAGAAGGGCAAACCCGCCCGGGCCCGCGGCGCTGCCAAGGAAGCCGGTGGTGGCTTCGACATCGCGCTCGACGAGGGTCCGGACGAGCTGGATGCAGACTTCACGCGCCGCGGGGCGGCATAGGAAACACGCCATGTCTGAGCTCTCCCAATATGTCACTCTGGGTGTCGCCGACGAACTCTTCGCGGCACCCGTCACCAAGGTGCAGGAAATTCTGGACATGCGGCCCATCGCCCGCCTGCCCCGGGCGCCCGACAACCTTCTGGGCATGATCGACGTGCGGGGCGAAGGGGTCCCCGTGCTCGACCTGCGCCAGACCCTCGGGATCGAGGCGGCGCCGGACACCGAGAACACGCGCATTGTAGTGCTCTCGGTCAACGGCCCCGAGGGCGCCCTGACCGTCGGCCTCAGGGCCGACCGGGTGTTCGAAGTCACCGTGCTCGACAGCGAGGACCTCGACCCTCCGCCCAGCATCAGCGCCAGCTGGAGCGGCCACTGCATCCAGGGCATCGGCCGGCGCAACGGCCGCTTCGTGACCGTGCTCGACCTCGATCGGCTGCTGGCCGACACGGCCCGCCTGGGCCTGGCTGCCTGACAAGCCCCTGGCCGGCCCTGGGCCGGCCAATGACCATCGTATCGGAGTATCACCCTTGCCTGCCTTTGCCACCAAGCCCGCCCTGGACGACGAAGAAGACCACCTGGACATGCGCGACTTCCAGCGCATCGCCACGCTGATCGGCAAGGAAGTCGGCATCAAGCTGCCACCCGCCAAGCGCCTGATGGTGGAAGGCCGCCTGCGCCGCCGGCTGCGACACCTGCAATTGGAGACCTTTGCCGACTATGGTGACTATCTGTTCCGCAAGAATGGGCTCGACCGCGAACTGCCCTTCCTGATCAACGCCGTCACCACCAACAAGACCGACTTCTTCCGCGAGCCCGAGCACTTCGAGTGCATGGAGAACGTTCTGGTGCCCGACCTGCTGTCACGACGGACCGAGCGCGCGCCCTTGCTCAAGGTGTGGAGCGCCGCCAGTTCGACTGGCGCGGAGGCCTACACCATCGCCATGGTGCTGGCCGATATGGCGGCCGCGCGGCGCAATTTCCGTTTTGCGGTGTTGGGCACCGACATCTCCACCGACGTGCTCGAAGCGGGCCGGCGGGCCATCTATGCGGCCGAACTGGTGGCGCCCGTGCCGCCGGGCATGCAGTCGCGCTACCTCATGCATGCGCGACAGCCCGGGACCCGGCCGGAAGTCCGCGTCGTTCCCGAATTGCGGCGCCAGGTGCGTTTCGACCGGTTGAACCTGATGGATGCCAATTATCCCTATGACCGGGATGTCGACATCATCTTCCTGCGCAATGTGCTGATCTATTTCGACAAGCAGGATCAGGCATCCGTCATTGCGCGGCTGGTCGGCCATTTGCGTCCCGGCGGTTATCTACTTCTTGGGCATTCGGAGTCCATGATCGGCACGTCGATCACCATGCGCCAGATCGCGCCCGCCGTATTCCAGAAGGTCTGAGCTCCTGCCATGCCACCCAAGATCCGCGTTCTGATTGTCGACGACAGTGCCTCCGTGCGCACGACCCTGTCCGACATCATTGCCGCCGACCCCGAGCTCGAGGTCATGGCCACGGCGGCCGACCCCTATGTCGCGGTGGAGCGCATCCGCCAGGAAGTGCCCGACGTCATGTTTCTCGACATCGAACTGCCGCGCATGGACGGGATCACCTTCCTCAAGAAGATCATGGCGCAGCGCCCCATCCCGGTGGTGATCTGTTCAAGTCTGGCCCAGGACGGGTCCGACGCCTTCATGCAGGCGCTCGAAGCCGGCGCAGTCGACGTCGTCGCCAAGCCGCGGGTCGATACGGCCCAGTTCCTGCAGGAATCGCGCATGCGCATCTGCGACGCCGCCAAGGCCGCCGCCCATGCCAAGCTGCGCGGATTGGCCAAGGCATCCCCGGCCCTGCGCGCGGCCAGCCCCGACGTCAAGGTCGAGGCCAAGCTGACGGCCGATGCCATCCTGCCGGCCATTTCCGACGCCCGCCGCGCCAGTCTGATCGCACGGCTGCCGGTCACCGAGCCACTGGTCGCCATCGGCGCCTCCACCGGCGGCACCGAGGCGCTGCGCGAAGTACTCGAGGCCCTGCCCGCAGCCAGCCCGCCCATCCTGATCGTCCAGCACATGCCGGAAAAGTTCACCACGGCCTTTGCGCGCCGTCTCGACATGGGCTGCGCTGTCCGCGTCAAGGAAGCCGAGGATGGCGACCTGGTGCTGCCCGGCCAGGTGCTGATCGCCCCGGGGAACCTGCACATGCTGCTGGTCCGCAACGGCTCGCGTTATACCGTCAAGATCGAGGAAGGCCCGCACGTCTCGCGTCACCGGCCCTCCGTGGACGTGCTGTTCCGTTCCACCGCCCAGTCCGCCGGCAAGAATGCGCTCGGCATGCTGCTGACTGGCATGGGCGATGACGGCGCCCGCGGCCTGCTCGAAATGCGCCAGATGGGGTGCCTCACCCTCGCCCAGGACGAAGCCAGCTGCGTTGTGTTCGGCATGCCCAAGGAAGCCATTCAGCGCGGCGCCGCGGTGCGCACGCTGCCTTTGAACAAGATGGCCGCAGAGATTACGGCTTTTGGCCGCAAAACCGCTGCCAGCGCGGGAGGCGCCCTGTGAACACGCCCGTTGACCCCAAAACCATCCGGCGACTGGCCGACGACCTCGCTCGTCCCCGCCAGGAAATCGAGACGGCCTTCGTCACCGTGGGCGCGCGCCTCACCGAGGGCGCGGCCCTACTCAACACGCTGAGCAAGCTGTTCGAGGCCCTGCCCGAGGCGCTCGGCGGATCCGAGGTGGAGGAAGCCACGGCGCACCTGACTGCCGTTGCGGCGCGGGCCGAACAGCTGGCCGCCACCTTCGCTCAGGAAAAGGCAGACCTCGCGCGCCTGGTGGACGTCGTCGCGGCCGCCAACGCGCCCATGTCCGACCTCAAGCGCGCCGTCAAGATGATGGGTATCGTCTCGGTCAATGCGCGCGTGACCGCTGCGGGTATTGTCGGCGACAGCGACGATTTCGACGTCTTCACCACCGATATCGCCACGCTCTCGGACTCCGCCAATCGCACCATCCAGGACTTTGCCCAGGTCTATCGGCAATTGACGGCCGAGGTGGATCGCGCCGCCAATCAACGCGCCCGCTTCGAGACCGCCCACGCCGATACATTGTCACATCTGGGGTCGAGCCTGGCCACGACACTCGGTGCCCTCGAGCAGCAACGGACCACGGCACTGGACAGCAGCGCCCAAACCGGTCGCGTTTCGCGCCAGATTGTGGGCCGGATCGGAAGCGCAGTAATGGCACTACAGGTTGGCGATGCCACCCGCCAGCGCCTCGAACATGTCGAGACCGGGCTTGCGCTCCTGGCCGATCTTTTGTCCGGACAGTCGGCAGAGGGACACGAGTTTGGCGAGAGCGAACGGCCGTCGGCCCTGGCCGCGTTCGCCGCCCTGCAGCAGACACAGCTCGCCCGGACGGCGGCCAGCTTCGCCCAGGAAGTCGACCAGGCCGAGGCGGATCTCTCCGCCCTTGCTGCCGATGCCGGCACCATCATGGCACGCAGCCGCGACTTTGGCGGGGACGAACGCGGCAAGAGTTCAGCGATCGCCAGCCTCTCCGCCCAGTTGCGCACCGCGGTGACCATTCTCGCCGATTTCGAAACCGAGCGCGCCAAGCTCGAGAGTGTTGCCGCCGCCGTGCAGGAAACGGTGCGCGTGCTGCTCGAACATGTCGAGGCGGTGCAGGAGATCGAGGCCAATATGCGCCTGGTCAGTCTCAATGCAGCGGTCCGCTGCGCCCAACTGGGGCCGCGCGGGGCCTCCCTGACCGTCATCGCCACCCAATTGCGGGAACTCACCAGTGAAACCGTGGTGGCCGCAGAAGCGGCCATGGCGCGCCTGGGCGAATCCTCCAGCCTCGCCGGATCCTTCGGCGCCGCGGCCTCCAGCCAGGGAGCCGGACGCGTGGTTGAACTCGAAGAGCAGGCCAATCTGGCGCTCGACATCCTTTCCCAGCTCGACCAGCGCCTGGCCGCCGCCCTTGCGCGCCTCAACAGCGATGGCCCCAAGGTCATCAACCTGCTCGAAGGCGCTGCAGCGGGACTCTCGGGCCAGTCGGCCATGGCCGAAACGCTGGACGACATTGCCATCGCCATTGCCGGCCTCACGACCGAGCCGGTACCGGCAGTCCTGTCGCCCGCACTCTCCGAAACCCTTGCCGGGTTGCGCAAGCATTACACCATGGAGGCCGAACGCCAGGCGCATGACGCGCTGTTTCCCGGCGCGGCGGCCTCGTCAATTGTAGCGAGCGCCGACGAACCGGAAGCCGAACTGGATATGGCCGATTTCATGCTGTGACGGCGGGGCGCCGATCACGGCATGGGATCTGCACATCGCGTCATGGCGTCGCCATCGATTTCGAGGAGACTGGTAGCGGAGGAGGGATTTGAACCCCCGACACATGGATTATGATTCCACTGCTCTAACCAACTGAGCTACTCCGCCCCAAAGGGCTATCAGCAAGGCTGACCGGCGCCTTACTAAGAGCGCGCCTATCCGCTGTCAAGCATTGCCGCGCGCGCGTCCAGACTTTTCCAGAATGGCCGTCCCCGGCGAACCGTCTGCCCCACGCTCGCCGGGTTCAAAGCCTGATCGGTGCGTATCGACCGGCATGTTTGCTCCACCCATTGTTCGCCAATCGACATCAGTCCGTTGCAATTGGTTCGCTATGAAACGCCGAGCGTGTCCCCTACATTGACCCTCGAACAGCGGTACCAAGCGTGCCGCAGATTGGCAGGACGGCTTCCCCGAAGCCCCCCAGGAGATCAGCTATGACACTTGAACTTGGCGGCATCCACCATCTGACGGCCGTCACCGCCGACGCGCCGCAAAACCTCAAATTCTACACCCAGACGCTGGGCATGCGACTGATCAAGAAGACGGTGAACCAGGATGATACCTCGGCCTATCACCTCTTCTATGGCGACGGCGTCGCCTCGCCGGGCGCGGACCTGACATTTTTCGACTTCGACGCAATGCGCGAGCAGCGCGGCAATCACACGGTGGGTCGCACCGGCCTGCGCGTCGACAGCGAAGAGACGCTGACCTGGTGGAAGAACCACCTGCAGTCCAGCAATGTGGGTACCAGCGCCATCAAGGAGCGGTTCGGCCATCTCTCGCTCGATTTCGAGGACTTCGAGGGCCAGCGCTTCCGTCTGGTCGTGGACCCCGAGAACAAGGTCGTGCCCTGGGCCAAATCCCCCGTGCCGGCGGAAAAGCAGATCATCGGCCTCGGACCGATTACCCTGTCCGTCCCCAAGCTCGAGCCGACCGACGCCATGCTGACCCGCGTGATGAACATGCGGCAAGTGCGCCACTATCCGGCGCGCGAACGCAATGGCGAGGTCTTCGTCTATGAAATGGGTCCGGGCGGCCCGGCAGCCGAACTGCATGTCTCGGTCGACCCGAGCCTGCCCCAGGCCCGACCCGGCGCCGGTGGCGTGCACCACGTGGCCTTCCGCACGCCCGATCAGGACAGCCTGCGCGAATGGGTGCGGCATGTGAACGGCTTCGGCATCCGCTCCTCGGGCGAAGTCGAGCGCTTCTATTTCACCTCGCTCTATTTCCGCGAGCCCAATGGCATCCTGTTCGAGATCGCCACCGATGTTCCCGGCTTTGCTGCTGACGAGCCGATGGAAAGCCTGGGCGAAAGCCTGTCGCTGCCCCCCTTCCTCGAAGGCCGCCGGGCCCAGATCGAAGCCGGCCTGAAGCCGCTGGTCTGAGGCTGCGCGGAACAAGGCTCCACCCCAATCCCCCTTCCCCCCTTGAGGGAGAAGGGGGATCGCGAGAAGCGCAAGACGGATGAGGGGTATGGTTCTGGCCGCAAGCTCCAAGCGCGCAGCTCAATTGACACCCCTCACCCGCCCTTAGGGCACCTTCTCCCTCAAGGGGAGAAGGCGGTGAATACCGACGTCTCTGCTACTCGCAGTCCTCTGCGCCATAGTTCGACGCGCATGGATCGGTCTGCGTGTCGGGCTTCAAGAGGCTCGCCATTTCCACCAGGCGCACGAATTCGGCGCGATAGCCGCCCTCATCCGTCCCGCGCCCGACCTGGGCCAGGGCTCCGACCGCGTCCCAGCTCATGGCCGTGCCATAGACGCTCCCCTTGAACTTCTGCCCGAAAGCGGCGACGGCGGCCGCGAACTGCGCATCGACGCCCGCATCGGCGATGTCGCCATAGACTACATTGGCGGTGACAGGCTGTTCGATGAGCTGACTGACATCGCTGTCGGGCAGCTTGTAGCGCATCTTGAGGAAGGCGATTTCCTCCGAACCTGCGCCGGCATCCGTGCCACCATAGCGCAGCGGATCGACCAGTTCGCCGCCAGAGCCCGCCGGGGTGATCTCGTAGAGCGCTGTGACGGTGGTGCCCGCACCGACATCGCCTGCATCTACGGCGTCATTATTGAAATCCTCGCGGTTGAGCGCGCGGGTTTCATAGCCGATCAGCCGGTATTCGCTGACGACGGCGGGATTGAACTCCACCTGCACCTTCACATCCCTGGCGATGGTATGGAGCGTGCCGCCGATTTCCTCGACCAGCACCTTTTTCGCTTCGGCAAAACTGGAGATGTAGCTCGCATTGCCATCCCCGTTCTGGGCCAGCGCCTGCATGGTCGCATCGTCGAGATTACCGCGGCCAAAGCCCAGCACCGAGAGGCTCACCCCGCTCGCCCGCTTGTCGGCGATGAAATCCTTGAGCTTTTCCGGATCGTCGATGCCGACATTGAAATCGCCGTCGGTGGCAAGGATTACCCGGTTTGTGCCGCCTTCGATGCGCGCCTCCTCGGCCAGTCTGTAGGCCAGCTCGATCCCTTCGGCGCCGGCCGTGCTGCCGCCCGCATAGAGCTGGTCGAGCGCCGCCATGATCTCGGCCTTGTTGTCGGCCGAGGTGGGTTTCAGCGCCACGCCGGCCGAGCCGGCATAGGTGACGATGGAGACCGTGTCATCGGCCGACAGCTGATCGAGCAACAGGCCGAAGGCGCGTTTGAGGAGCGGCAGCTTGTCTGCCTCGTCCATCGATCCGGAGGTATCGATGAGAAACACGAGATTGCTTTTGGTGTCGGCGACCGGTGGCTCGAAACCCTTGATGCCGATCTGCACGATCTGCGTCTTGTCGTTCCAGGGCGTCGGATAGACCATGACCGTGGGCTTGAACGGCACCTCGGCGCTTTCTGCCGCCGGATAGTCATAGGGGAAGTAGTTGATCAGTTCCTCGATGCGCACCGCATCCCGCTCGGGCACATAGCCATCTTCCAGCATGCGGCGCGTATAGGCATAGCTGGCCGTGTCGACATCGAGTGAAAAGGTCGAGACCGGCTCTTCTGCCGCGACCCTGAGGCGTTGTTCCTCGAAGGTGGCAAACTCATCGCTGCTCGGCATCACCACCTGTGAGGGCGGCATATAGTCGGCGGCGTTTTCGACCATCATGCCGCCAGCGGGAGCAGCAGACATGGCGGAGGACGGGGCCCCCACCATCTTTGTTGCCGTATTGGCCCGACCCACTTCGCTTTCTGCAGTCATCATTGGCGCGGGGGCCAACGGTGCCACTGCTTCGGTCTGGTCGGCCAGGGCCATCTCGGCGTCGACCGGAGCCTCCTCGCGGGCCTCGGTCACTGGGGCCGGCTCGGGCGTGGCGTTGGCATCGGTCTCGGCCAACTCCACTGGCTGGTTGACCTGAGGCACGACCTGCGACGTCGGGGTCAGCGACGTGGTGCTATAGAGCTGCCAGCCGAGCGGCAGGACCAGCAGGACGAGGGCGGCAGTGCCCACGGGAATGCGCATGTCCATGATCGAAATCCCCTTCAAGGAATTGATGATGGACATGAGACGGCCGCCCGCCGCATTTCCTTTGGGGGCGTGCGCAGATTCTTTCTGATCGGCCTCGAAGGCCGTCCGGGCAGCATTGAGGGCGCGCTCGCGGGCGGCGGCGCGAGGCGGCGGCACGGCGCCGGACTTCAGCGTTTCGAACGGATCTTTGTCTTCAGGAAAGCTCATAGCAGCCCCCTCAATGTCTTGCGGGCTTCGTGCACATGGAAGGAGACGGTCGCTTCCCTGATACCCATTATGGTCGCAGCTTCAGCGTGGCTCAGCTCTTCGGCATAGACGAGCAGCACCGCGTCGCGCTGTTTTTCGGGCAGGGAACGGACCGCGTCCCAGAGCTGACTGCTGGTCACCGCCGCTTCCTGGTCCGCGGCAGCCTCTTTGGGCGCCACCTCAGCATAGGCATCGGCATGGCGGCCGCGCCGGGCGCCGGCCCTTTGCCAATCGCGCACCGCATTGAGCGTGATGCGATAGACCCAGCTCGAAAAGGCGCTGCGCCCGTCAAAGCGCGCAATGCCCTGCCCGATCTTGACGCAGACCTCCTGGGCTATGTCCTCGGCGTCGTCGCGATGCCCGCACCAGCGCCAAGCCGTGCGATAAATGCGGTCATATTGACCCTCTATCAGCTCGGCAAAGGCCGCGGCATCGCCGTTTGCGGCGCGAGCGACGAGGGCCCGGGTCAGCGCCTCGGTCACGTCCGGCGGGGGTGCGGCGGTCAGTCCCATCACTTGTGCATGCACGTCTTGCCTCTCCGGGCTAAACTAGAGACTAAGACGATTGCACCGCGCCAGTCCTTTGGTCCGTGCTCAACATATTTCCCGGGGGTAGCCAGGCTATGGCAGATGAACAGAAAAACGGGCCGTTCGGGCTCAACCCCATCCGCATCATGATCCTTCTCCTGGGCGCTCTCGTGCTGCTGATCTCCATCGGCATGTTCCTGGGCGGCCCGAACTCCTACCAGGCCCTGCGCGAAGCTTCCGATGCGGCCAAGGAACCGACCGCGGAGCAGGTGAGCGGGGATTAGGCAACCAGCGCCTGCGGCACCGCTTCGGCGATGAAGCCGCCGCCCAGCACTTCGCTGGTCTCGCTGTCATCGGCATAGAAGACACAGGCCTGGCCCGGCGAAATGCCATATTCGCCGCTCACCAGCGTCACATACACATCGCCATCGCGCGACTGGATGACAGCCGGCTGCGGACCGCGGGTCGAGCGCACCTTGACCTCAACCGGCGCGCCATTGCCGGCGCTCGCCTCGGCGAGCGGCAGGCTGCCCAGCCAGTTGACGTCGCGCAGGCGCACCGTGTGGGTCTTGAGAGCCTCTCGCGGTCCGACGATGACACGACCCGTGCGGTGGTCGAGCTTGACCACATAGAGTGGTTCGCCCGCCGCGATGCCCAGGCCCTTGCGCTGCCCGATCGTGTAATGGACGATGCCTTCGTGCTCGCCCAGCACGCGGCCGTCGAGGTGGACGATCTCGCCCTTGCTCAGGGCTTCCGGGTGCATGCGGGCAATAATGTCGGCATATTTGCCCTGCGGCACGAAGCAGATGTCCTGGCTATCGTGCTTCTCGGCGATTTCCAGACCCATGTCGCGCGCATGCTGGCGCACTTCGGCCTTGCCCATGCCGCCGAGCGGAAAGCGCAGGAAATCGAGCTGGCTCTGCGTGGTGGCAAAGAGGAAATAGGACTGGTCGCGGTCATTATCGACCGGGCGGAACAGGTGGCGGCGGCCATCCTCGCCCAGACGGGTCTGCACATAGTGACCGGTCGCCAGTACGTCGGCCCCGAGATCCTGGGCGACGGCCATCAGGTCGACGAATTTCACCGACTGGTTGCAGGCAATGCAGGGCACCGGCGTTTCGCCCTGCTGGTAGGCATTGGCGAAGGGCTCAATGACGGCGTTCTTGAAACGCTCTTCATAGTCGAGCACGTAATGGGGAATACCCAGCGTTGCGGCTACGCGGCGCGCATCATGGATGTCCTGCCCGGCACAGCATGCGCCCTTGCGATGAATGGCTTCGCCGTGGTCGTAGAGCTGGAGCGTAACGCCGACCACCTCATAACCCTCGCGGGCGAGCAATCCGGCGACAACGGAGGAATCCACGCCCCCGGACATGGCGACGACAACGCGCGTGTCCTCCGGGCGCTTGGCAATATCAAGCGAGTTCAGCATCTCTTCTCGTATCCGGTTGGGGTCAAGGGCCAGCGGAAACTGTGCGCGCGTTTTACGCTGCACCGGTCATTCTGTCCATCGCGGGCCCGGCAGCTTTTGCCGCCTGCCCGGCAGGACTGACCGCCGGCGCCATTCAAGCACCGCCGCAAATCCAAGCTAACTTATTGATTTCGTTTCACATTACCTTTCGCACGGAGTTGGCAAGGCTCTTGCATCGAACCGACTGATATTGTGCATGTTCAGGGGCGCCCACGTGGCTTCACATCTGACGATCATCAGCGGTACCGGCGGGGCCAGCGCTTCTGCCAAGGCCTTTGCTGGCCAGCAGCCGGGGGCGCAGAACGCCACCGGCGAAGCCGGCGGCCTGCTCGGCCTGTTCGCGGCGCTGCTGGGGCAGGCCACGGCCGCCCCTTCTGTGGCGCCTGGCGCCTCGACCACTGCCAATGGCGCTGATACGACCGGTTCCGAAGCCGGCCTTGATCTGGCCAACCTGTTTCGCCTCGGTCTCGAGAGTACGTTCGGGGACGCGTCTGACGAGGACCCGACTGATCCCGAGGCCCTGGCCGCCGGCATGGACCTGCCGACCCAGCTTGCCGTTCCGGCCGAGCCCAAGGCCATGGTGGACTTCGTCGAAGCCCTGAGCGCACTCAAGACCAGCCTGGACCAGGGTGAGCCGCTCGACCCCGAACTGCTCTCGCAGGTCGAGACTGCCCTTGGCGATCTCGCCAAGGCCCTGGGCCTCGATCTCGATGAACTCGCAATACCCGAGGATTTCGCGGCCCTGCTCGAGACCACCGGGGCGGACGAAACCGGCCTCGCGGGTGCCCTGACACAATTGCTCGCGCCCCTGGCGCAGTCGCTCGCAGGCGCACAACCGGCGACCGACGCCGATCAGATCGCCGGGGCCAATGCCCTCGACACCAAGCTCAAGGCCCTGGGCGACAAGCTGGGCGCCCTGCTTGCCGCACTCGAGGACGGACAGGTCTCCGCCGACAAGCTGGCCGCCCTCGGCATGGCGCCGGGGCAGCCGCTCGATGCGGAAATCGAGGCGGCCCTCAACCGCTTCGCGGCAGGCGTGTCGGCCGACGCCAAGGCGGTTCCCGAAGAACCGGCGCTGGCAATGCCGGCGCTCAAGCTCACCGAGCCCGTGCTCACCGGCAAGTCCACGGAAAACATCGACAGCACCCAGAGCGGTGATCGCGGAGCGGCGCCTGCCGCAACGGCGGAGAAGCCAGACACAGGCAGCAACGATTCCGACACGGACAATCAGTCCACTTCCGATCGCGGTCGCGACCGGCCCGATGTGGCGAGCCGCGAAACCCGCGCCAGCGTTGCGCCAGCCCCGACCGACGCCTCGAACACGCCCGCCCCCTCCGCCGATGCCAATGTGCAGCAGCCAGCGGCCGCGCGCATCGATGCGGCGGCCAATCCGCGCATCATCCAGGCCGGCTACCAGACCAGCCAGCAACAGCTCAACCTGCCGCAGATCGCCTTCGAACTGGCCCGCCAGGTGCAGGACGGCAATACCCGCTTCCAGATCCGCCTCGACCCACCCGAACTGGGGCGCATCGATGTCCGGCTCGACATCGACCAGTCCGGCCAGGTCAATGCCCGCCTGACTGTCGAAAAGTCCGAAACGCTTGATCTGATGCAACGCGACCAGCGCGGCCTCGAACGCGCCCTGCAACAGGCCGGCCTCGACAGCGCCAAGACCAGTCTGGAATTTTCACTCAAGCAGAATCCCTTTGCTGGCCAACAGGGTCAGGCCGGCGACGGCAAGGGCCAGAATGGTGGCGAGGGACGGTCCTCCGCCAATGACAACGACCAGGGGATTGGCGAGGTCGAGCAGACCCCGCCCATGGTCAATCTCTACAGGGGCGCGCTGCAGGCCAGTGGCGTCAACATCATCGCGTAAGGAGTAGCGGCCATGGCTGTCGATGGCGTTTCAGGTTCGAGCTCTACCAGTGCCCTCTCCGGGTCCAGGGCAACAATTGCCGAAAATTTCGACACCTTCCTGTCGATCCTGACCACCCAGCTCAAGAACCAGAATCCGCTCGATCCGCTCGACACCAACCAGTTCACCCAGCAATTGGTGCAGTTCACCGGCGTCGAGCAGCAACTCAAGACCAATGAATTCCTCGAGGCCCTGCTGCTCAATACCCAGACCAGCTATCGCGCCGATGCGGTGTCCTATATCGGCAAAGAAGTGACGGCATCGGGCGAGACCGCCGAACTCAAGGATGGCGGCGCCTATTGGGCCTATAATGCCGAAACCAACGTGGCCAATGCCACCGTGACCATCAAGAATGCCGCGGGCAGCGTCGTCTATACCGAAACCGGTTCGCTCAACGCCGGGCCCGGGGCCTTCCTCTGGGATGGCGTGGGCAGCGACGGCAATACCCAACCCGACGGCGTCTATACGGTCGACATCAAGGGCACCAATCTGGCGGGCAATACGGTCAAGATCTCCACCTCGTCGGTGGGCGTGGTCACGGCCGTGGACTTCTCGGGTTCCGAACCCATGCTCACCGTCGGCAAGAACAAGGTGGCCCTCTCCGATGTCACCAGCATCCGGCAGGTCGACACCACCACCGATACCGATACCGATACCGACAGTTGATCTCCCCGTTCGCGGCGGGCCTGAGGCGGCGGTTCCCACCCGGGAGCCGCCGCTGGCTTGAGCTCCAGTGCAATTGATTGAAACGGCTGGCGTTTCTTAACCTGTTGTAAGTTTCCCCTTAGGGGTATTTTAAGCCCACTGCCCTACTCTCTTCTCATATGGTCAGGTTTGAGTAGAGAGTAAAATGACCGTACAGATGCGTCCTCGCGTGAAGTACGTTATTGGCCCGGATGGCAGCCCGCTGACGATTGCGGACCTTCCGCCCGCCAATACGAGACGGTGGGTCATCCGCCGTAAGGCAGAAGTCGTCGCCGCTGTGCGCGGTGGCCTTCTGAGCCTGGAAGAAGCATGCGAGCGGTACACGCTCAGCGTGGATGAATTCCTCAACTGGCAGGCAGCCATTGACAAGCATGGCCTCGCCGGCCTGCGCACCACCTGGATCCAGCACTACCGGGAGGGGTGATCCGCGACCGCGCTCCGCGCGGTCAAATCTGTCCGGTGGACAGATTTGAGCGGATCACGTTTCGAGCTTCGCGAGAAGCCGGGCCGGATCATCGGTAAAATGAACCAAACCCGCCGGCTCAATCCGGCGGGTTTCGTCATTTCCGCCTCACGGCGTTTCTGCGCTCATCCAGCGTGCGCCCGCTTCTCGCGCCATCAAGCGGCGGTAATAGTCTTCCGTTGCCGGCATCGCTTTCTTCTCCGCCGGCAGGCAGAACCAGCGATGGATCGACAGGCCCATGGCAATGTCGGCAATCGAGAAGCTGTCCCCGGCGATGAAGGGGCGCCCCTTGGCCAGTTCAGCCTCCAGAATGTCCATCCTTGCCGTCCAGCGCGTCAGCGACTCCGCAATGCGCTCTGCATTGTCATAGCCGGGGACCTTTCGCTGCAGGGCCAGCACAGCATACATCCAGGCCGGATTGAGGTCCGAGACCTGCCAGCCCAGCCATTGCAGCGCTAACGCCCGGGTCTGGATATCGTCCGGGAGCAATACGCCCATCCCATAGCGCTCCGCCAGATAGACCAGGATGGCATTGCTCTCCCACATGGAGAAATCGCCGTCGATCAGCACCGGCACCTGCCCATTTGGATTAAGCGCCAGGAATTCGGGGACCTTTGGGTCGCGGATCGGCAGGCCCCAGTCCTCGCGATCATAGGCAAGGCCAAGTTCGTCCAGCGCCCAAAGCACCTTGCGGACATTGATCGAGGTTATTCGTCCCAGAACCCGCATCATCGCCATTCATCCTTCCTTAACTGAACCCGGCAGTTCTTGCCTAAAATCGCAAGCTGCAACAGTTGGTTAATACATTGTTTACCATCCGCTAGGTAATTTTTGCCCATCGGTCCTGGGGGCACCATCGACCGCTGTGAACAGGACCAGAGTGGCCGCGTGGAAAGTCTAACCAATCTCATCAACCGGATCGGCCTGCCGCGCATTGCCGCAATGGCCCTGGTCGCCGTGCTGATGCTGGGCTTTTTCGCCTTCCTGATCATGCGCAGCCAGACCCCCAACCTGGCCCCACTCTATTCCGGGCTGAGCCTTGAAGACTCTTCGGCCATCCTGAGCGAGCTGCAAACCCTCAACATTCCCTATGAGTTGCGCGGCGAAGGCGACACCATCCTGGTGCCTCGCGACCAGATCACCACCCTGCGCATGACCCTGGCCGGCGACGGCCTGCCGACCCGCGGTCAGGTCGGCTACGAAATCTTCGATCAGCAGTCGACACTGGGCGCGACCAGCTTTGTCCAGAACATCAACAATGTCCGCGCGCTTGAAGGCGAGCTGGCCCGCACCATCGGTTCGCTGACCCGAATCAAGGGCGCCCGCGTGCATCTGGTGCTGCCGGAACGCGAACTGTTCCGTCGCGAACGCAAGGACCCCTCGGCCTCCATCGTCCTGTCGGTGCGCGGCGAACTCTCCAATGGCGAAATCCGCGCCATTCAGCACCTGGTCGCCTCGGCCATTGAGGGGCTGACACCGAGCCGCGTCTCCATTGTCGATGATCAGGGCAATCTCCTGGCATCGGGGACCGGCGAGGATGGCGAGGGCGCCATGTCGGCCCAGAACGACGAGCGTACTCTGGGCTTCGAGAACCGCCTGCGCACCCGCGTCGAAGACATGCTCGCCAATGTCGTCGGCGCCGGCCGGGCCCGCGTTGAGGTCGCCGCCGAGCTCGATTTCAACCGCTCCACCACGACACAGGAAACCTTCGACCCTGAAAGCCAGGTCGTCCGCTCCACCCAGACCCGCGAGAGCGAGAACCTGGCAGGGGGGAACAATGGCCAGGTGACGGTCGCCAATGAACTGCCCGGCGCCAGCCAGAACAATGGCGCGGCCGGCGTCACCGAGCAGGGTACCTCCACCGAGGAGGTCATCAACTACGAGATTTCCAAGACCACCCAGACCGCCGTCACCGAGGCCGGTTCCGTCAAGCGCCTGTCGGTGGCCGTGGTAGTCGACGGCACCTATGCCGATGACGGCGCCGGCAACCTGACCTATACCCCCCGCTCCGCCGACGAGGTCGCCCAGATCCTGACGCTCGTCCGCTCCGCCGTCGGCTATTCGGCCGAGCGCGGCGACAGCGTCGAGGTGGTCAACATGCAGTTTGCCGAGCGCCCCGACCTGGCACCGATCGGTACCGATGCCGAAGGCGGACTGCTCGACTTCACCCGGGACGACCTGATGAACGGCGCCGAGATGGCAGTCACACTGCTCATCGCGCTGGCCCTGGTCTTCTTCGTCATGCGCCCGCTGCTCAAGAAGGCCTTGACCCCGGAAACCCAGCCGCTCGCCCTGCCCGAAGCCGCTGAGCTGGGCCATCACGGCGTGCTGGGTCCCAACGGCCAGGTGATCCCGGAGGAGGATGAGACGCCGCGCGACAAGACCCCGGCCTGGGTCGCCAATGCCAAATCCATGGGCGAGACCCAGCTTCAGACCCTCAAGACCGTTGGCACACTGGTCGAGGAAAACCCCAAGCAGGCCGCACTCATCGTGCGCGACTGGCTCGGTAGCGCGGCGTAATCGAGATGGCCCTGGTTTCCCAATCCAACGAAGACAATGCTCCGGTCCCGATGGGCGCGCAGCTGCAGGTGGGCGGCTCCGCCGAGCAGCGCGTCCTCAAGGGCGACGAAAAGGCAGCCGCCCTGCTGCTGGCGCTTGGTCCGGACTACGGCAAGCCGATCTTCGACGAGCTCGACGAGCTCGAAGTCAAGCAGCTTTCCCGCGCCATGGTGCGTCTGGGGCCGATCACCCAGGAAATGCTCGATGACCTGATGATCGAGTTCGTGACCACCGTGTCCTCCAACGGTTCGCTCTCGGGCAATACCGATTCCACCGAACGCCTGCTGCTCTCCTTCCTGCCGCAGGACAAGGTCGATGCGATCATGGAGGAAATCCGCGGGCCGGCCGGGCGCAACATGTGGGAGAAGCTCTCCAACGTGCAGGCAGACGTGCTCGCCGCCTATCTCAAGAACGAATATCCCCAGACCATTGCCGTGGTACTTTCCAAGATCGCCACCGAGCATGCCTCCAAGGTTCTCGCCGTGCTGCCCGAGGAACTGGCCATGGACGTGGTGCAGCGCATGCTGGGCCTCGACCCGGTGCAGAAGGAAATCCTCGAAAAGATCGAGATGACGCTGCGCACCGAGTTCATGTCGACCCTCAACCACACCAAGCGCCGCGACAGCCACGAGCAGATGGCCGAAATCTTCAACGCCTTCGACCGCCAGACCGAAGCGCGCTTCATCACCAATCTCGAAGAGGTCAACCGGGACGACGCCGAGCGCATCAAGCAGCTCATGTTCACCTTCGAGGATCTGGCCAAGCTCGACATGTCGGCCATCCAGACCCTGCTCTCCAAGCTCGACAAGCGCGACCTGGCCCTGGCGCTCAAAGGTGCCAACGACACGGTCAAGGAAAGCTTCTTCAAGAACATGTCGAGCCGCGCCGCCAAGCTCTTGCAGGACGACATGCAAGGCATGGGACCGGTGCGCCTGAAGGATGTGGACGAGGCCCAGACCCGCATGGTGGCCACGGCCAAGGATCTCGCCGCCAAGGGTGACATCATCATCCTCAAGACCAAATCCGACGACCAGATGATTGCGTGACGCCATGGCCAGCCCCGCACGCTTCACCTTCGACCTGGACCTCGAACCCCGCGCCATCCGCAAGGCCGCCACACCCAAGCCCGTGCCCACCATTCCCGAGGATGTGGTGGCTCAGCTGATCGCCAATGCGCGCGAGGAGGCCTATGCTGAAGGCCTGAAGGCCGGCGAGCAGAACGCGGCCTCCATGGCCGCGCAGACCATCGCCGCTGCTGCCGGAAGCCTGGCGACCCAGACCGCCAGGATGTCGGCGGCCCTGGACGAGGCCCGCAATGATCACCACCAGGAGGCCGTGGAGCTGGCGCTGAGCGTTGGGCGCAAGCTGGCCCTGCACCTGGTTGCGCGCTTTCCGCTGACCGAGCTCGAAGCCCTGGTGGCCGAATGCCTGCCCAGCCTCTCCGGTGTGCCGCATCTGGTCATACGTTGCCACCCCGACCTCGCCGACGCCATTCGCGACGTTGCCACCGCCCAGATGGCCCATGCCGGCTTTGCCGGCCGGCTGGTGGTGATGGGTGACCCCGATATCCGCCTCGGTGACGGCCGGCTCGAATGGGTTGATGGCGGCCTGGTGCGCGACATCGCCGACACCGCGCGCCAGATCGACCGCCAGATTGCCACCTATCTCGCTTCCCGCACGCGCGGACAGCACAAGGAGAACGGTTCATGACCGATCCTCAAGACGACATCACCGCCTCCGAGGGCCTCAACCTCGATGAGATGGATGCGCCCGAACGCGATGGCCGCGGCGAGGGCTATATGGAGCGCAGCGCCGCCGACCTGGAAGCGGTCTTCGATGTCCCCGTGCGCGTATCGGTCGTTCTCGGACGCACCAAGATGCCGGTCTCCAACCTGCTCAAGCTCGATACCGGCACGGTTATCGAGCTGGACCGCCAGGTCGGGGAAGCCGTTGAAATCTTCATCAATGACCGCCTGGTCGCGCGCGGCGAAATCGTGCTGGTCGAAGACCGGCTCGGCGTCACCATGACCGAAATCATCAAGCCGCAGTAAGGGGGACACGATCATGCGCCTGCTCATCATCGGGGCCCTCGAGGGCCAGCTCTCCACCGCGACAAAGATGGCCATGGATGGCGGAGCCAAGGTGGCCCACGCCCCATCCATCGAGATCGCCGTCGCCTCGCTGCGTGCCGGCAAGGGCGCCGACCTGCTGCTGGTCGACGTGATGATGGATATTGCCGGGCTCATTGCCGGGCTGGAGGCCGAGCGCATCGCCATTCCGGTTGTTGCCTGCGGCGTCGAGACCAACGCAGCCGCCGCCGTCAACGCCATCCGCGCCGGCGCCAAGGAATACATCCCCCTGCCGCCCGATGCCGAGCTGATCGCGGCCGTCATCGCCGCGGTGGCGCGCGAAAGCTCAGACTTTCTCTATCGCGATCCGGCCATGGAGCGCGTTGTGCGCATGGCCGAGCAGATTGCCGGCTCGGAAGCGTCCATCCTCATCACCGGCGAAAGCGGCACCGGCAAGGAGGTGATCGCCAAATACGTTCATGCCCGGTCGAAGCGCGCAAGCCGGCCCTTCATCTCTGTCAACTGCGCTGCCATCCCCGAAGCCCTGCTTGAAAGCGAGTTGTTCGGGCACGAGAAGGGCGCATTCACCGGCGCCATCGCCCGCCGCATCGGCAAGTTCGAGGAAGCCTCGGGCGGCACGCTGCTGCTCGATGAAATCTCGGAAATGGATGTGCGCCTGCAGGCAAAGCTGCTGCGCGCCATCCAGGAGCGGATCATCGACCGGGTCGGCGGTACCAAGCCCGTGCCGGTCGACATCCGCATCCTTGCGACCTCCAACCGCAACCTCAACGAGGCGGTTCGGGAGGGCAGCTTCCGCGAGGATCTGCTGTTCCGCCTCAACGTCGTCAATCTCAAGCTCCCGCCGCTGCGCGAGCGTCCCGGCGACATCGTTGCGCTTTCAGAGCACTTCGTCGCCAAATATGCCAAGGCCAATGGCCTGCCGCCGCGCAGCCTTTCCGCAGAGGCCCGCGACGCCCTGGTGAAGGCTCCCTGGCCGGGCAATGTGCGCGAGCTTGAAAACACCCTGCATCGCGCCGTGCTGCTGTCCTCGGGAGACTTTATCGGCCCGGACGCCATCGTGCTGCCCGACGGCATGGGGCTTTCCGAAGCGGCCCGCGCCGCCTCTCCGGCTGCCCAGCTGGCCCAGACAGCCGAGGCCATGAGCCGCGCCCTGGTCGGCCGCACGGTGGCCGATGTGGAGCGCGACCTGATCCTGGACACGCTCGACCACACCCTGGGCAACCGCACCCACGCCGCCAATATCCTCGGCATCTCGATCCGCACGCTGCGCAACAAGCTCAACCAATATGCCGACGAGGGCGTGCACGTGCCCGAACCGGGCGAAAAGCGGGGCGCGGCCTAGCATGTTATCCGGGACGGCCTTCACCTCTCCCTTCGGGGGAGAGGTCGACGCGAAGCGGCGGGTGAGGGGGCCTTCCTGCTATGCTGTTCAAGGCCCCCTCACCCGGCTTGCCTTGCAAGCCGACCTCTCCCCCAGGGGGAGAGGTAAGACCCCGACGCTGGAAACCGTATGACCGATATCCCATCCGGCAAAAGTCCAGGCTTCTCGCTCCCCTCCATCAAGCAGGTGATCGAGACCCTGCGCTCGGGCGACATCGCGCTCGCCACGGGCGTGATGGGCCTGATCGTCATCCTCATCGTCCCCATGCCACCCATCCTGGTGGACATGCTGCTGGCGATCTCCATCGTCTTCTCGGTCATGATCCTCATGACCTCACTGTTCATCCAGAAGCCCCTGGAGTTCTCGTCGTTCCCCACGGTGCTGCTGATCGCCACCATGCTCCGGCTGGGCCTCAACCTGGCGACAACGCGCCTCATCCTCTCGGAAGGCCACGAAGGCACCAGCGCGGCCGGCCACGTCATCGAGGCGTTCGGCAGCTTTGTCACGCGCGGCAATTTCGTCATCGGGATCGTGGTCTTCATCATCCTGGTGATCGTCAATTTCATCGTCATCACCAAGGGTTCGGGCCGTATCGCGGAAGTCGCCGCCCGCTTTAGCCTGGACGCGATGCCCGGCAAGCAGATGGCCATCGACGCCGATCTCTCGGCCGGGCTGATCGACGAGGACACGGCCAAGAAGCGCCGTGCCGACCTGGAAGGTGAAAGCGCCTTTTTCGGCAATATGGACGGCGCATCCAAATTCGTGCGCGGCGACGCCATTGCCGGTCTCATCATCACCTTCATCAACGTCTCTGCCGGCATGCTGATCGGCATGATGCAGCAGGGCCTGGGCTTTCAGGAAGCGGCCAACAACTACACCCTGCTCACCATTGGCGATGGCCTCGTCAGCCAGATTCCGGCACTGATCGTTTCGACCGCGGCCGGTATCCTGGTGTCCAAATCGGGCGTGACCGGCGCCGCCGACAAGGCCCTGACGCTGCAGTTCACCGGTTACCCGCGCGCCCTGGGCATGTCCTCCGCCGTCATGGTGGCCCTGGCCCTGCTGCCCGGCATGCCGCTGGTGCCGTTCATGGCGCTGGCCGGCGGTGTCGGCTACGCCGCTTTCCGCGCCAGCCGGTCCAAGAGCGTGCGCCAGATCGAGGAAAAGGCCCAGGAGGTCGCCAAGGCCGCGCCGCCGCCGCAGCCAAGCGAGCCGCCGATCACCGACAGCCTCAAGATCGATGATCTCAAGCTCGAACTGGGCTATGGCCTGCTCAGCCTCGTCAAGGAGGACGAGACCGGCACCGATCGCCTGACCGAGCAGATCAAGGCCCTCAGGCGCCAGCTGGCGCTCGAACTCGGCTTTGTCATGCCGCCCGTGCGCATTCTCGACAACATGCAGCTCGAGCCCAATGACTATAAAGTTCGCATCAAGGAAGTCGAAGCCGGTGCCGGGCAAATCTTTGCCAATCAGCTCATGGTCATGGATCCCTATGGCAATCCCATCGACCTGCCGGGCAATCACACCACCGAGCCGACCTTCGGCCTGCCGGCGACCTGGATCGAGCCGGCCCTGCGCGACGAAGCCGAGTTGCGCGGGCTCTCGATCATTGACCCCTCAACGGTGATCTCGACCCACCTGACCGAGATCCTCAAGGCCAATGTTGCGGACCTGTTGAGCTACGCCAATGTGCAATCCCTGCTCTCGGGCCTTCCCAAGGACCAGCAAAAGCTGGTGGAAGATCTGGTGCCTGGCCAGATCACCGTTTCCGGGCTGCAGCGCGTGCTCCAGTCCCTGCTGACCGAGCGGATTTCCATTCGCGACCTCTCCTCCATCCTCGAGGCTGTGGCCGAGATTGCCGGCAATGGCCGTTCGGTCGCCGCCATCACCGAGCATGTGCGCTCGCGTCTGGCCCGCCAGATCTGCGCCGCCAATCTGGGGCCCGACGGCAACCTGCCGCTGCTGACCCTGTCGCCGCAGTGGGAACGCGACTTTGCCGAAGCCATGGCCGGCGACGGCGACAACCGGCATCTCGCCATGGCGCCCAGCAAGCTGCAGCAGTTCATCGGCGCCGTGCAGTCGGCCTTTGAGCGCGCCGCCCAGCAGGGCGAATTGCCGGTGCTGATCACCTCCCCGTCCATCCGCCCTCACGTGCGCTCCATCATCGAGCGTTTCCGTCCGCAAACGGTGGTCATGAGCCAGAACGAAGTGCATCCGCGCATTCGCCT
Organism: Devosia salina; assembly: GCF_019504385.1. Lineage (NCBI taxonomy): Bacteria > Pseudomonadati > Pseudomonadota > Alphaproteobacteria > Hyphomicrobiales > Devosiaceae > Devosia > Devosia salina. The sequence continues at coordinate 3,351,540 of NZ_CP080590.1, forward strand.
CAAGACGGTGGGCAGCGTTTAGAGCCTTCACTGTCCGGCCGGAACGCGCGGCGCCAGCAGTGGTGCATCGGCCGGCGGGGGATTGGCCTCGAGGTCCGAGATCAATGCCTTCATCTCACCAATCTCGCGCACCTGCGCCTCGATGATGCCATCGGCCAGTTCGCGCACCCGCGGGTCAACGATATTGGCATTGGTGCTGGTGAGAATGGCAATCGAATGATGCGGGATCATGGCCCGCATATAGTCGAGATCGCCGACCAGCGCCTGGCTGCGGACCAGCCACAGCGATCCGGCGAAGACCACAGCGGCACCGGCAAGGATCGCCAGATTGACAGCGCGGTTCTTGTACATGGACCACATGAAGCCAAGCATGATGACAGCCATCACTGCGCCCATCAGCAAGGCCATCCACAGCCGCGTCTGGCTGTAGAAGACGTGGTCGATCTGGTAGGTGTTGAGATACATCAGACCATACATGATGGCCGTCGAGGTTGCGATCATGGCCGCAAATCGCAGGTAGCTCATGGGATCTCCTCTCGTTGCTGTGGGGGCAACGCGACAATCCCGTAATTCGTTCGCCATCTCTGGTCCCGGACGATCCGATCAGCGACCGCCAACCTGGTATCGTCGGGGCAGCAATGAACGGCGCCGCGCTCAGCGTTGCGTAAGGGCCAGCTTCGCTCCGAGCGCCACAAAGGCCGCCGCAAAGCTGCGACGCATCCAGGTCAATACGGCCGGGCGCGAGATGATCTGGCCCCGAATGGCAGCGGCAAACAATCCATAGAGCGCGAAGACCACGAAGGTCATGGCCATGAACACAGCGCTGAGTTCCACCATCCTTGCCACCGCATGCGGACCATCCGTGGGCACGAATTGCGGCAGGAAGGCAAAAAAGAAGATGGAGAGTTTCGGGTTGAGCAGATTGATCAGCATCACCTCGCCCGCCATGGAAGGAAGCGACTTGCGGTCCTGACTTGCCTCGACCGACAGCGCGCCGCTCTCGCGCAGCGTCGCCCAGGCCATATAGAGCAGGTAGGCGACCCCCAGATATTTGATGAGCTCGAAGGCCAGGGCGCTCGTGTGCAGGATGGCGGCAAGCCCGGTAATGGCGGCCAGCATGTGCGGCACGATGCCAAAGGTGCAGAACAGGGCTGCCCAGAGGCTGGCCTTGCCACCCCGTCCGAGGCCCGTGGCAATCGTGTAGAGCGCCCCGGCGCCGGGGGAAATGACCACGATCAGGGTGGTGACGAGGAATTCCATACTCATCTCGGGTCTCCATAAGGAGCCCGACTATGCCCCGTCAGCGCCGGTTCCGCCAGCGGCCCGATCGAGACATCAACTCAGACGTCCCGGGACCACCGGCGGCATATCGACCTTGCTCGTTTCGTCGGAAACGTCGACCTCGTCGGCCTCTGCAAGCTCCCTTTCCGCGTCGTACCAGAACTCCTGTTCGCGCCCCTCTGGCTGGCCGGCGCGATCCCAGAGCTGATAGGCCCGGTCGCGGATCTTTTCCTGGTCGATGGTCTGCATGGCATCCTCCTGGCTTTGCTGTGCGCGAAACGCAATGCATCCCCGCTCGGTTGCGCTGGAACGCGGATGTGACCGGCCGCATTATCGCTGTGAACCAGGGGCGGCCCATGAAACTCTTTTCCTGCGACCATTGCGGCAACACGATCTATTTCGAGAATGCGCTGTGCGAGCATTGTGGGCACCAACTGGGCTATCTGCCCCAGCGGGCCGCGCTTGTGTCCCTGGTGGAGGATGGCGGGCTATGGAGCACCCCGGCCGTTTCCGACGATGCCTATGTGTTTTGCGCCAATGCCGCGCATGGCGCCTGCAACTGGCTGATCCCCGCAAACCCTGGCGGCGACATCTACTGCACCGCGTGTCGCCATAACGAGACCATCCCGCCCATCGACGATCCGACCAATCTGGCGCGCTGGCAAACCATCGAGAGAGCCAAGAAGCGCCTGTTCTATTCCCTGCTCCGCCTTGACCTGCCGCTGCGGACCCGCGCCGAGGACCCCCTGCACGGCCTCGCCTTCCGCTTCCTGGCCGAAGATGCCACAGCGCCACAGCGCGTCATGACCGGACACGACAACGGCATCATCACCATCGCCCTTGCCGAAGCGGACGACGCCGAGCGCGAATATCGCCGCACCAGCATGAACGAGCCCTACCGCACGCTTCTGGGGCACTTCAGGCACGAGATCGGCCATCACTTCTGGGACCTCATGGTCGCCGGCAGGTCAGCGCAGGAGACATTCCGTGCGCTCTTCGGCGACGAGCGGCAGGACTATGCCCGGTCACTTGAGGACCATTATGCCAATGGCGCCCCGCAAGGCTGGCCGCAGACCCATATCAGCGCCTATGCCACGGCCCATCCCTGGGAGGATTTTGCCGAGACCTTTGCCCATTTCCTGCTCATCACCGATACGGTCGAAATGGCGGCGGCCTTCGGCATGCGGGCGCGTCCCCGCACTGGCGACGACCACATGGCGCTGCCGCCGGTGACCTTTGATCCCTACCGCGAACCGGAGATGGAGAGGATCATCGATCACTGGGTGCCGCTGGCGAGCCTGATCAACAATCTCAACCGCGCCGTCGGGCAGGCTGACGCCTATCCCTTCGTCCTCTCGCCCCGGGTCATCGAAAAGCTGGGATACATCAACGACCTCGTGCACCAGGCGCCGGCGCACGACCAGAATGGGGCGCTCAACCGACCCTAGTCACCTGGTCATAAGGCGCCAACGCGTCCTCAAGCGCCTGCAGATCGTCCGGCAACTCGGCCTCGAACATCATCTCCTCGCCGGTGGCGGGATGCTCGAAACCCAGTTCGGCCGCATGCAGCGCCTGCCGCCCCAGGGCCAGCACGGCCTTGGCAACGTCCTCCGGAAGCTTGTTGACCTTGGTGGCGAAGCCGGGCGCATAGAGGGCATCGGCGACCAGAGGATGTCCGATATGGGCCATATGCACACGGATCTGATGCGTGCGCCCGGTTTCGAGCTGACACTGGATGCGGGTGATATCCCATCCCGGCTCGCCAAAGCGGGCTTCCACCGCATAATGGGTGATCGCCTCGCGGCCGTGACGCAGCACCGCCTGTTTCAGCCGATTGCCCGGATCGCGCCCCAGTGGCGCATCCACCGTGCCCATGCCGGACTGGGTCGAGCCCCAGGCATAGGCGATATAGGCCCGGTGAAGCGGCCCGGTGCGGCCGTGATCGGCGAACTGTTCGGAGAGGTGCTTGTGGGCCTTCTCGGTCTTGGCCGCGACCATGACGCCCGACGTGTCCTTGTCGAGCCGGTGCACGATGCCCGGCCGCTTGACCCCGCCAATGCCCTTCAGGCTGTCCCCGCAGTGAAAGATCAGCGCATTGACCAGCGTGCCCGAGGGCGATCCGGGCGCCGGATGCACCACCATGCCAACCGGCTTGTTGATGACGATCAGGTGCTCGTCCTCGTAGAGGATATCGAGCGGGATGTCTTCCGGCTGCGGATCGGGGTCTTCGGGGGGCGGCGCGACAAGCACGATTGTCTCGCCGGCCTTCACCCGGTATTTGGGTTCGGCGATCATCCTGCCGTCGACGCTGACCGCGCCGGCCAGGATCAGATCCTTGATGCGATTGCGGCTGAGCGCTTCATGCGCTTTTGCCAGCATGGCATCGAGCCGGCCGCCTTCCATGGCGGCATCGACCACAACTTCAACGGGCTCACCCGACGGCTCGCCCTCAAACTCGAAATCGGTGTCATCCGCCATGAGCAATCCTGAACCAAATACGCCCGACGCCGCCGACACCGAATTGTCGCCGGAGGCCCGGGTCATGCTGGGAAAAGCCCGCCGCTCGTTTGCGGTGTCCATGGGCATTCTGTTGCTGGGCTTTATGGCGATTGGGGTTGCGCTTGTCTATCGCGTCATGCGCGACAGCCCGCCGCCGGCAGTGGCGGCAAGCGTTTCGGTGCCGGCGGGCGCCGAAGTGATTTCCGCGCTCAACACCGATGGCACCATCCAGGTCACCTTCGTGGCCGGCGGCGCGACCATGCTCAATGTCTATGACGCCGGTACCGGCGAACTGCAGCGCAGCGTCCAGATCGGGATGGAATAAGCCCGGCGGGCTTGACCCGAGGGCGGTGCAGTGAGAGTCGAGGGCGCGACTGCAAGCGTCGCATCTCCGCCGCTACCGCCCCTGGATTTCCCTGAGCGCGGCCAGCCGGTCCGATACCTTGCCGCGCTGGCTATTGGCGGGGGTAGGGAGCACCTCGACCCCTTCGCCATCATCGGCAAAGCGCTGCACGCGGTCGAACAGGCTCTCCTCCGGGGCAGCGCTGGCCACCGCTTCATGATCGACCGCATAGACCAGCCGGCTGACACTGGCGGCGATATCGTTGAGCTTCTCACGCAGATAGGCTTCCTCGAACCGCTCGCTTTCCCAGTCCGCCATGATCGTCGCCTCCACGTCGCCGACCTTGGCGCGCAGGCGTTCGAGCTCTTCTTCCATCGAGAGCTTGTCGGCCAGCAATTGGTCGGCCCGGCCCTCGCTCCGTTCCACCATCTGGCTGGTTTCGGCCAGAAGCGCATTGAGCCGGTTCTCGGCACTGGCGATGCGCGCTTCGGCGGCTACCAGCTCCTCGGCATCCACTTCGCGCTGGGCTTCGCGCCCCGCCAGGGCATCGCGCATCTGCGCAATTGCGGCGCTGGCCTCGGCGCTGCGACGGTCGGATTTCTCAAGCCGCTCGATCAGGCTGCCGGCCTGTTCTTCGAGGAAGGCGGCCCGCTTGCGCTCAATGGCCAGTGCCGTGGTCAGCTGGTCGATGTCACTCTCGTAATCGCCCGACAGTGCCACGCCATCGACGCGGGTCGCCTTGGCGAGGCCTCCGCGCAAGGAATTGCGCAGGGTCTCGATCTCGCCGGCACGGGTCTCGAGCTCCCTGTCGCGCTTGCGCAACCGGTTCGCCAGATCGGCGCCGTCCTTTTCGAGTTCGAGAATGCGGGCCCGCAGCTCGACTTCGCGGCCTTCGAGTTCCCGCACCACCTCGAGGTGCTTTTCGCGCTCGGCCTTGAGCGCCCCCAGATCGGTGCGCTTCTGGTTGACATCGCTGAGCTGTTCGGCCAGCCGCTTGCGCAGGGCCTCGACATTCATTTCCAGTCGGCGTGTCGAGAGCGCGAATTCAGCCCGCAACTGGTCCTTGTCGGCGCGGAACTCGGCCATGGTAATGGGCGTCGCCGCCTCGATGCGCCGCTTGGTCAGGCGCACGGCGCGCTTCCACACCGCGGGCATGATGATGAGCGCGACCAGGCCCGCCACCAGCAGGCCCAGCGCAAAATACATGATGTTCTCGATCAGCATCGATGCGGCCTCCGGCGGTGCCTTCGCAGCCGCCTTGGGACTTGTTCTTCTTCGTATGTGGCAGCAAAGACGGGGTCAGGCCATCTTTGGCACTGGTTAACCCTAACGGGTTTGGGTGCCGCAGTCACGATAAAGCCGGAGCCCAAGCCCCGGCTATATCAGGATTTGATCGCGCTGGGGGTCAGAACGGGTTCCAGGTGGGCTCTGCCGTGAAGTTGAGATATCCCACATTGATGCCCAGACGCGCACCGACGCCCGAGCGGATTGGCACCACCACGACATTGCCGCGCTTGGTGACGGTCATGCCGACCCCGCCGATGACATAGGCCGAACCGTCCACGCCGGGATAGCGCCCCAGAATGTCCTGGATGGTGGAGAGGTTGTAGACCAGCATCATCACCTTGGAGCCGTCGCCGCCGACGTCGAGGCCGATGCTGGGACCCTGCCAGAAGATTTTGAACTGCCCCGCATTGCGTGTGTAGAGCGTCCCCTCGCCATATTTGGCACCCACGAACAACGCGCCGCCGGCTTCCTCGCCCAGGATATAGCCATTGGGCTGGCCATATTGGCTCACCGCGCGCTCGACCACCGAGGCCAGGCCCTGGGCCGCTGAGCCAAAGAACTCCCGGCCATTGTCGACCAGTTCTTCCCCCGAGAAGGTGTCGCTCAGCGAGCCCTGCGCATAGGCAGGCCCACCGAACATCAAGAGCGCGGCGATCAGGGCCGCAAGCTGGGCAAGGCGCTGGAACATGGCAAATCTCCCGTGGTGATCCCCCGCCTTTACGAAGACCTTAAGGTCTCGGGCCCTAGTCTCGAACCCTGGCGTTGCGATCATTTGGGCCGATCATGAAGCAAACCTCTAAACAAATCTTAACCATGATCGCCCTTGTTCTGCCGCTTTTCGGGCCTGTTCCGGCCATGGTCACGCCCGCCCTGGCTCAGTCCATCGTCACCTATGTGCAAACCGACCCGCTGACGGGCCTGGCCATGGGCGGCATGGATCCGGTCTCCTATTTCACCGAAAACACGCCCCTGCCCGGTCGACCCGACTATGAGTTCATCTGGATGGGGGCGCCGTTCCAATTCTCCAATGCCGCCAATCTCGAAGTCTTCCGCCGCAACCCCGACATCTACGCGCCGCGCTATGGCGGGCATGGCGCCATGAGCATGTCGCGCGGCTTTGTCTCCGACTCCGATCCCTCGATCTACACCGTCTTCAAGCAGCGGCTTTACCTCTTCTATTCCGCCTCGAACCGCGAGGCCTTCCTGCTGGCACCCGACGCCGCCGCCATCAGGGGCGAAGAGCATTGGCAGGTTCTGTCCAAAACGCTCTCGACCCGGTAGTGCACGCCGACTGGGCGCATTAATGTCGCCTAACTGATTCTCGCCTTTTCCGCGCACGGCGCCTATGGAGACCCGCACCATGGATATCATCGAGCTCAAGGCAACCGACCTCGCCGCCATGTTGTGCTCGCGGGTCTGCCACGATCTCATCAATCCGATCGGTGCTATCGGCAACGGACTTGAAGTCCTTTCCGATCCCAACCAGGGCGAAATGGCCGAAGGCGCCCGCGACCTGATCGCCAGCGCCGCCAGGCAGAGCCGCGCCAAGCTCGAATTCGCCCGCCTGGCCTATGGCGCCTCCTCCACAGCAGGCACCGATATCGACACGCGCGAATGCGAACGGGTCGCCCGCATCCTGTTCGAGATCGAAAAGGCCGACCTCGAGTGGAACGTGCCGCTGATCCTTCTGCCCAAGCACAAGGCCAAGCTGTTCATGAACATGCTGCTGATCGCGGCCGGCTCGGTGCCCCGCGGCGGCTCGGTCAGCGCGTCGATCAGCGGGCCCGCCGGCGAAGAAAAGTTCGAGTTCACCTCGAAAAGCGATCCAGAAAAGCGCCAGAAAACCCTGGTGCCCTCCGGCTCCGCCGGCCTGCTCTCGGGCATGCCCGAGGAAGGTTCGGTCGACGCCCGGGGCATCCAGCCCTTCTATACGGGCCTGCTGGCGCGCATGACCGACATGGAGCTCAATATCGGCCTGGAGAACGACATGTTCTTCTTCACCGCCACGCCCAAGACCGGCCAAGCCGCGGCAGCACAGGCCTAAACTGCTGTAACCATGTGATATTTCCGTATGCTTTTGCCGCCCATGGCGGCAATTGACCGCGGCGCGCTAACCATTCGCCAACCTATTGGACGGCATAGTCTGGACAGCGTCTCTCCTGTCCCAGGGCCAACTCATGCGCAGCTGCCTTATCGTCGATGATTCCAGCGTGGTGCGCAAAGTGGCGCGTCGCATCCTGGAAGATCTCGACTATATCGTGGACGAGGCCGAGGATGGCCAGGAAGCGATCGACAAGTGCCGCCAGGAAATGCCTGACGCCATCCTGCTCGACTGGAACATGCCGATCATGAGCGGACTGGAGTTTCTCAAGCTGCTGCGCGCCTATGTCGGCGGCGAGAAGCCGCGCGTCATCTATTGCACGGTCGAAAACGACGTTGGCGCCATCGCCCTGGCCCTCAAATCCGGGGCCGACGACTACATGATGAAGCCGTTCGACCGCAATGTTCTCGAATCCAAGTTTCAGGACAAGGCCGCGGCCGCCTGAACTTCAACCCGACTATGATATGGACCTAGGTCTCAAACCTGGTCCGCTCCTGCCGGAAATCCTCCACGCTGTGCAAGTAAGTTTCAGGGTCAGTTCGTAGGGCAACGCCACTGAGATAAACTATAGCATTCCAGATTTCTTGCGACGCGGCCGGGTCACATTCCAGTTCATTCCGATCATTTGCCTTCATTGCGTCCCAGGCAAATCTCTCAATCTCTTCGCGGGATTCGTGTTCACCGCATAGTGCATCGAACTTCGCTCGAATGTCTTCCAACGTTACGCGCATACTCACACCCCCGCTTCCGCACGGTTCAGCAAAAACGCCTTTTCCCGTGCATTGCGGGTGAGGCCTGCCGCCCTGCGGAATTCGTCATTGGCCTCCTCATGGCGCCCCAGCTTGCGCAACAGGTCGCCCCTGACGCCATAGAGCAAATGGTAGCTTTCCAGCACCGATGACGCCTTGAGAGCATCGACGAGCGGCAAGGCCGCCTCCGGCCCCTGCGCCATGGACACGGCCACGGCGCGGTTGAGCTCTATGACCGGCGACGGTGTCACCTGGTTGAGGAGCCCATAGAGCGCGGCGATCTGTCCCCAGTCGGTTTCCTCGGCCCGGCGGGCGCGGGCGTGACAGGCCGCAATGGCCGCCTGTAGGCTGTAGGGCCCGGCAATACCGCCCAGGCGCTGCGCGCGCGTCAGCCCCTCCAGCCCGCGCCGGATCATCATCTGATCCCACAGGGCCCGGTTCTGGTCGGGCAGCAGCACCGGCTCGCCAGCAGCATTGGTGCGGGCCTTGGCGCGTGAATGCTGCAGCTCCATCAAAGCCAGCAGCCCATGGACTTCGGGCTCCTCGGGCATAAGCGAGGCAAGTGTGCGCCCCATCCGCATCGCCTCCTCGCACAATTGCGGGCGCATCCAGTCCGCACCGGCGGTAGCCGAGTAACCCTCGTTGAAGATCAGGTAGAGAACACCCAGTACCGAGGCGACGCGCTCTTCGCGGTCGGCGCCGCGCGGGACCTCGAACGGTACTCCGGCCTCGGCGATGGTCCGCTTGGCGCGCACGATGCGCTGTCCGATGGTCGTGTCATTGGCCAGGAACGCCCGCGCAATTTCCTCCGTGGTCAGCCCACCAATCAGCCGCAATGTCAGCGCCACCCGGCTCTCCGGGGGCAGCACGGGATGGCACGAGGTAAATATCAGCCGCAGCAGATCGTCCCCCACATCATCGTCCAATTGCTCGTGCAGGGCCGTCTCGGTGTCGGGCGCGGCTTCATCCATATCGCGGCCCAGCGCCTCAAGCTTGCCGGTGGCCATCTTGCGATGTCGGAAATGGTCGATGGCCTTGCGTTTGGCGGCCTGCATCAGCCAAGCGCCGGGATTGCGCGGCACGCCGGCCTCCGGCCAGCTGCGCAGCGCTGCCATCAGCGCCTCCTGGGCCAGTTCCTCGGCCAGCGAGATGTCGCGAACCATCCGCGTCAGACCGGCAATCAGCCGTGCCTGCTCCAGGCGCCAGACGGTGGCGATGGCGCGATCGGTCTCCCGCCGCGCCTGTGTTGCGGCTTCGCTCATGGCACCCAGTCTCCCCACGACGCAGCGTAAATCTGATGGGGACGAGCATCAATGCCGTGGCCACGAGGTCAAGGGGAAAGGCGAACTTCGCCGTTCCCCAATGCGCATTCGTCACTCGAACATGCCCCGGGGCACTTCGCCAGCCAGGAAAGGCGCGATGAACCCCTCGAGCAGGTCGACCTGATCGATGAGCGAGGTGTGTGAACTGGCGGGCAGAATGGCAAGCCGCGAGGCGGGCAAGGGGTTGCCCATATCGCCCATGGCGCCGCCGCCCAGCAAGCGGAACATGGCCACCATATGCTCGAGCGTGGTCACATCCGCGTCGCCGCCGATCAGCAGCACGGGCGTTTTCAGCGCCCGCACCTCGGCCTCCCAGTCCATCGGCTCGTGTTCCAGCGCGATCATGCGCTCCACAAAGGGCCGGAAGGCCGTGGGATCGGGCGCATATTGTTTCCAGGCATCTTCCATCGGCGTGCCGATGAACATTTCTGGCGCCATGGTGGGCACCATGGCGTGATATTCGGGTTGCATGCCATCCATGGAATAGGCGACGGAGATGGCCACCAGCTGGTCGACCTTGTCGGGATGATCGATTGCCAGCTTCAGTCCGGCCGCCGCCCCCATGGAATACCCCAGCACGTCGGCTTTCTCGAGCCCCACGGCCTCCATGAACCTGGCGACGTCGTCGCTGAGATGGGGATAGGTAATGGGCCGCTCGATATCATTGGTGCGGCCGTGCCCCTGCAATTCCACGGCGTAGACCGTGTGGGTCTCGGCGAGGCGCGGAATGATCTCGCCCATGGCCGGTATGTTCATATAGGCGCCGTGCAGCACCACGATCGGGTCACCGCTGCCGGAAACCTCGTAATACATTTCCATGCCGTTGATGCTGGCATAGGCGCCGGCAGGTTGGGACTGGGCGAAGGCTTGCGGGGTGAAGAACAGGGCGCCTGCCAGAAGAATGCTGCGGATCATTTCGAAACTCCTCGTGACCGACCCTTTTGACCGGCCTTCGTCATGGTGACGAGCGGCCGCCAAACGGTTCGACATGCATCGAAGCTTTTCGAGAATGGTTTCCAGCACCCAGCATCGCCGGCCGGCACTACGTGCCTCAACAAGCAAAACCCCGCGCTTGGGGCGCGGGGTTGTTCCGTCCAGCAGATGCCGGGAGATCAGGCGACGTTTTCGCTATAGGCTTCGTTCTCGTCGGGCTCGCGCAGCACATAGCCGCGACCCCAGACGGTCTCGATATAGTTCTTGCCGCCGGTGGCAACGGAAAGCTTCTTCCTGAGCTTGCAGATGAAGACGTCGATGATCTTCAGCTCGGGCTCGTCCATGCCGCCATAAAGGTGGTTGAGGAACATTTCCTTGGTGAGCGTGGTGCCCTTGCGGAGCGAAAGCAGCTCCAGCATCTGGTATTCCTTGCCGGTCAGATGCACGCGCTGGCCCTGCACTTCGACGGTCTTGGTGTCGAGGTTGACCATCAGGTCGCCGGTCGAGATGACCGACTGGGCATGGCCCTTGGACCGGCGGACGATGGCGTGGATGCGGGCCACGAGTTCGTCCTTGTGGAACGGCTTGGTCATGTAGTCATCGGCACCGAAGCCGAGACCGCGAACCTTGTCCTCGATGCCGGCCAGGCCGGAGAGGATGAGAATTGGCGTCTGCACCTTGGCAACGCGCAGGGTGCGCAAGACTTCGTAACCGCTCATATCGGGCAGGTTCAAGTCCAGCAGAATAATATCGTAGTCATAGAGCTTACCGAGATCGACGCCTTCTTCACCGAGATCGGTGGTATAGACGTTGAAACTTTCGGACTTCAGCATCAATTCGATGCTCTGCGCCGTAGCGCTGTCGTCCTCAATAAGGAGTACCCGCATTATATTCCCCTTGTCATTCGTTCCTGCTGGAACCCGCGGGAGGCAAGGCCATATTGCCCTTCCCGCTCCAACCCTACTGGATATGACTGAAGCCTAAGCCCAACTAGTTAACAAAGTTTAATTCTGATCCGCAATACGCAAAGCGCGTTAGTACAACTTTATCTTAAGTGCTTGAAAAACAAGCTAAAATGCCATTAAAAAATCTTAAGGTACTACATTAAGAAAGGGTTCCAAGAGACTCTTGGGACTCAAGCAATTGGGGCGTTTGGGGGTGGTTTTGCCACAATCGTGGCGCGAGGCGCATTTCGCCTATCATCACTGCCAATAGCGCTTTTGCGTTAATGATCGGTTACGCTCTGATTCGTCACGGCGCACGATTCGAGGCTCCCCGGAAACCATAATTGTGGCACCCGGCGCCCTCCAGGCTCCCGTTAATGAATGGCCTATGAACACACGATGAGCATCAAGGCGCTGATCTCGGCCATAGAGGCCATCGACGACGTGGAAGTGTTCGGCCGGGTCAAATCCGTCCAGGGCCTGCTCGTCGAGATTGTGGGGCCCGTGCGCGAATTGCGCGTCGGCGGACGCGTGATCATCGAGGCCACCGACGGCAATCATCTCGCCGCCGAGATCATCGGCTTCCGCGACGGCCATGCCCTGTGCCTGCCCTTTGGCGAACTGGGCGGCGTGCGGCTGGGCTGCAAGGCGGTGTTCCGCCGCCATGACGGCTCGGTCAATCCCTCCGAAGGCTGGCTGGGCCGGGTGATCAATGCCAATGGCGAACCCATCGATGGCCTCGGGCCCCTGCCCCGCGGCGCCGACGCCTATCCTCTGCGCCAGTCGCCGCTGGCCGCCCATGACCGCACCCGCGTCGGCGAGCCGATCGAACTCGGGGTGCGGTGTCTCAACACCTTCACCACCATGTGCGAAGGCCAGCGCATGGGCATCTTTGCCGGCTCGGGCGTGGGCAAGTCGGTGCTGATGTCGATGCTGGCCCGCAATACCGATGTCGATGTCTCCGTCATCGGGCTGATCGGCGAGCGCGGCCGCGAGGTGCACGAGTTCATCCAGGAATATCTGGGCGAGGAAGGCCTGGCTCGCGCCGTCGTGGTGGTGGCAACCAGCGACGAGGCCGCGCTGATGCGGCGCCAGGCTGCCTATATCTCCATGGCGATCTCGGAATTTTTCCGCGACCAGGGCAAGCGCGTGCTGTGCATGATGGATAGCCTCACCCGCTTTGCCATGGCCCAGCGCGAGATCGGCCTTGCCATTGGCGAGCCCCCCACGGCCAAGGGCTACCCGCCCACTGTCTTTACCGAACTGCCGCGGCTTCTGGAACGCGCCGGACCGGGCACGCCGAATTCGGGTTCCATTACCGGACTGTTTACCGTTTTGGTGGAAGGTGATGATCACAATGAGCCCATTGCGGATGCCGTGCGCGGCATTCTCGATGGTCACATCGTAATGGAGCGCGGCATTGCCGAGCGGGGACGCTACCCGGCCGTCAATGTGCTCCGGTCCATCTCGCGGACCATGCCAGGTTGTGTGCCCGAAGAGGTTCGGCCCACCCTGTCGCGGGCGCGGGAACTCATGTCCATCTTTTCGGACATGGAGGAGCTGATCCGGCTGGGGGCTTACCGGAAAGGGTCAGATCCGAACGTGGACCGCGCTATCGCCATCTTCCCCAAGCTGGAGGCGTTTCTGGGCCAGCAAAGGGATGAGACGACGACGATCGCCGAGGGCTATGCCATGCTCGCCGGACTGATCGTCGAGGCCGATGCGCGGGACTGATGGGGCGGCCCGCCTGCGTATGGGTCGCTCCGGAACTGACTTGATGTGTAAGGAGTACAGGTCTTGAAATCGCGCAGCGAGAGCCTCATCCGGCTCAAAAAGTTCCAGGTGGACGAGAAGCGCCGTCAGGTTGCGCAGATCGAGATGATGGTTGCTGACTTCGAGCGCATGGCGTCCGAACTCGACCAGCAGATCGAGATCGAGCATACCAAGACCGGCATTTCCGACGTCGCCCATTTCGCCTATTCCACCTTTGCCAAGGCCGCGCTCACCCGGCGCGACAATCTGCTGGCCTCGGCCAACGACATGAAGAGCAAGCTGGAAGCGGCCCAGGATGCCCTGGCCGAGGCGCTTGAGGATCTCAAAAAGGTCGAACTGCTTGATCAGCGCGAACACCAGCGCGAACGGGACGAGCAGAACAAGCAGGAGCAGGACGCCTACGACGAAGTCGCCCGCCTGCGCTATCGGCGGCAGTAACCCGTCGACGCGGAGCTGGGTGTGCCCATAGAAGCGCTCAAGGAGCAATTGATCAGCATCTTCGGATGCTTCGTCGCGATCTTCGTATCAGTTTGGGTTGTTCACGGCGCGGAACAAGCATTTAAGCCCTCGGTTCTCTTGGCAATGGGACTGGTCGGCATTGTCGCTGGGCTGTCGAACCTAGTCTTGCCCGGTATCAAGGGCGTGCCGACTGGTGCGGATGTGCGCAGCGCGTTCACCACGGCAAAAGCCCTGATTTATACCCTGGGCTTCATCGCATTTGGCCTCTTCGTCATGGCGATTGGGTGGCTTTAATCGCAGGCGAACGCTGATGAAAAAAGGCCCGCCGAAGCGGGCCTTTCGTATTTGGGCCAGTGCGTCCCTTACATGTCGGTAGCGCGCTGGGCCGGATCGTCGGCATAGGTTGCCTCGTCATATTCCGGCTGGGCTTCGAGCTGCTCGCGGGTGAAGTCGCTGTAGATCAGCAGGTCGCCATTGTCGTTGGCGGCGAACTCGAGATTGTCGAGCGAGACCGCCACGCGCTTCTGGCCGATACCCAGGAAGCCGCCGAAATCGATCAGCATGGCATCGACCTGGCCATCTTCGGTCAGCAGGATGTCACCGACTTCGGCAATGTCCTCGCCATCCGGGCCGACAACAACGGCACCGGTGAGGTTTTCGGCCGTCAGCGCTTCGCGCTCGACGGCAGCATAGCCTTCACGCTGCATCGTATCGCCCTGCATGGCGGTATCGTCCGCCGGGGCCATGGTGTTTTCAGCGGCAGGCTCGGCCGGGGCCATGGCCGGATCGGCAGGCGCCGTTGCCGGGTCAGCCGGGGCCATTGCCGGGTCGGCCGGGGTCATGGCCGGATCGGTGGCAGCACCGTCCTCATAATTGTCCCAGACAAAGTCGGGAGCGGCATTGAGGGCGTCGGCAGTGGTCGCCAGCACCCAGCGCTCGGAGCCGTCAGCGGCGGTGGTGTGCTCAAGCTCGGCGAAATCGACGGCCACATTCTTCTCGCCGATGCCAAGGAAGCCACCCACGCCGATCACCACGGCATGAATTTCGCCATTGGCCGAGATCACCAGATCATTGACGGTACCGATCTCTTCGGCGTCATCGGCGCCGCTTGAGAAGATCGTGGCGCCCAGAACGTTGGACACAAGGGCATCGCCGTCGCCAGCCACGTAGCCAGCCGACATATCCCAGGGTTCACGGGCTTCCATGGTGTCCATGGCGCCGTGGTCAGCCGGCGTTGCGGCATCGTCGGCCGGGGCCATGGCATCATCGGCGGGCGCCATTGCATCGTCAGCCGGTGCCATCTCGTTGGCGGGGGCCATCTCATTGGCCGGTGCCATTTCGTTGGCGGGGGCCATTTCGTTGGTGGTGGTCTGGGCGATGGCGGCCGTGCCAAGCACCAGGGCGATGGCCGAGCTAGTAAGAAGCGTGCGGATCATAGTAGGCTCCAAGGGTTCATCGTTGCGGTGAACAGGGCCGTGCGGTGCAAAACTTGCCGGTAGCGCGCCGCACGGCCCATTGATGCCTCGTCAACGCAGGCAATGCGCGAGACGTTCCGCAGCTTTTTTCGGCAGAGGCTGAAGCCAAAGAAAAAGCCGGCCGCTGATGGGCTCAGCGCCGGCTCTCTCCGCCTCCCGTTAACGGGTTATGTTATTGTCGACCCGCCCTGTCTGCGGGCAAGGCGGGCGAAAGTACTGCCCCCGGCGGCGCGGCATGGGGCGCGCATGAGGGCTGACAAGCCCACAATAGCGCAAGCCTGTGGGCCGACCAGCCCGGCCCGAGTTAATGCGTTAACGCATTGCTAATCCACAAGAACCGCGCTGTCCCGGTCATAGTCGCGCATGGCCCTGTGCGGCATGCCGCCATCGATGAATTCCGGCCCGAAGGCGACGAAGCCCAGGCTTTCGTAGAAGCCGAGCTTGTCGGACTGCGCAGTCAGATAGAAGCGGTCGCGCCCCGCCTGACGCGCATGCGCCATGGCCGCGGCGATCATCCTGCGGGCAATGCCCCGGCCCCGAAACGCCTGCCGCACCGCCACCCGGCCGATCTTGACATGCTCGGGCAGGTCGATGAGGCGCAGCGTGCCCACCACCTCGCCCTCGCCAATGGCGACGAAATGGGTGGCTGTCATATCGTAATTGTCGTGCTCTTCAGCCTCAGGCACCTTCTGCTCCCACACGAACACCTCGCGCCGCAGCGCAAAGGCAGCGTTGCAGAGGAGGGAGAAAGGCGGGACGGGAAGGATGACGATATCGGACATGGGGCTGACCCTAATCGGGCTGCAACAGCCTGCCTAGGCCCTCGTCACATCAATGTGTTTGAACCCGGAACGCTTTTATCGTATTATGCCGATGAATAGCGAAAGGCCCGCGGGAACGCTTTCCAATTTGTAACGTTTGTTCCTGCTTGGCCCCTTAAAATCGCCAAACTGCAACTTATATTATCCTCACATCGGTCGTTGTGCCTTATTGGACGGCGACCGGATTTCCGCCCGCGGAACAGCGGGGGATGCCGTAAAGGGGGTGCGTCCATGGCCCAGACCAATCTGCCGGTCCTCTCGTCCGAGGGTGGCCTCAGCCGTTATCTTCAGGAAATCCGCAAGTTTCCCATGCTGGAAGCGGATGAAGAATACATGCTGGCCAAGCGTTACAAGGAACATGCCGATCCCGGCGCGGCCCAGAAGCTGATCACCAGCCATCTGCGGCTCGTCGCCAAGATCGCCATGGGCTATCGCGGCTATGGCCTGCCCATTTCC
Organism: Devosia salina; assembly: GCF_019504385.1. Classification (NCBI taxonomy): domain Bacteria; kingdom Pseudomonadati; phylum Pseudomonadota; class Alphaproteobacteria; order Hyphomicrobiales; family Devosiaceae; genus Devosia; species Devosia salina. Next base: position 3,367,983 of record NZ_CP080590.1, read on the forward strand.
GAGGTCATCTCGGAAGGCAATGTGGGCCTGATGCACGCGGTCAAGCGCTTCGAGCCGGAAAAGGGCTTCCGCCTGGCAACCTATGCCATGTGGTGGATCCGCGCCGCCATCCAGGAATATGTGCTGCGCTCCTGGAGCCTGGTCAAGATTGGCACCACCGCCGCCCAGAAGCGCCTGTTCTTCAACCTCAGGAAGGTGAAGGGCCAGATCGCCGCGCTCGAGGATGGCGCATTGCATCCCGACCAGATCAAGCAGATCGCCACCACCCTCAATGTGACCGAGGATGAAGTGGTGCAGATGAATTCGCGCCTCTCCGGCGACGCCTCGCTCAATTCGCCCATGCGGGCCGATGAAGGCTCGTCCGAATGGCAGGACTGGCTGGTCGATGACACGCCGGACCAGGAAACCACCCTGGGCGAGAGCGAGGAATTCGACGAGCGCATGGGCATGCTCAACAAGGCGATGAACGTGCTCAACGAACGCGAGCGCGCCATCTTCCAGGCCCGCCGCCTGCAGGACAATCCGGCCACGCTCGAAGAACTGGCCCAGCAATATGACGTCAGCCGCGAGCGCATCCGCCAGATCGAAGTGCGGGCGTTCGAGAAGGTGCAGGACGCGGTCAAGGAAGCGGCGGGGGCTTGATCGGCCCTGACCAAGGATTAAAAACGCCCCGGTGATGAGCCGGGGCGCTTTGTTTTGGGAGATCGGGTGGATTGCGGGACTATCGGAAGCGGGGATGGCCGCCCTCGCCCTTCGAGGCCGCTGCGCGGCACCTCAGGATGAGGGCTCCTGACGGATTTGTTGCGCGTATCTCTGTCGAGCCTCATGGCGAGGCGCGCAGCGAAGCGAAGCCTCGAACCACGAGGCGACCATCACGGACCCACAAGTTGTCCTCACCCCGCTGCCGATGCATCCTTTCCCTCGCCACCGCGTATTAACCGCATCGCGACAATATGACTGGACGGGAAGGCCCGAAACGCCGAGGTCTTGCCCTTGTAACGCCCCATTGGGGGTCTTACATTCGCCCCAATACCGGCGCGCCCCGTGCGCCGGCCTCTCCGGGACAGGATTTGATGAACGGAAATTTCCGCAACTTCGCCATCTGGCTGGTCATCCTCTTCATGCTGATGGGCCTGTTCCAGGTCTTCCAGTCCTCGACGCGGACGCTGTCCGTGGCCGAGAAGAGCTACAGCCAGTTCGTGACCGACGTCGACTCCGGACGTGTTTCCGCTGTCACCATCACCGACGATGTGGTCTCCGGCCAGCTCAATGACGGCTCGCGCTTCGAGACGATCATCCCGCAGGGCGCCGACATCGTCAGCCGCCTGGAAGATCGTGATGTCAGCATCACGGCCCGCGCGCCGGAATCGAGCCCGTTCTGGTCCATCCTGCTCTCGAGCTGGCTGCCCTTCCTCGTCATCATCGGCGTGTGGTTCTTCTTCATCCGCCAGATGCAAGGCGGTGGTCGCGGCGGCGCCATGGGCTTTGGCAAGTCGCGCGCCAAGCTTCTTACAGAAACCCAGGGCAAGGTGACCTTCGAAGACGTCGCCGGCGTCGATGAAGCCAAGCAGGATCTCGAGGAAATCGTCGAATTCCTGCGCGATCCCGGCAAGTTCCAGCGCCTGGGCGGCCGTATCCCGCGTGGCGTGCTGCTGGTCGGCCCTCCGGGTACCGGTAAGACGCTGCTGGCCCGCTCGGTGGCCGGCGAAGCCAATGTGCCCTTCTTCACCATTTCCGGTTCCGACTTCGTGGAAATGTTCGTCGGTGTCGGCGCGTCTCGCGTCCGCGACATGTTCGAACAGGCCAAGAAGAATGCGCCCTGCATCATCTTCATCGACGAAATCGACGCCGTCGGCCGCCAGCGTGGCGCCGGTCTGGGCGGCGGCAATGACGAACGCGAACAGACCCTCAACCAGCTCCTCGTCGAGATGGACGGGTTCGAGGCCAATGAAGGCATCATCCTGATCGCCGCGACCAACCGCCCCGACGTGCTCGATCCCGCGCTGCTGCGTCCCGGCCGTTTCGACCGCCAGGTCGTGGTGCCGAACCCGGACGTCTCGGGCCGCGAAAAGGTGCTCAAGGTCCATGTCCGCAAGGTGCCGCTGGCCCCCGACGTCGACTTGAAGGTGCTCGCCCGCGGTACGCCCGGTTTCTCGGGCGCAGACCTGATGAACCTCGTCAACGAGGCGGCCCTGATGGCGGCGCGCAAGAACAAGCGCTTCGTCACCCACCAGGAATTCGAGGACGCCAAGGACAAGATCATGATGGGCGCCGAGCGCCGCACCATGGCCATGACCGATGACGAGAAGAAGCTCACCGCCTATCACGAGGCCGGCCATGCCATCATCGCTTTGAAGGTTGCCGGCATCGACCCGATCCACAAGGCCACCATCATCCCGCGCGGCCGTGCGCTGGGCATGGTGATGACCCTGCCCGAGACCGACAGCTATTCCTTCTCCCGCGAGAAGGCGCTGGCGCGGCTGACCATGCTGTTCGGCGGCCGCGAGGCCGAGATCATCAAGTTCGGCCCGGAAAAAGTGACCTCCGGCGCTTCGGGCGACATCCAGATGGCGACCAATCTGGCCCGGTCCATGGTGATGGAATGGGGCATGAGCGAAAAGCTCGGGCGCGTGCGCTATAAGTCGAACGACCAGGAAGTGTTCCTGGGCCATTCGGTGACGCAGAGCCAGCACATGTCGGACGACACGGCCCGCATCATCGACCAGGAAGTGCGCAAGCTGATCGAGGATGGCGAAGCTTCTGCCCGCCATATCCTGACCACCTATCACGACCAGTGGGAAGCCATTGCCCAGGCCCTGCTCGAATACGAGACCCTGACCGGCGACGAGCTGCGCGCCCTGATGGATGGCAAGCAGCCCGTCCGGCCCGACGACAGCGGCCCAGCCGCACCCAAGGCGTCGGGTGTGCCCTCGGCCGGCAAGCCGGGCAAGAAGCGCCCCGACTCCCCGCCCGAGCCGGGCATGGAGCCGCAGCCGGGCAGCTGATCGCCCCCACCAATCACGATCGAGGGTCGCCTCCGGGCGGCCCTTTCGCTTTGCTGGACTCTCCGCTAAAGGGCCCCAAAGTGGTATTAGACAGACAAGACCAGTGAGTCGGAGGACAGGCCATGGCCCGCAAATATTTCGGCACTGACGGCATTCGTGGCCTTGCCAATGGTGACAAGCTGACCCCGGAACTGGCGCTCAAGGTGGGCATGGCGGCCGGCACCAAATTCGTGCGCGGCGATCATCGCAATCGCGTCGTCATCGGCAAGGACACCCGCCGCTCGGGCTATATGATCGAGCAGGCCCTGACCGCAGGCTTCACCGCCGTGGGCATGGATGTCTATCTGCTCGGCCCCATGCCGACGCCGGCCGTGGCCATGCTGACCCGCTCGCTGCGCGCCGATCTGGGGGTCATGATCTCCGCCTCGCACAATCCCTATGACGACAACGGCATCAAGCTGTTCCGGCCCGACGGCTACAAGCTCTCCGACGAGATCGAGCTGCAGATCGAAAAGCTGATCGACAGCGACATGACCCGCTACCTCGCCAGGGGCCGCGATATCGGCCGGGCCCATCGCGACGAGGAAGCGCGCACCCGCTATATCGAATATGCCAAGCGCACCCTGCCCCGGAACATCGACCTCAGCGGCCTGCGCGTCGTGCTCGACTGCGCCAATGGCGCCGCCTACAAGGTCGCCCCCATCGCGCTGTGGGAGCTGGGCGCGGAAGTCTTCACCATCGGGGCCGAGCCCGATGGCTTCAACATCAACCACAAGGTCGGCTCCACCGCCCCTGAAGCGGTGGCCGCCAAGGTCAAGGAAGTGCGCGCCGATATCGGCATCGCACTCGATGGCGATGCGGACCGCGTCATCATTGTCGATGAAAAGGGCCATGTGGTCGATGGCGACCAGTTCATGGCCGTGATCGCCGAAAGCTGGCTGGAACGGCAGATGCTGGTGGGCGGCGGCATCGTGGCCACCGTCATGTCCAATCTGGGGCTCGAACGGCACCTCACCAAGCTGGGCCTGACGCTCGAACGCACCCAGGTCGGCGACCGCTATGTGCTCGAGGCCATGCGCAACAAGGGCTTCAATGTCGGCGGCGAGCAATCGGGCCACATCATCCTCTCCGATTTTACCACCACCGGCGACGGGCTGGTGGCGGCGCTGCAATTGCTGGCCGTGCTCAAGCAGATGGAACGGCCAGTTTCCGAAATCTGCGCGCGCTTCGAAAAGGTGCCGCAGCTGCTGCGCAGCGTGAAATTCAAGGCCGGCAAGCCGCTCGAGCACAAGCAGGTCATCCAGGCCATCCAGGATGGCCAGGCGCTGCTGGGCAATGGCGGGCGCCTTGTGGTGCGCGCCTCGGGCACCGAACCGGTGATCCGCGTCATGGGCGAAGCCGATGACGCCATGCTGGTGGAAACCGTGGTGGGACAGATCGAGGCGGCCATCCGCCAGGTCGCCTGAGGCAGCGCCGCAAGTATTGAGAAAAGTAAAATCACAGATGGTCGCAGAAACATTCTGTAAACCATTGTGATTGACTGGCGGTTAGGGTTAAATTTTTAGGTTAAGCGCGCTTTAAGAAGTTTGCCTGATATTGGTCGCAATCGACTTGGTGTCGTGGCAACCAAAGGAACTTCATTATGCGCAACCTCACCGCCGCAATGCTGGTCGCAGGAGCGACCATGATTGCCGGGCAAGCCCTGGCTGCGGACCTGCCCTATTACCCGCCTGTCATCGAAATCCCCGATGTCGACTATGGCTATTCCGGCTCGTTCTACCTGCGCGGCAGCGCGGCGCTGAACCTGATGTGGACGCCCTATGTCAATCATCCGGATGCCCAGTCGGCCGACAAGACCTTCGCCATTACCGAATTCGGCTATGGTTATTCGGTCGGCGCCGGTGCCGGTTACGAATTCGGCAATGGCCTGCGTGTTGACGCCACCGTCGACTATCTCGCAAACGAAAACATGACCGCCTACATTGACGATGGCTCAGGTGGTGCTGTTCTCACCGTAGGCGACCACAAATTGTCTCTGCGCTCTACTGTCGTTCTGGCCAATGCCTATTACGACTTCCCGCTCGCCGGTGACAGCTATGGTGCCGCTGGCGGCATGTTCGGCTATGTCGGCGCGGGCGCAGGCCTTGCCTTCAATGACTTTGTCACCAGCGGGTCGGCCTTGCCCGATACCCGCGACCAGAACACGAGCTTTGCCGCTGCGGGCATGGTTGGTGTGGGCTATGACTTCGGCCAGGTGGTTGCCGATATCGGCTACCGCGCCCTCTACATCAACCGCATCCAGAACGATGCCGCGACCCACCCCTATACGCTCGACAACAACTGGGTGCACGAAGTGCGCGGCTCCGTCCGCTACCGCTTCAACTGATCCGGTCCGCAGATCGCCACCTCTGCCAGTCCAAAGGGCCGGTGTCAGAAGACACCGGCCCTTTTTGTAACCTCTGGACCTTTGGCCCGCGCCAGTGCTCAATGTGCCAGGAACCGCAAGATCGATCCAGGTGGACAGACAAGGCATGGCCGAGCACGGACCGTTGTTGAGGGCCGTGGTGGCGCGGCTGTTTCCTGCCGACACCAGAGATGGCGACGGCAACGCCTTTGGTGCCCTGACCTATCTCGATCGCCACCTGGCAACGCACCCCTCGGACCGCGACAGTATCGACGCGGCGTTGGACGTACTGGCCGGCCTGGGCTTTGCCGAACTGAGCCCGGACGATCAGGATGCGGCCCTCACCCGGCACGAGAACGAGCCCTGGTTCATCCGCCTTGCCGAACTGGTCGCCGAGGGGGTTTATGCCGATCCCGATAATGGCGGCAATCCCGACGCCATCTCCTGGGCCATGCTGGGCTATCGCCACGGCCTGCCAGAAGGCCCGTCCGGCCCGCCCGCGCAGCCTGCACCGGCGCCACGACACCATTCGGGGACGCGTGACTATGACACCATAATTATCGGCGCCGACGCGGGCGGCGGTGTCGCCGCAGCCGTGCTGGCCGAGGCCGGACACCATGTGCTGCTGCTCGAACGCGGCGTCGAGCGCAGCTATGCCGACAGCGGTCACCGCGATCACCTGCGCAATCATCGGCTCTCGCTCTACGGCCACAACACAGGGCCGGACCTTGAGGGAAATCCACGCGTCTTCGTGGACAGCGGCGGTGTGGAACATATCGTCGCGCCCCATGCGCCCGGCTACCACAATCTGGCGGCTGCCGTCGGCAGCGGCACCACGCTCTATGGCGCCATGGCCTGGCGCTTCCACCGCGACGACTTCCGCATGGCCAGCCTCTATGGCGTGCCCGAGGGCTCGTCGCTCGTCGACTGGCCCATCGACCACATCGAGCTGGCCCCGTGGTACAACCGGGTCGAGGCCGAACTGGGCGTTGCCGGCGACGCCACGCGCCACAGCCACGAAGGCGCCCCGCGCCGCCCCTATGCCATGCCGCCCTTGCCCCCGGCCCCTCAGACCGCGACGCTGGCACGGGGCGCTGCTTCCCTTGGCATTTCAACCCTTGCCCCGCCATTGGCCATCAACAGCGTGCCCCATGATGGTCGCGGCGCCTGCATTGGCTGCGGCTCCTGCGTCGGCTTTCCCTGCCCGAGCGACGCCAAGAACGGGTCGCACAACACCTTCATCGCCCGTGCCCGCGCCACCGGGCGCTGTGAACTGGTGACCGGGGTCGTGGTGACCCATATCGACACCGATCCGGCAGGCCGGGTCGTGGGGGTCAGCTTTGCCGCGCCGGACCACGCGGTCCGGTCGGTCCGGGCCAGAAATGTCGTCCTAGCGGCCGGCGCCATCGAGACGGCCCGGCTCCTGCTAAATTCCACCTCGGCACGCGAACCGGACGGCATCGGCAACAATGCCGACCAGGTCGGGCGCCATCTGCAGGGCCATGTCTATCCCCAGGCCTATGGCCTGTTCGACCATGAGGTGCACGGCTCGGTAGGCCCCGGCGTTACCATCGGCACCACGCAGTTCAGCCATGGCAATCCCGGCATTGTCGGTGGGGGCCTTCTGGCCGACGATTTCGTGCTGCCGCCAATCCTGTTCTGGAAAGCCTGCCTGCCGCCTGATCTCCGGCGCTGGGGGCGCGAGGCCAAGGCCTTCATGCGGGACAATTTCCACAAGGTGCTCCGCCTCACCGGGCCGGTGCATGAAATACCCAACCCGGCCTCGCGGGTCACACTGGCCCGGAATGTCCGCGACCGCTGGGACCTGCCGGTGGCCCGGCTCTCGGGAACCATTCACCCCGAAACCCTGCGCACCGCGCTCTACATGCAGCAGCGCGCTTTCGACTGGCTCGACGCCTCGGGGGCCAGTCGCCACTGGGGTCCGGCGCCCGCCATGACGCTGTCCGCCGGCCAGCACCAGGCCGGCACCTGCCGCATGGGCACCGATCCTGCCCGCTCGGTCACCGACACCGGCGGCCGCGTCTGGGGCCACGACAATCTCTATGTCTGCGATGGCGCGGTGCAGCCCACCAATGGCGGGTTCAATCCCTTCCTGACCATCATGGCCATGAGCTACCGGACCGCCGCAGGGATCGGCAGCCCATGAAAAATGCCGCGCCCCATTTGGAGCGCGGCATCGATCAAGCCGATCGCTTGCCTGGCGGCGCGGTGGCGCCGTCTCAGGCGCCGGTGACGCGCCAGATGACGTCGCCGACATCGTCGGCCATCAGCACGGCGCCATCGCTGGCCAGCGCCACGCCCACCGGGCGGCCATAGGAATATTTCTCGTCCGGCGACAGGAAGTCGGTGAGGATGTCGCGCGGCATGCCGACCGGCTTGCCGTTCTGGAACTCGACAAAGGTCAGCTTGTAGCCCGAGAGCTTGGAGCGGTTCCACGACCCGTGCTGGCCGATGGCCATGCCGGCGGCATAGTCCGGCAGCGTGCCCTCGGGCAGCCAGCACAGGCCCAGCGACGCGGTATGGCCGCCCAGCGCATAATCGGGCTGCTTGGCCGAGGCGACCTTGGCCTTGTCCTGTGGCACGCGATCGTCAACGACGCGGTTCCAGTAGCAATAGGGCCAGCCATAAAAGCCGCCATCGACCACCGAGGTGAGGTAGTCGGGCGGGGTCTCGTCGCCGAGCCCGTCGCGTTCATTGACCACGGTCCACAAATGCCCGCCCATCGGCTCCCAGGCCATGCCGACCGGATTGCGCAGCCCACCGGCGAAAATGCGGGACTTGCCGGTGGTGAGATCGAGTTCGTGGATGCAGGCGCGGTTTTCTTCGGCGGCCATGCCCTGGTCACCGATATTGCTCAGCGACCCCACCGCCACATAGAGCTTGCTGCCGTCCTTGGAGGCAATGAGATTGCGCGTCCAGTGCCCGCCGGGGATGAGATCCATCAGCTTCTTGCCGGGCGCGGTGATGCGGGTCTCGCCGGCCACATAGGGATAGGCCAGCACCGCATCGGAGGCGCCGACATAGAGCGTGTCGCCGATCAGCACCATGCCATAGGGCTGGCGCACATTCTCGATATAGGCAAAGCGCTGTTCGGCCACCCCATCGCCATCGGCATCGCGCAGCAGGGTGATCCGGTTGGGGCTGGTGCCCGAGGCCTTGGCCCGCTTCATGGTGGCATGCATGGCATGGTCGAAAATGCTGCGCGGGCCGGAACCCTCCTCGCCCATGGATTCGGCGACCAGCACATCGCCATTGGGCAGCACATGCATGTTGCGCGGATGATCGAGCCCCTTGGCAAAGGCATTGACCTTGAGCCCGGCAGCAGCGGTCGGCTTGTGATCGCCTTCCCAGCCCTTCGCCGTCGGCATCTTCAGGGTCGGGATCTTGCCCTGCGGCTTGGGATCGGGAATGGCGGGCGCGGTGCCGAAGGCGGGCGGGCGCGGACCATCACCCGAATGGCGAATGGCAACGGCGGCACCCCCGACAAGGGCAACAAGGCGGGCGAAAAGAGAGGGCTCGGCCATGGGTCGTCTCGAAGTACTGATGAAGGAAAAAACAGGAAGGAAGGCCACGCTAATGGGTTTGTGCAGGCAGCACTAGGGGTGCGGGTCTGAAAAATCACATAAATGCAGTGGCAGGGCCGGCCGCATCCCCTCAGCGCGCGGGACGCGTTGCGCTTCCACTCATCGCTCCGCGGGTCCAGACCCCGACCAGCGACACTTTCTGCGCGTCACTCAGGCCGCGCGCCTGCAATTGCGCCCAGGTGGGAAAGACCAGCGCCAGCTGTATGGTGGTCTGAACCTGCCAGGCGGTCTCGGGCGGCGCGTCAAACGCCCCGGCCAGCGCTTCGCCCACCGATGCCAGGAAACCGGAGAACTGCGCCATTGGCCCCTGCAGGGCCGGCACCTCGGCGACATCCCGGTGCGAGGTGGTCCACATCCGCTCGGTGGCGGAATAATAGCGATAAAAGGCCCCCAGGGCCGCATCCAGCTTTGCCGCCGGATCGGCGATTCCGGCCCAGGCGGCAGGGTCAGGTGGCGGGTTGAGCGTCAGCCAATGCGCCGTGCAGGCCTGGAACACCGCCGTTTCATCGGGAAAGTGCCGGTAAACCGTCAGCCGCTGCACCCCGGCCCGTTCGGCGATGGCGCTGATCGTGGTGGCGCGCGGCCCCACCTCCTCATGCAGATGCATGGTCGCCTCGACAATTTTCTGTCGCGTCTGTTCCTGGGATTTTGCCCGTTCTTTCAAACGGTAAGCGCGCTTTTCGTTCATTGAGTGAACATAGGCGATCACTGAAGTGTTGACAAGCGGTTTCCACATCCGTAAAAGCCATTTTCGCAATACACATATGTTCATTGAAATGAAAATGGAGACCCGGAATGCCTGCCCCCGACACCCCAATCCTGGATGCGCCGCGCCGCATCACCAATGCCTGGTCGATCCTGCCCGGCTGGCTGCCCGTTCCCGGCATGGGCGCGCTGCCGGTCAACAGCTTCCTGCTCAAGGGCCGTGAGCCGGTGCTGGTCGATACCGGCCTTGCCGCGCTTGGCGACCGTTTCATCGAAACCCTCGCCGGCGAGGTCGATCTCGAAGACCTGAAGTGGATATGGCTCAGCCACATGGATGCCGACCATGTCGGCAATCTCTCGCGGGTGCTGGAGCTGGCGCCCAATGCCAGGGTCGTCACCAATTTCCTGGGCATGGGAAAGATGAACCTGGCGGGCCTGGATGTGAGCCGGGTGCACCTGTTGTCGCCCGGCGATGTCTTCGAAGCCGGCGGCCATCGCCTGATCCCCGTGCGCCCGCCCTATTACGACGCACCCGAAACCATCGGCTTCTTCGACGAGGGCGAACGCGTCTTCTTCGCGGCGGACAGTTTCGGCGCCCTGCTGCCCACGACCGCCGGCGATATCGAGGATATCGAGGACAATGTGCTGCGGGACGGGCTGGTCGGGTGGTCCTCGATCGATGCGCCCTGGCTGGCCCATATGGACCAGTCCGCGCTGGGCGGCATGCTGGCAGCGCTCGACCGGGCCGATCCCGACTTCGTGCTGTCCGGCCACCTGCCGCTTGCCCGCAACGGCATCGCCCGGCTGACCCGCCATGTCGCCAACGCCTATGGCCGCGGCACCAGTTCGGCCATCGATCCGCTGGCCGTCGAACAGGTCATGGCCCAGCTCGGCTGACCTGCGCAAATCAAGGACCTTGAAAATGACCCAGACCCACGCATTCACCCAGGCCACGGCCTTCCGTCGCCGCCGCCCGGCCCTCGGGCCGGCCCTCAGCCGCCTTCGCGCTCGCCTCAGCCTGCACTTTGATCGGCACGACGCCATTCAGACGCTGGAAGGACTTCCGGACCATCTGCTCAAGGACATGGGGGTCAGACGCCACCAGATCCGCGAGCGCGTCTACGGCCACACCGACGACTGACCCGGCTCGATCTTGCCGGGCCGAAAAGACTTGCCGCCGCTGCCCTGGTGTAGCGCCTGAACCAACCCAAACCGCCAGAAATCCTGCCAGCCACGCTTCCTCCGAAGTGCGGCAACGCGATCGGCTGGCATGCGCCCGGCATGGCGCCGGGCTGGCAATTACCAACGCTTATCGAGACCCAATGAAAGGAAACCTGAAATGAGCACATTGACCAAAGCAGAGATCATCGCCCGCAACCGCGACACCGCGGAGCGCTTCCTCAACGGCACCCATTCGAGCAACATTGCCGACGTCGCCATCATCGATCAGACGGTGGGCGACACCATCGCCTGTCACGGCTTTCCCGGCTTCACCATCACCGACCACGAAAGCTACAAGAACTTCTTCCGCACCTTCCGGCGCTCGTTCACCGACATGGAATGGAAGGTTCATGCCCTGGTGGCCGACGAGCATTTTGTCAGCGCCCGCTGGCAGATCTGGGCCAGCCACAGCGGCGACTTTGCCGGGATCAAGGCCGATGGCCGGCGCATCACCTTCGACGGCATGGTGCTTTATCGCATGCAGGACGGGCTGATCGTGGAGACCTGGCTGCACATCAACGAATTGATGTTGCTCACCCAGATCGGCGCCATCCCCGCCGCCGCCTGACCTCCGACGGGCCAGGGCGCCACCCTGGCCCTTCCCCTTTTTCCATTGCATCGGCCCGCGTCTGCGCGGCCCCACCTCAAGGAATGCTCACCATGCTGACCACCCCCATTACCCTTGCCTTCGGGCTCACCACGCCCATCGTCAATGCCGGCATGGCGATGATTGCACGACCGGCCCTGGCCGCCGCGGTTTCCAATGCCGGCGGGCTCGGCACCATCGGGTCCGACATCAACCCGCCATCGGTCCTGCGCGACATGATCGTCGAGACCAAATCTCTCACGGACCGGCCTTTTGGGGTCGACGTGATCGGCGATTTCGTGACCGACGAGCATGTCGATACGCTCATTGCCGAACGGGTGCCGCTGGTCATCTATTTCTGGACCCTTCCCACCCAAGCGCATGCCGACCGGCTCCGCAGCGCCGGCATTGCGCTCTGGATGCAGGTGGGCAGCGTCGCCGAAGCCAGGGCCGCCGTTTCCCTGGGCGTCGATGCCCTGATCGTGCAGGGGGCCGAGGCCGGCGGCCACAACCGCGCCGAGGCCTCGACCATGACGCTGTTCCCGCGCATCCGCCGGCTTTTCCCCGACCTGCCGCTCCTGGCCGCCGGCGGCATTTCCGACGGAACCACCATGGCCGCGGCCCTGGTGCTGGGCGCCGATGCCGTCTGGTGCGGCAGCCGCTTCCTGGCATCGGAGGAAGCCAATGCCCATGCTACTTACAAGGAGCGGGTGACCAGCGCCGATGTCGGCGACACCGCGATCCTTGCAATCTATGGCCCCGAATGGCCGGACCAGCCCATGCGCGCCATCCTCAATGGCGGCGCCCGCGAGGCGCTGGGACGGGAAGCCCAGGCGAGCCTAGCCGCCCAGGGAAAAATGGCCGGCAAGACCCGTCTCAATGGTCAGGAAATCCCGGTGCCCCGCTATAGCGCCATCCTGCCCACGCCCGACTTCGAGGGCGACATCGACCAGGTCTGCCTGACCGCGGGCCAGGGCGTTGGCAATATCACCGCCATCCTGCCCGCCGCCGAGATCGTGCGGCAGATGACGCGGGAAGCCGAAGCCGCGTTGGCCCGGCTCGCCAGAACCGACGAGGCCGCCTGATGTGCACCACGATCCCGAACGGCCCGCACCCGCCCGAAGTCATGGCGTCCTGCGGCGATTGCACGACCTGCCCGAAGGCCATCCGTGACCTGCTGGCGCGGTTGACCGAGACGGAGCCTGCCCTGGCCCGGCCTGCCGGGCCGCGTCGATCCACCGCGCGGCCCGACCGTCACTGAACCTGCCGGCCAAGAGCAATGGGCGCGGCGGCGGCTTTCCGTTCGCCGCGCCCATTGGCTGACTGACGCACCGAACCCCCAGCAGGCGCCGGCAACATGCATCGTCCATTATTCCCATTGACGTCGCCCACGCCCGGGCGTATCTCCGGCCTCAGGACACCTCTCCCTAACGAGAGGCGCATAGGCCTGGGAGGGCCGCTTGATATGGCTGAAATGCCCCAAACCGCACCGGCGGTAAAACCGGCTAACCCCAATTTTTCGTCGGGTCCGTGTTCCAAGCGTCCAGGTTGGACGATTGAGGCGCTTGCCGGCGCGCTGACCGGCCGCTCGCATCGCGCCAAGCCGGCCAAGGCCCGCATCCAGCAGGCCATCGACCTCACCCGCGACCTGCTCCAGGTCCCCGCCGACTACCGCATCGGCATTGTCCCCGCCTCCGACACCGGCGCGGTGGAAATGTTCCTCTGGAGCGCCCTGGGCGCCCGCGGCGTCGACATGCTGGCCTGGGAATCGTTCGGCGCCGGCTGGGTCACCGACGTGCAGAAGCAACTCAAGCTCCCCGACGTCCGCGTCTTCGAAGCCCCCTATGGCGAACTGCCCGACCTCAATGCGGTCGACTTCAGCCGTGACGTGGTCTTCACCTGGAACGGCACCACTTCAGGCGTCCGCGTGCCCAATGCCGACTGGATCCCGGCCGATCGCGAGGGCCTGACCATCTGCGACGCCACCTCGGCGGCCTTCGCGCAGAACCTCGATTTCGCCAAGCTCGATGTCGTCACCTTCTCCTGGCAGAAGGCGCTTGGCGGTGAAGCCGCGCATGGCGTGCTGATCCTTTCGCCCCGCGCCGTCGAACGGCTCGAAACCTACAAGCCGGATCGCCCGCTGCCGAAGATCTTCCGCATGACCAAGGGCGGCAAGCTGATCGAAGGCATCTTCAAGGCCGAGACCATCAACACCGTCTCCATGCTCTGCATCGAAGACGCGGTGGACGCCATGCAATGGGGTGTCGAGATCGGCGGTCTCAAGGCCATGCAGGCCCGCGCCGATGCCAATGCCAAGGTACTGGCCGACTGGGTCGCCAAGACCGACTGGATCGACTTCCTCGCCAAGAAGGAAGACGAGCGCTCCAACACCTCGGTGTGCCTGGTTATCGCCGACCCCGAGGTCAACGCCCTCGATGCCGACGCTCAGGCCGCCTTTGCCAAGGCGATCGTGTCGCGGCTCGACAAGGAAGGCGTGGCCTATGACATCGGCGGCTATCGCGACGCCCCGACGGGCCTCCGCATCTGGACCGGCTCGACCGTCGAAGCCTCCGACCTCGAAAAGCTGACCCCGTGGCTCGACTGGGCCTTCGCCCAGGAAAAGGCCGCCCTCAAGGCCGCTGCTTAACGCCTAGTCACCCCCTCCCAACCTCCCCCATCAAGGGGGAGGTGCTGATCGAGTTTCTGATACGCAACTGCGACAAACTCGGAGCGACACCTCCCCCTTGATGGGGGAGGCGGGAGGGGGTGATCCCAATATTCAAACTTTCAGGGACCCATCCAAATGCCCAAAGTTCTCGTTTCGGATAAACTCAGCCCCACCGCCGTCCAGATCTTCAAGGACAATGGCGTCGAGGTGGACTACCTGCCGGACCTCGGCAAGGACAAGGACAAGCTGTTCGAGGTGATCGGCCAGTATGATGGCCTGGCCATCCGCTCGGCCACCAAGGTGACCGAAAAGATCCTCTCGGCCGCCACCAATCTCAAGGTCGTGGGCCGCGCCGGCATCGGTGTCGACAATGTCGATATTCCCGCCGCCACCAAGAAGGGCATCATCGTGATGAACACGCCCTTCGGCAATTCCATCACCACGGCCGAGCACGCCATTGCCATGATGTTCGCTTTGGCCCGCCAGCTGCCCGAGGCCGACGCGTCCACCCGCGCCAGCAAGTGGGAAAAGAACCGCTTCATGGGCGTCGAAGTCACAAACAAGGTGCTGGGCCTGATCGGCGCGGGCAATATCGGTTCGATCGTTGCCGACCGCGCCCTTGGCCTCAAGATGAAGGTCGTGGCCTTCGACCCGTTCCTCACCCCCGAACGCGCCCAGACCATGGGCGTTGAAAAGGTGGAACTGGACGAATTGCTGGCCCGCGCCGACTTCATTACCCTGCACACCCCGCTGATCGACGCCACCCGCAACATTCTCAACGCCGAAGCCCTGGCCAAGACCAAGAAGGGCGTGCGCATCATCAATTGCGCCCGTGGCGGCCTGATCGATGAAGCCGCTCTTTACGAAGCGCTCAAATCCGGCCAGGTGGCCGGTGCGGCGCTGGACGTGTTCCTCGAGGAGCCGGCCCAGAACAACCCTCTGTTCGAACTGCCCAACGTCATCTGCACGCCGCATCTGGGCGCCTCGACCACCGAAGCGCAGGAAAACGTCGCCCTGCAGGTGGCCGAGCAGATTTCAGCCTATCTGATGACCGGTGAGATCACCAATGCGCTCAACTTCCCGTCCATCTCGGCCGAGGAAGCCCCGATCATCACCCCCTGGGTCAAGCTCGCCGAAACGCTCGGCTCCTTTGCCGGCCAGCTGACCGAAACGGCCATTTCGGGCATCAAGATCGAGTTCGAGGGCACCCCGGCCGCGCTCAACATCAAGCCGATGATCGCGGCCGCCATCAATGGCGTGCTGAAGCCCTCGCTGGGCGACATCAACATGGTCTCGGCGCCGCAGATCGCCAAGGACCGCGGCATCGTGGTCGAGACCACCACCCGCGACCAGCAGGGCGCCTATGAGGGCTATATCCGCCTGACCGTGACCACCGAGCGCCAGACCCGGGGCCTGGCGGGCACCCTGTTTGCCAATGGCAAGTCGCGCATCATCCAGGTCAAGGACATCAACATGGAAGCGGAAGTCACCCCGCACATGCTCTATGTCACCAATGAGGACAAGCCGGGCCATATCGGCCGCCTGGGCACCATCCTGGGCAAGCTGGGCATCAACATCGCCAACTTCAATCTCGGCCGCGCCGAGATCGGCGGCGATGCCATCGCCCTGGTCTCCATCGACGGCACGCTGACCGAAGCGCAACTCGCCGAAATCGCCGCCCTGGAAGGCGTCAAGCAGGCCAAGGCGCTGAGTTTCTAAAGCCGCCGCGGCCTCTCAAATGCACACCTATTTGGCGTCCCGCCATTCATATCGCGGGGCGCCCAATTTGTCCTTGTAGCTATCACGAAGGCGCCGCGCCTCTTCGAGGACCTCTGCTGGCTGCTGCACCTTGGCCTCCTCACCGTCAAAGACGATGCCCCCGGTAACCCGCGCATAGCTGCCTGCCGCCGCAAGGACCGAAATGAGCTCGCGATAATCCCCGCCGAAATAGAACGACATGGCATACTGCCAGGGTCCGCCAACGTCCCAACCTTCCTCGCCGAGTTCGCTGACAAGGGCGGCACAATCTTCGTGGAAGACTTCAAATCCCGTCCCCGCCCCATCCAGTCGAACAGGCAGGAAGCCTCTCAACTCCTCGAAGACTGCCGATTGGTAGAGCAGCAGGTCGAAGCCGTCCGCATCAAGGCCAGCCTGCCACTCGCGCATGGTCGCAGTCCGATTGGAAAACACAGTTACCGACATCGACATGAGCGCCCCCTCTTTGAACAAAAGAGGAACACAGCGACATGCCAGTGGCAACTACGGAGCACTGCGTAGAGCGCTGCGCCTTGCCGCCCATTCGGCCAGCAGGATACCGCCAAAGATGATGGCGGCGGCGATGAAGTGGTAGGCCTCGAGCGTTTCGCCCAGAATGATCACCGAGCCCAGTGTCCCGAACACCGGGATGAGGTTGTGGCTGGGCGCAGCGCGATTGGCGCCCACCAGTTCAACGCCGCGCGCATAGGCGACCTGGCTGAACATGGACGGAAACACCGCCACATAGGCAATCACTGCCCAGACCACCGGCGGCGCCGAACCCAGCGTCGCCACCTGCCCGAGCCCGTCCGGCGAGAAGGCCAGCATGATGACGGCGGTGATTGCCGCACCGGAAAAGCTGACCGCCATGAAGCTCAGAATGTGCATTTTGGGGCGGAAGCGCAGGGCGAGGGTATAGGTGGTATAGGCCAGGCATGCGAGCATGACGAAGCCGTCGCCGATATTGATGTCGAGCGTCAAGATGCGCGCCAGATCGCCATGGGTTGCCGTCAGCATCACGCCGGTGATCGCCAGCAGCACCCCGATGATCTGGATTGGCTTGGCCCGCACCCGGAAGATGATGAAATTGGCGCCCAGGATCAGCATGGGCAGCGAGCCCTGCTCGATCGCCGAATTGACCGCCGTCGTCGTCTGCAGCCCCAGATAGAGAAAGCCGTTGAACAGCGCATAGCCGACTGCACCATAGGCCATCAGCACCGGCCAGAAACGGCGTATCACCCCGAGGTCGCCGCGCAGATGCGGCCAGGCAAACGGGAGGATGAAACTGGTGGCGAGCACGCAGCGGCTGGCCAGCAGCAGGAACGGATCGATCTGCCCCACGGTGAGCTTGGCGGCCACCACATTGCCACCCCAGAACAGCGGGGCCAGAATCAGAAGCAGATAGGGTTGATCCAGGACGCGGGCGAATATGCCGCTATTTTGCTGTGGGTGCGGCTTTGTCATCGTCGCCCGGGTGATGTAAGGACAATCGGACTTATCAGTTATTCGGCCGCAATCAAACCCGACAAAGGTGGCCGGGAGGACTTCACGTCCAATCATCGTGGACCTGATTCGGGCCGGTCCTTTTCGTGTGCCTTGTTTGGGGAAGACTGAAATATGGCGAATGTGGTTGTCGTCGGCTCGCAATGGGGCGACGAGGGCAAGGGCAAGATCGTGGACTGGCTTTCGGAGCGCGCCGACGTCGTCGTGCGCTTCCATGGCGGTCATAATGCCGGCCATACCCTGGTCATCGACGGGGTCAGCTACAAGCTGGCGCTGCTGCCCTCGGGCCTGGTGCAGGGCAAGCTCTCGGTAATTGGCAATGGCGTGGTCGTCGACCCGCACCACTTTGTCCAGGAAATGGCCAAGCTGCGCGGCCAGGGCGTCAAGATCACCCCCGAAGTGCTGCGCATCGCCGACAATGCCCCGCTGATCCTCTCGCTCCACCGCGAGCTGGACGGGATCCGCGAGGACGCCAATTCCGGTCTCAAGATCGGCACCACCCGCCGCGGCATCGGCCCGGCCTATGAGGACAAGGTCGGCCGCCGCGCCATCCGCCTGGTCGACCTTTCCGAACCCGATACGCTGATGCCCAAGATCGAGCGGCTCTTGACCCATCACAATGCGCTCCGGCGCGGCATGGGGCTCAATGAAATTTCGGCCCAGGCCATCTTTGACGAGCTGACCTCGATCGCTTCGGAAATCCTGCCCTTCATGGACCAGGTCTGGCGCGTGCTGGAAGACAAGCGCAAGGCCGGCGCCCGCATCCTGTTCGAGGGTGCGCAGGGCGCGCTGCTCGACAATGACCACGGCACCTACCCATTCGTGACCTCGTCCAACACCGTCGCCGGCCAGGCCGCAGCCGGTTCGGGCCTCGGGCCCACAGCCATCGGCTATGTGCTGGGCATCACCAAGGCCTATACGACCCGCGTGGGCGAAGGCCCCTTCCCCTGCGAGCTGGACGACGAGATCGGCAAGCATCTCGCCGTGGTCGGCCGCGAAGTTGGCGTCAATACCGGCCGCCCGCGCCGCTGCGGCTGGTTCGACGCGGTACTGGTGCGCCAGACCGTCAAGACCAGCGGCATTACCGGCATTGCCCTGACCAAGCTCGACGTGCTCGACGGCCTGAAAGAGATCAAGGTCTGCGTCGGCTACGAACTGGATGGCTCACGCATTGATTATCTGCCTGCCTCAATGGGAGCACAGGCCCGCGTTAAGCCGATCTACGAGACCCTGGAAGGCTGGTCCGAGACGACCGCCGGGGCCCGTTCCTGGGCAGAACTGCCCGCCCAGGCCGTCAAATATGTGCGTTATATCGAAGAACTGATCGGCGCGCCGGTTGCCCTCTTGTCCACCAGCCCCGAACGGGCCGATACCATCCTTGTGGTTGACCCATTCCAAGACTGAGAAATTTTGATACAAGACTGCGCTGTCAGAGTGAGTACCAAGTAGCCAATGGCGGATTACAAGGAGCTGTTGCGTCGGGCAATCTCGGCGCTGCCGGAGAACAACGGGGCCGCGCGGCGCGCGGTCTATGAGAAGGCGCGTTCCGCTCTGGTTGGACAGCTGCGCGCTATCCAGCCCCCGCTTCCGGCCCGGGACATTACCCAGCACCGCCTGCAGCTCGAAGACTGTATCCGCCAGGTCGAACAGGAAGCCAGCGAGGCCGTGATCAGCCTCGGGCGCGACGGACCCCTGTCCCCGCGCCCGGCCCCACGCCCCACGCCAGCACCGGCGCCCGCGCCGGCAGCGCCAAAACCGGCCCCGGAACCCGTGCCGGCACCTAGCGCGGCCGCGGAGCCCACCAAGGCGGAACCGGTGGCCAGCGAGCCGGCCGAACCGGCCAGGGCACAGCCGCCCGAAGCCGAAGCTGAAGCTGAAACTGCACCTGAGCCCGTCGCCGAGCCCGAACCCGAACCGTCACCGGTCGAAACCAGGGCCGAGCCGGTCGAGGAACCTGTCACACAGGATACCGGCGCACCTTTGGCCGCGGCCGCTCCCACCTCGATCGAGGACATCATCACCCAGGCCGCCGCGACGAGCGGCGTCACGGTGGATCGCGTCGACTCGGTAGCGCCCGAAACCGCGACCCCCGAGGCCCCGGCTGCGGCTCAGACCCCGGCCGAGAGCCCGGTGGCCGTATCGCCCCCGGCCGAGCCCAAGCCCGCGCGCCCCTCGTTCTTCTCCCCTCGTCCCGAGCCTGCCGTACAGGCAATGGGAACCGGCACCGGCGCCGCATCTGCCGCGAGCCTGGCGCCCCGGATCGAGCCGATCCTGGGCAGCACCGCGCTTGCCAGCCAGCCGGTCGCCACCGAACCCGTGATCATCGAACCGCCGCTGCCCGTCGACACGGCCCTATCGAGCGTACGCGAGGTGGACGTCGAGCAGGACGACACCCGCGAGGCCGAAGGCGCGATCGAACGCGCCATCGAGACGCTGGACCGCGAAGCGCGCGGTGAAACCACCGAGCCCCTGCCTGAACGCAGCGGCACCACCCAACCCGAAGGCGAATTGCAGGACGAGGATGCCGGCTTTGCGCCGGCCGGCGCGGAGCGGCGCTCGGGCGCGGGGCTCACCATCTTCCTTATCGTCTTTGCCATTCTCCTGGCGGGCGTTGGCGGCGCCGGCTACTGGGCCTGGCGCGAAGGCTATGTCGACCTCGACCAGATGTTCGGGCGCAGCCAGACCCCCGTCACCGAGCCCGTGACCACGACCGAGCCTTCCGCCGTCCCGACCATGGACAATGCCACCCCCACGACCTCGTCCGGCGAAGAGGGTGCCTCCGGCCCCGGCAATACGGCCACCACGGCCGCGACCGAACCGACCAGCGCGCTGGAAGTGACCGACGACCGGCTCGAACCCACGCCGGAACCGGTGACCCCCACCGGCACTGAGACTGTCCTCCCCTCGATCGGCAACAGCGAGATCAAGACCGAGGAACGGCTCTCGGGCGAGGACACCTCGATTGCCGCCACCGAGGACCCGGCCGCCAGCGTCGATCCTGCCGATCTGGCAGGCAACCAGTCACTCTTGCTGGAGGCCTCGGCCAATGGCCAGGGCGGCGCGGTGCCGTTCTCGGGCACGGTGGAATGGACCGAGGGCACCGACGAGATCGGCCTGCCGACCCTGTTGGGCGAGGCCAGCATCCCCGCGCGGAACCTCGGCGTGTCGATCATCATCCGCAAGAACAACGACCCGGTGCTGCCTGCCAGCCATCTGATGGAAATCAGCTTCGACGTGCCCGACACCTTTGTCGGCGGCTCGATAGCGACCCTGGCCGGCGTGCTGCTCAAGGACCAGGAACTGGTGCCCGGCACCGCCCTCGCGGGCGCCGCAGCGCGCGTTGTGGGCAATTCCTTCCTGTTTGCGCTCAGCGCCTCCGAGGGTGACCTGACAGCCAACACCGACCTGCTCGAGAACCGCCGCTGGCTCGACCTCGCCATCGTCTATGGAACGGGCCGCAATGCCATCCTCACGCTGGAAAAGGATGATGAGGCACAGGCGCTGTTCGAAAAGGTCCTGGCCGCCTGGGCGCAATAGCTAGACGCGCTCCAGGCCGCCATCGATGATGCGATAGTGCCGGCCCGCCAGCGCGGCGATATCGTCGGCATGGTGGCTGACGAGAATGGTGTGCCAGCCATGGCGCCGGGTGAGTTCGCCCACCAGGTCCCGCGTGGTCTTGCGGGTCTCGTCGTCGAGTGCCGAAAACGGTTCGTCCAGCAGCAGCACCGGCCGGTTGCGCAGCAGCGTTCGTGCCAATGCCACGCGTTGCTTCTGCCCGCCGGACAGGGTCGAGGTCGGCTTTGCCTCAAAGCCCGCCAGCCCGACCTCGGACAGGGCCGCCGCCACCTTCTGCCGACCCTCGTCTCGCGATGTGCCGCGCGGCAATCCGAGGGCGGCATTGTCCTCGGCGCTCAGGTGTTCGAACAGATTGTCGGCCTGCAGCAACAGGGACACGGGTCGTGTCTCGGGCGGGAGCGGCAGCAGGCCGACGCCATCCAGACTGAGCGATCCGCTGGTGGGGAGGATAAATCCGGCGAGGAGGTCGAGCAGGGTCGACTTGCCCGAGCCGCTGGCCCCGGAAATGGCGGTGACCACGCCCGGCTCCGCCTCGAGGGTGAAGCGATAGGGTCTCGTCTGCCCCGGATAGGCAAAGACCAGGTCATCGGCGCGGAGCATGGGCGATCCTTTCGACGAGGCGCGGCAGGCCGACAAAGGCGGCAATGGTGAAGATCAGCAACAGCGCGGCGATGGCCGCCGCATCATTGCTGCGATACGAACCCAGCGCGCGATACATCATCAGCGGCAGGGTCTGGAAGTCCTGCGTACCGAACAGGGCAATGACGCCAAGGTCGCCCAGCGAAAAGCAGAAGGCGAGCGCCAGCATCAGCCCGATATCGCGCCCCAGCAGCGGGTATTCGATGGCTATGAATTGTTGCCAGCCGCTGAGGCCCAGGGACCGGATCAGCTTGCCGCGCGTAGCCATGATCGCTTCGAGCGGCGGTCCCAGCGTGGCGACGGCGAAGGGCAGCGAGAGGAGGCTGTTGGCGATCACCACCACCACGGGTGCCGCAGTGCCGATCGGGACCCCAAGGGTCCGCACCAGGAGGAAGAAGCCCAACGACAGCACCACGGCCGGCACGGCGAGATAGGCGAAAGCGGGAATGCCCAGCAGCGTCCGCCCGAGCGGGTGTCCAGTCGCGCTGCGCCCCAATGCCAGAAGCAGCGCCAGCACCAGGGTCAGGAGCGCCGAGGCCGTGCCGATGACGACGCTGGTTGCGGTCGCGCGCCAGAAGCCGGCCTGCCCGAGGACCCGCAGGAGCCCGCCGGCCAGCCCGTCATAGAGCACCGAAACCAGCGGCAGGGCGAAGCCTACGCCGGCCAGCACCAGGACCAGCCATTGCAGCGCCCGCACGGCCCGGCGGTCGCGCCAGCGTGGCGGGGTCGAACGGGAGAGGGCCGACGGCACCGGGGTGAACACCGAGGCGAGAAGGATGACCACCGAACAGACCCCGATCTGGGTCAGGGCCAGCCGCACCGCCCCGACCAGGTCGAAATCGAGCCTTACGGCGGTATAGATCGCCACTTCCAGCGTCTGGTTGGCCGGCCCACCGCCCAGCAGCAGCACGATGGGGAAGCTGGTGAAGGCCAGGAGGAAAATGATGGCCCCAAGCCCCGGCAGGCTGCCGCGCAGCGCCGGCCAGTCGATGAGGGTGAAACGCTGCACCGCGCCAAGGGCAAGCGATTGCCCGACCTTGAGCCGGCTCTGCGGGATAGCATCGAGCCGCGCCAAGAGGATGCGGGCGGCAAAGGCGCCGTCGAGCACCACATGGGCCAGCAATATGCCCGAAAGGCCATAGGCGGGGCTCTCGAACTGGATGCCGAACAGCGCATTGGCGACCTGGTTGATCCAGCCATTGCGCCCCCAGATGGAGAGGAGCCCGAAGGCCACCACCATGCCCGGCGTCACAATGGCGGCGGCAAACAGGCCCACGACCAGGTCGCGCCCGGCGAAGCGCAGCCGGTTGAGCGCCCAGGCCACGGCGATGCCGACCGCGAGGGACAGCACGGTTGTGAGGCCCGCCTGCAGCGCCGTCATCCGCAACAGATGCGCAATGTCGATGCGTGAACCACTCGCCGCATCCGTGGCCGCCGCCAGGATCGCCCACAGCACCGCCGCGATCAGCGCCGCGATGACGAGCGTGAGGATCGCGGCCGACGCAATGCGGATGGGGCGGCGTGGCAGGGTCAGCATGGTACTCGGCCCTGCCGCACACACGATGCAACTCCCTCCCCCTCGCGGGGAGGGGAGGAGTGGGGGGTCGCACAAGCAGGTTGCTCGTGAAGCACCCCCACCCAACCTCCCCCCTCAAGGGGGAGGAGTTGCATCGAGCTTGCCACGGTCCCTACTGCACCGCCGCCAGCATTTCCTCGATCCAGGCCGAGGAATTGGCGGTGATTTCGGCTTCGTTGAGGCGCAGCGTCTTGTCCGGCTGCGGCAGGTCCGCGAAGGCCGGATCGAGATCGCCCCCCAGATCCACCACCGGGAACATCCAATTGGTGGTGGGGATGACCTTCTGGCCTTCGACCGAGGTCAGATAGGCCAGGAAATCCCGCGCCAGGTCCTGATGCGGCGACGACTTGAGAATGCCGGCGACCTCGATCTGGGCAAAATGCCCCTCCTCGAACAGCGCCGCCTTGATGGTGTGATCACCCTCATCGAGGATGTGATAGGCCGGCGAGGTGGTGTAGGAGAGCACCATGTCCGCCTCGCCATCGAGGAACAGCGCATAGCTCTCGCTCCATTCGCGCGTGATGGTGAGGATATGCGGCTTGAGACCGGCCCAGATTTCCGGCGCACGATCGCCATAGGCGGCCTTGACCCAGAGCAGCAGCCCCAGGCCCGGCGTGGCCGAACGCGGGTCCTGGATGGCGATCTTGACGTCCTCGGGCAGCGCAATCAGCTCCTCGAACGAGGCCGGCGGCGCGTCCATGCGGTCGGTGTCCCACATGAAGGCGAAATGCGAATAGTCGAACGGCACGAATTGCGCATCGGTCCATGCCGTCGGCAGGTCGAGATGATCGAGCTCAAGGCCATGATCGGCGAAGAGGCCGGTGTCGCGGGCTTCCCCGGCAATGGCGGTATCGAGCCCCAGGACGATATCGGCCTCGGTGCTTTCACCCTCGAGCTGCACCTTGCGCAACGTGCCGATGGACGAGTCGGCGGCCACCCAGTTGACGGTGCAGCCGCAAGTGGCTTCGAAGCCTTCCTTGAGGGGAACGCCTGGCCCCCATTCGGAGGCGAAGCCGTCATAGGTGTAGATGGTGAGGACGGGCTTGTCCTGAGCGATTGCGCTGCCGGACAATCCGGCAAGAAGGACCGCAAGCGCCAGCGAGGAGGATTTGACCATGATGGTCTCCCTTCGTTTGGTGTGCGGTCATGGGTGAAGGGATGTGTCAATGGTATAGGACGCGCGAGGGCACCCTTGCCATCTCGAACTTCCTCCGCCAGCATGACCTGGTTCAGGTTCTATGGGTAACTCTCAGCTCCGGCGGCAACCGGAACACCCCAGCGAGACGGTGCGGACCTTATTGAGAGTGAGCTGAGAGTGCAATCCCCCCTCCCTTCAAGCAGCAAGGTGCTGCTCAGTTTTGATCGGCCGCTGGCCATAGTCGGCGGCGGCACGGTGGATTCCGCCCTGTTGCATGAGCTGGCGGCGCGCAATGTCGCGCTGATCGGCGCCGATGGCGGCGGCAACACCATTGGCGCCGCAGGCCTCGTGCCCGAGGCGATCCTGGGCGATCTTGATTCGATCGAAGATCGCGCCGGCTGGGAAACCCGCACCCGGGTCATCCACATTCCCGAGCAGATCACCACGGACTTTCAGAAGGCGCTCTATTCCACCTCGGCGCCGGTGACCCTGGCACTGGGCATGACCGGCAGGCGGCTCGACCACACCCTGGCGGCGCTCAGTGCCCTGCACGAAGTGGCGCAGCACCGGCGGGTCATCCTTGTCGACGAGACCGATGTGGCGCTGGCCGTATCCGGCCCCTTCGCCTTCGAGGCCGCGGCCCGGGAGCGGATTTCCGTCCATCCGCTGGTGCCGATTGTCTTCGAGCGCACCGAGGGCCTGTTCTATCCCATGGACGACCTGCTGCTCGATCCGGCAGGGCGGCTGGGCACGTCCAATGAGGGCCTTGGCGGGCACGTCGAGATCGTACCCCGGGATGACACGCCCTGGCTGCTGATCCTGGGACGGGAACGGTTGTGGGACCTGGTGGAGATGTGCCTGACGTCTGCGCCCTTACCCTCCGCATGAAGGGAGCACGTGTAGCACCCCCACCCTTAGTCCCTCCCCACAAGGGGGAGGGAGACGATGAACATTGGCGCCACAGCCCTGCGCCTCCCTCCCCTCGATGGGGAGGGACAGAGGGTGGGGTGGGGCCGCAAGCACAGTGGCCTAGCGTGTACGCCCTACAAAAATTGAGTTGCTAAACCGCCTCGGCCAGCCGGAATTGCAGCTTGGCGAGTTCGGCATAGCGGCCGCCCTTGGCCACGAGCTGGTCATGGGTGCCCTTGTCGATGATCTCGCCGCCATCGAGCACGAGGATGGTATTGGCGTCCCGGATAGTGGCCAGGCGATGGGCGATGACCAGCGTGGTGCGGCCCTCCATCAGGTGCTCCAGCGCCAATTGCACCAGCCGCTCCGACTGCGCGTCGAGCGCCGAGGTCGCCTCGTCGAGCAGCAGGATGGGCGCGTTCTTGAGAATGGCCCGGGCGATGGCGAGGCGCTGCTTCTGCCCGCCCGAGAGCATGACGCCGCGCTCGCCCACCACCGTGTCATAGCCCTTGGGGAGGTCGGCGACGAAGTCATCGACCAGCGCTGCCTTGGCGGCGGCGATCACCTCGTCCATGCCGGCATCGGGTTTGCCGAAGCGGATGTTCTCGGCAATGGTGCCGGCAAAGATGATCGGCTCCTGCTCCACATAGGCGAAGCGCTGCCGGAGGTCGCTGAGCCGAACCTTGCGAATATCCACGCCATCGACCGAAATGGTGCCTGCATTGACATCGTAGAAGCGCTGCAACAGCGACAGCGTCGTCGACTTGCCCGAGCCGGACGGCCCGACCAGCGCCACGGTCTCCCCCTTGCCGACCGAGAAGCTGACATTGCTCAGGACATTGTCGCCGCCCTGCCCGCCATAGGAAAAGCTGACCTTGTCGAAGGTCACGGTGCCCAGCGGCGGCTCGGGCAGCGCCACGGGGACGGCCGGATCGACGATCTCCGCATCGGTATCGAGAATTTCGGTCAGCCGCTCGGTGGCGCCGGCCACGCTTTGCAGGTTCCCCAGCACTTCGGACACATTGGTCAGCGCCCCCGAGGCCATGAGGGCATAAACGAGGAACTGGGCCAATTGCCCCGCCGTGACCGAGCCCTCGAAGACCGAGCGGGCGCCCCACCAGACGAGGCCCACCAGCGAGGCCGTGCCCAGGAAGATGACCAGGCCCACCAGAAAGGCGCGGGCGCCCAGGCGCTTGACCTCGGCCCGATAGCTGGTCTCGCTGCTCACATTGTAGTGGACCGCCTGCACCTCTTCCTGGGTGAAGGATTTGACTGTGCGATTGGCCCCCAGCATTTCGGTGGCCATGGCCGACAGGTCCGCCAGCGCATCCTGGGTCCGGCGCGACATGCCGCGCAGCCGCCGCGCATAGACCATGACCGGAATGAGAATGGCGGGCAGCGCCACGACCACGGCCAGCGTCAGCACGGGGCTGGTCAGGATCATCATGGCGAGCGCGCCAATGATGGTGACCATGGAGCGCAGGGCCAGCGAGAAGCTCGACCCCACGGCATTGCGGATCGACACGGTATCGCCATTGAGGCGGCTGGTCAGTTCGCCCACCCGATGGGTGTCGAAATAGCGCGTTTCGAGGCGCAGCAGATGGGAAAACACCGCCTGGCGGAGATCGGCCACGACGCGCTCGCCAATGACCGAGATGAAATAGAAGCGGGCGCCGCTGGCCACGGCCATGATGGCGGCGATGCCGATGATCAGCCAGCCATATTGACCCACCATATCGATATTCTGGGCCACGAAGCCCTCATCGATCGCGCCACCCAGAATGGCGGGAATGGCCAGCGAGGAAATGGCCGAGATCAGGAGGAACAGAATGGTCAGCGCCAGCCGCACCGGATAGCGCAGCAGGAACGGCAGCAGGCGCCGCAGGGGCTGGAGCTGCCGCGGCGCGGACTTGACTTCAGAAACGATCTTGTCGGGGTCCGATGCTGCCGAAACGGCCTGATCTGTCATTGTTGGAACACGCCGTAATTGCTGCGGGACCGGGCTCGACCGGCGACCGCCCCCATATAGGGGCTCACCCCAAAGCCCGCAACCGCGCTGGGTCGGGCAATATTGCCGCGCCAGTTCTTCACCGCAACGCGTTCCCGGCCCTTGCAGAACCCGATCTTCTGCTGTAACAAGCCGCCCAACACCAGATTGATGCTCTCCGGGCGCCGCGGCGCCCGTTTGATTTGAGGCAAGCGATGAAGACCGATATCCACCCCGACTACCACACCATCAACGTGGTCATGACCGACGGCACCACCTACCAGACCCGCTCGACCTGGGGCAAGGAAGGCGACACGCTGCAGCTCGACATCGACCCCAAGACCCACCCCGCCTGGACCGGCGGCACGGGCCAGCTGATGGACCGCGGCGGCCGCGTCTCGCGCTTCAAGGAGCGCTTCAAGGGCCTCGGCATCTAAGCCGACCCGGTTTGAATTCATGCAAAGCCCGGCCATCGCGCCGGGCTTTGTCTT
Source organism: Devosia salina (assembly GCF_019504385.1). Taxonomy (NCBI): domain Bacteria; kingdom Pseudomonadati; phylum Pseudomonadota; class Alphaproteobacteria; order Hyphomicrobiales; family Devosiaceae; genus Devosia; species Devosia salina. The sequence goes on from NZ_CP080590.1 coordinate 3,395,751, forward strand.
GCTTGGAGCCCGTTCATGTTCATCCTGTCGCTCACCTATATCGTCCCGCTCGACCGGGTCGACGCGCATATCGGGCCGCATATGGATTGGGTCGCCAGGGGCTATGAGGCGGGCATTTTCCTCGCTTCGGGACGCAAGGAGCCGCGCACAGGTGGCGTCATCCTGGCACACGGGGACCGGCCATCGCTTGAGGCATTGGTCGCCACCGACCCCTTCGTGACCGCAGGCGCCGCGCAATACGAATTGACGGAAATCGTGCTCAGCCGCACCGCAGCCGGGCTCGAGGCGCTCAAAGGCTGACCCATGGCGTTCCTGCTGTTTTTCGGCGCCGCCATTTTCGAGATCGGCGGCTGCTACCTGATCTGGCTGGCCATGCGCAATGGCCAGCCCTGGCTCTGGGTGCCCGCTGTGCTGGCCCTGGGCTTGTTCGGCTATCTGCTCTCGCTGGCCGGCACCGACAGCGCCGGCCGCGTCTTCGCCATCTATGGCGGTATCTATATCGTGACGTCCGTGGCCTTCACGACCGGCTTCGAGGGCATACGCCCGGATCGCTGGGACCTGTTCGGCGTGGGGCTGGCGCTGGCTGGGGCGGCCGTCATCTTTTTTGCGCCGCGCGGGGGCTGACCCCTATTCGGCGCGGGCGAAGGCCGCCTTGAGGCGCGAAAGCTGGTCGGCCACGCCATTGGCCAGACCCGGCGTCACCGCCGGCAAATCGCCCTTTTCGAGCGCGTCCAGCTGCATCACCCTCTCGAACAGGCGGTCGCCCTTGTCGATGAAATCGCGCAGCGTCTGCGGCAGCTCCTCATAGCCCGGCCCGCCGCGCTGGCTGGGCGTGGCGGAAAACTTGACCTTTTCCTTTTCGGAGCGGGCGTTTTCGCGTGAAATCTCGCCCTCATTGACCGCCCGCTGCAGCAGCAGCCAGGAGGCCAGCTGCATCAGCCGCGTCGTCAGGCGCATGGATTCGGTGGCATAGAGGAAGCCGGCTTCGCGCGGTAGCACCCGGCTTTCGATGCGCCCTTCGGCGTCAAGATAGGCCGCCACCGCCTCGATCAGGCCCATGCCCTCGCGATAGAGCGCGTCGAACCCGCCCGACGCCACAATGCGTGGACCAATCGCGATTGCCTGCCTGGTTTCGCCACTCTCAGCCAAGGGGAACCCTCCGATCAGTCCATGCTAGCCCCAAGCGGGCACCGGGTCATCCGATGGGTTCCAGTATTGTTAATTTGTGATGCAAGCGAGGCCTGCCAAACCATGGCCCGAAAAAGAAAAAGAGCCGCACGGATGCAGCTCTCGAAGTTAACAGGGAGGCGTCAAACAGAGGGAGAAACCACTCTGAAAAATCCAGAACAAATCTGAATAACCAGACCTTACCGCCCAAAGATTAATTGGCTCTTAACAGGAGTCGATTTCTTAACCCTGCCAATTGATTTCAGCGCAACCTTGCCTGTTGCCGGTCCAGCAAGGTACGACCCGTAAGCGTGATGATAGCGTCGTCGCCGATCACCTCCACCCAGCCCTTGGCATGCAGCGGCGCAATGGCCTGGCGCGGGGGCAGCGTTGCGCCATCGGCGAGCGCGCGCAGCGAGGCCACGTCTGTGGCCGTCACACCTTCGAGAATGAGATCGTCCTGTCGCACCATTTCCAACTCCTCCGTGGACCGTAGCGAAATGGGACTAGAACCGCCCCTTGTCCATAAGCCAAAGGTCGGATCGCTTCTGCCGCGCGGCCAGCAATTGCCGCATGAACACCTGCAGGGGCTCGGTGTGCCAGGCCCGCTCCAGGGCCGTCCGCGCAGGCTTGAGCATACGCACCGGAAGATCCTGCAGCGGCGCCCTCGCGCGTTCCGATTCCAGGAAATAGAGACCGCTCAGCGTCAACAGCAGGGCTACGCCCAAAAGATTCAAGTCCATTCCGCAACTCCCCTCGACAGCCAGGAAACGCTACCTGCCGGCCTCGGGAAAACGAACAATAACCGTCTGTTAACACTAACAGGCGTCGGAAGCTGGAACGCGCGGACTGGCGTTCGGTGCCATCACGAAAACCCCTGAACTAGAATTTGAACGCGGCCTCGGCAGCCTTGCGCGAGTCGCCCTTGGCGGCAATGGCGGCCCGCAGCCGCGCGATCTCGCCCTCGAGCAGCGCGATCCGGTCTTCCAGTTCGGCAACCGAGAGGCTGTCGAGCCCCATGCCGACTTCATGACTCACCGGGCGCTTGCGCTCTTCCTCTTCCATTGCTCTGCACTCCACTGTTCTTTGCAGGCGAGTGTAGCCCAGTGGCCTTGCCGGGCAAGCCGGCATGCGCGAGCATACTGTCATGACATTGCCCTCTGACATGACAGCCATCGCCATCGCCGTACCCGGTAGCCCCGAAGTTCTGACCCCGGTCCGGCAAGCCCCGCCGGTGCCCGGCCCCGCCGATGTGCTGATCCGCGTCGCGGCCGCCGGCGTCAATGGCCCGGACCTGGCACAGCGCCGCGGACACTATGCCCCGCCCCCCGATGCCTCCCCATTGCCGGGCCTCGAAGTTGCCGGCGAGATCGTGGCCCTGGGGGACGCCGCGGCCGGGTTCAGCATTGGCGACCGCGTGATGGCGCTCTGCAATGGCGGCGGCTATGCCGAATATGTCGCCGTGCCCAGCGGCCAGGTGCTGCCCATTCCGCAAGGCTGGAGCATGGTTGAGGCCGCCGGCCTGCCCGAAACCTGGTTCACCGTGACCCAGACCCTGGTCATGCGCGCCGGTCTGAAACCGGGCATGACAGTGCTCGTGCATGGCGGTGCGGGTGGCATTGGCGGCGCCGCCATCCAGATCTGTTCCATTGTCGGGGCCAGGGCCATCGCCGTGGTATCGAGTGCGGACAAGGCGGACTATTGCGAAGAGATCGGGGCCTTCGCCACCATCGACCGCACGCGCGAGAACATCGCCGACCGTGTCATGGAACTGACCGGCGGCCATGGCGCCGACCGCGTTGTCGATCTGGTCGGCGGTGCCCTTGCCGCTGTCAACATCGCCGCCTCGGCGCGCGGCGGTCACATCCTCCAGGTGTCGACCCTGGAAGGCGCCAATGCCACGGTGCCGCTCCGCGCCATGATGGCCAGGGACCTGACCCTCTCCGGCTCCACCCTGCGGCCGCAAAGCGCAGCGACCAAGGCGGCAATCGCCGAGCGCATCCGATCCGATTTTCTCCCCGCCCTGGCCACGCCGGATTGGACAAAGCCGCAGGTCACCACTTTTCCGCTTGAAGAGGCCGCCCGGGCCCATGCCGAAATGGAGAGCCGGCACCACCGTGGCAAACTGGTCCTGGTCACGGCATTCGGCGCCGGGGAGAACCAGAGTTAGCCGTTGCGATTGCGCGGCATTTTCCCTATATTGGTGCCCAGTTCCCCCTCAGCATTTGGCCAAGAGGCGGAGCGGCCCGGAGGAAGACCGGCCGCGCCAGCAGGAGAAATTTAACCATGTCCCAGTCCCTTCTGATGCCCAAGGCGACCGCCGTCTGGCTCGTGGACAACACCGCCCTGTCCTTCGAACAGATCGCCGCCTTCTGCACGCTGCATCCGCTGGAAGTGCAGGGCATTGCCGATGGCGACGTGGCCAGCGGCATCATGGGCGTCAACCCGATCCAGAACGGGCAGCTGACCCGCGAGGAGATCGAGAAGGCCGAGGCCGACCCGAGCTATCGCATGAAGGTGTCCGAACCCAAGGTTCGCGTTGCCGCTGTCAAGCGCAAGGGCCCGCGCTACACCCCGATTTCGCGCCGCAACGAGCGCCCCAATGCCATCAAGTGGCTGGTGCGCAACCATCCCGAACTCAAGGACGCGCAGATCATGCGCCTGGTCGGCACCACCAAGTCGACCATTGAATCGGTGCGCGAGAACACCCACTGGAACGCCGCCAACCTGACCGCCATGGACCCGGTGACCCTGGGCCTGTGCAGCCAGATCGACCTCGATCTCGAGGTCAAGCGCGCCAGCAAGGATGCGCCGAGCCAGGGCGAGTTCAATGAAGGCACCACCCTGCTCACCGCCGAGGAAGCGCTGGCCCGCGCCAATGCCCGCCTCGTCCCCGAAGGGGAATCCGGCTTTGGTGAAGACGGCTCGGGCCATGGCGCATCGGCCGGCCATGACGACCTGGACGCCGACTCGGTATTCGCCAAGCTCAAGTCGCTCAAGTCCGACAGCGACGAGTAGCCAGACGAGGCCAGCAGAATGGAAGACAATATTCTGCTGGCCATCTTCGCCCTGCTGGCGGCCAGTGCGGCGCTCGTACCGCTGGCCAAGGCCGCGGGCCTGGGCACGGTGCTCGGCTATCTTGCGGCCGGCATCCTGATCGGCCCCTATGGGCTGAAACTGCTGACCGACAGCGAAACCATCCGCCACATCGCCGAATTCGGCATCGTCCTGATGCTGTTCCTGATCGGGCTCGACCTGCAGCCGCGCGAAGTCTGGCGCATGCGCAACAAGGTCCTGGGCCTGGGCCTGCCGCAGATGGTGCTGACGGCCCTGGCCATCGCCCTTGCGCTGCAACTTGCCGGCTTCGCCCTCAACGTGGCCGTCATCGTCGGGCTGGCCTTTGCCATGAGCTCGACCGCGATCGCTATGCAGACCGCGGAACAGCGTGACATCACCCGCACCGATGCGGGCCGCGCCAGCCTCGCCGTGCTGCTGGTGCAGGACGTTGCCGTCATCCCCATTCTCGCCATCGTGCCGCTGCTCGCGCTCTCCGGGGGCGGCTCCAGTATTGAAACGGAACTTACCGAGGCCGTGGCCGAGGTCGACAATCCGGTCTTCTGGCAGACCTCCTTCCTGCTGCTGGCCACCTTTGTCGGCGCGGTGGCCGGTGGCCGCTATATCGTGCGGCCGCTCCTGGCCTTCATTGCCCGCACCGCCGTGCGCGAGGCCTTCACCGCCCTCGCCCTGGCGCTGGTGATCGGGGCAGCGCTGGCGACGCAGGCGCTAGGCCTTTCCCCTGCCCTGGGCGCCTTTATCGGCGGCGTGCTGCTGGCCGACAGCGAATATCGCCACGAGCTCGAGAGCAATCTCCAGCCCTTCAAGGGCTTGCTGCTGGGCCTGTTCTTCGTGTCGGTCGGCATGTCGATCGCCTTTTCCGAATTCCTCAGCAGCCCCGTCGCCATCCTGGCGCTGGTTCTGGGCGTCATCGTCGTCAAATTTGTCATTCTGCTGGGCCTGTGCACCCTGTTCCGCATGAACCGGGCCGATCGGCTGCTGGTGGCCATTCTCCTCAGCCAGGCCGGCGAGTTCGCCTTCGTGGTCCTGCAGTTCGCCAACAATCACGGCGCCCTGGGGGCCGATGCCTTCGCCATGTTCACCGTGGTCGTGGCGCTTTCCATGGCCACGACGCCCCTGTTGCTCCTGGCCTTTGACAAGCTGGTGGCGCCCCGCCTCGACGCCCGCAGCAAGCAGGAGCGCGCGGCCGATACCGTCGATGAGACCCACCGCATCGTCGTGCTCGGCTATGGCCGCTTCGGGCAGATCGTTACCCGCATGCTGCGCAGCTATGGCTATGACATGACCCTGATCGACGACGACGCGGCCCAGATCGAGCTGGTCCGCCGCTTCGGCGTCAAGGTCTTCTATGGCGATGCCTCGCGCACCGACCTGCTGCATGCGGCCGGTGTCGGACAGGCCGAACTGGTGATCATTGCCGTCGGTGGTGCCGACCGCATTCTGGAAATCGCCCGCAATGTGCGCCGGCACTTCCCCCATGTGGCCATTGCCGCGCGGGCCGTCGATCGCGGCCACGCCCATGAACTGATGGAACTGGGCGTCACCCTGTTCGAACGCGAAACCTTCCATTCGGCCCTGCAACTGGGCAAGCGGGTCCTGACGCACCTGGGCCATTCCGAGGAGGAGGCCGAGCAGTTGGCACGCGAGTTCCACGCCCGCGACCACGAACTGCTTCAGCGCGCCTTCGAGCTCCGCAATGACCGTGAGGCCTATATGGGCACAGTCCGCCAGTCCATGACCCTTCTGCACCAGGCCATGCAGTCCGATGCCCCAACACCAGCTGGCGGCAAAAGCCAGGCAAATCCCGCCGCGGAGAATCCATCACCAACCTCGCCTCCGCAAGACAAGCGCAAGCCCGGCAAGCGCGCATCGGGCAAGGTTGACAAATCACGCCTGCCGAGGTCGGGTTAGGCGATTTCCCGCCGGACTAGCCCATCCTCATGATTGATCCAGTTTTCGTCACGATCGCCGTGGTCGCGGTGCTCATCGTCGGCCTGTCCAAGGCCGGCCTGCTCGGGGGCCTCGGCGTCGTCGGTGTGCCGCTTCTCGCGCTCGTCATGGCGCCGCGCGACGCCGCCGGCATGATGCTGCCGGTGCTGCTGTGCATGGATGCGGTCGCCATCTGGATGTATCGCAAGGAATGCGACTGGGGCCTGCTCCGGATCATGCTGCCCGGTGCTGCCATCGGTACGCTGGTCGGCTGGGCGCTCTGGGCGGTGGTCAGCGACGCCGTCGTGCTGCTGATGGTCGGTATCGTCACCCTGCTCTTCGTGCTCGACGCAATCCTGCCGCTGCGCAAGAAGCTCGAGGGCCTGCCGCCCTCAAAGCCATGGGGCGTCTTCTGGGGCGGCATTGCCGGCTTTACCAGCTTCATCTCCCATACCGGCGGCCCGCCCTTCCAGATCTATGTGTTGCCGCGCCGCCTGCCGCCGGCCGTCTATGCCGGTACGACGGCCTTCTTCTTCGCCATCGTCAACACCGCCAAGCTGGTGCCCTATTATTTCCTGGGCCAGCTCAACATGCACAATCTCACCCTCTCGGCCGCCCTGGCGCCGGTCGGGATATTGGGTGTCTTCATCGGCATCTATCTGGTGCGTCGCATCGATGCGCGGCTGTTCTACCGCATCGCTTATTGGCTGGTGTTCCTCCTGGCCCTGCAACTGATCTGGGAGGGCACGAACCGGTTGATGGCGGGGTAATACTCCAGGCAAGGCCTCCTCACCGGACGCTGTCGCGTCGACCTCTCCCCCGGGGACCTCTCCCTTTGGGGGAGAGGTCGGCCGTAGGCCGGGTGAGGGGGCCTTTCACCGATAACCGTGTCACCGCACCGCCTTCACAGGCGGACTTCCGGTCGCTAAGGTCCCGGCCACTATCGTTTTCGGGAGTCGCGTTGCATGTCCGCCGCCGCACAAAAGGGCCACAACCAGTTCGGCAATCTGCCTGTCTGGGATCTCGACGATCTCTATCCCGGCAAGGACAGTCCCGAATTCAAGGCGGCCCTGGAAGAGGCCAAGACGCTCGCCGCCAAATTCGAGGCCGACTACAAGGGCAAGCTGGCCGACCTCACCACATCCGGCCAGTTGATCAAGGCGATCAAGGACAGCGAGACGCTGGGCGACCTCACCGGCCGCATCGGTTCGTTCGCCTTCCTCCAATATGCGCAGAGATCGACCGATCCGGACCGCGCCAAGTTCATGGGCGATACCAATGAGGCGCTGACCAATCTGTCGACGCGCGTCCTGTTCTTCGAGCTCGAATTGAACCGTATCGCGGACGCCGAACTCGACGCCGCGCTCGACAGGGACCCCGAGCTGGCGCGCTACCGCACCTGGTTCGCCGATTTGCGCAAGGCCAAGCCCTACCAGCTCGACGACAAGCTCGAGGAATTGTTCCACGACAAGTCGGTCACCGCCTTTTCGGCCTGGAACCGGCTCTTCGACGAAACCCTCTCCAGCCTCGAATTCGATGTCGATGGCGAGACCCTGAACCTTGAATCCACGCTGCACCTGCTCTCCGAAAAGGACGAGAAGAAGCGCGAAGCAGCCTTCCATGCCCTGGCCAGGACGCTCAAGGCCAATGGGCGTCTGTTCACCCACATCACCAATGTGCTTGCCAAGGACAAGGAAATCTCGGACCGCTGGCGCGGCTACCAGGACATTGCCGACAGCCGCCACATGGCCAATTCGGTCGAGCGCGAAGTCGTCGACGCGCTGCAGACCGCCGTGCAGGCCGCCTATCCGCGCCTCTCGCACCGCTACTACAAGATGAAGGCCAAGTGGTTCGGCAAGGACAAGCTCAATGCCTGGGACCGCAACGCGCCCCTGCCCACCAGTGACGAGCGCATCTGGGACTGGGACACCGCCGTTTCGACCGTGCTGGACGCCTATGGCCGCTTCTCGCCGGACCTGGCCGAAGTGGCCAAGCCCTTCTTCAATTCCGGCTGGATCGATGCGCCCACCGGCAATGGCAAGCTGTCGGGCGCCTTCGCGCACCCCACCGTGCCCAGCGCCCATCCTTACCTCATGCTCAACTATCTCGGGCGCACCCGCGATATCATGACGCTCGCCCATGAGCTGGGCCATGGCGTGCATCAGCGGCTTGCCGCCGCGCAGGGGCCGATCCTGGCCAACACCCCGTTGACCCTGGCCGAAACCGCCTCGGTCTTCGGCGAAATGCTGACTTTCCGGTCTCTGCTCGACAAGACCACCGACCCCAGGCAGCGCTTTGCGCTATTGTCCTCCAAGGTCGAGGACATGCTCAACACCGTGGTGCGGCAGATCGCCTTTTACACCTTCGAGCGCAAGGTCCACACCGCGCGTCGCCAGGGCGAGCTCAGAACCGAGGAAATCAATGCGCTCTGGCTCGAAGTCCAGGCCGAGTCGCTCGGCGAGGGCATCATCGCCAATGAAGGCTATGAGAGCTTCTGGGCCTATATTCCCCACTTCATCCACTCACCCTTCTATGTCTATGCCTATGCTTTCGGCGATTGCCTTGTGAACTCGCTCTACGCACAGTATGAGAAAGCCAGCGAAGGCTTTGCGGAGCGGTATTTCGAGCTCCTCAAGGCAGGGGGAAGCAAGCATCACTCAGAACTTCTGGCGCCCTTCGGGCTCGATGCCAAAGACCCCCAATTCTGGTCGCTCGGCCTCTCGATGATCGAGGGGTTGATCGACGAGCTGGAAGCCTCGGCTCCCTAGGCTGAGACTTTCGGCGCATAACCTAAAGACGACTATACTTCCGAGGACCTGATGGCCAAAACCCGCCCCGAGCATCACGCAGCCCCCGTACTGGAATCCGCAATGGACTATGCCGAGCACGAAAAGACGTACAACGGCTTCGTCACCGGCGTGAAATGGTCGCTTTACGCCCTCGCGGCCGTGATGGTGATCCTCTTTTTCGTGGTCAATCCCTGACCCGAAGCTAAGCAAGCAGGCACATGAAACGAGCCTGCCCGCGGGCAGGCGGGTAGGAGAGTTTCCATGAAGATTGCCGTTCTGCGCGAACGGTTCGAGGGAGAGAGCCGCGTTGCGGCGACGCCCGAGACGATCGCCAAGCTCATCGGCCTTGGCGCCGAAATCACCGTCGAAAAAGGCGCCGGGATCGGCTCGCGCATCTCCGACGCGCAGTTCACCGAAGCTGGCGCCGCCATCGGCGCCACGGCGGCGGCAACGCTCAAGGGCGCCGACATCGTGCTCTGCGTGCGCCGTCCCGCAGCGGCCGATCTCAATGGCGTCAACAAGGGCGCCCTCGTCATCGGCGCGCTCGACCCCTATGGCAATGAAAAGGACGTGGCAGCCCTCGCCAAGGCGGGCGTTGCCGCTGTCGCCATGGAGTTCATGCCGCGCATCACCCGCGCCCAGGTCATGGACATTCTCTCCTCCCAGGCCAACCTGGCCGGCTATCAGGCCGTCATCGAGGCCGTGGGCGTGTTCGACCGCGCCCTGCCCATGATGATGACCGCCGCCGGCACCGTGCGGCCCGCCAAGGCTTTCGTGATGGGCGCCGGCGTGGCCGGCCTGCAGGCCATTGCCACCGCCAAGCGCCTCGGCGCCATGGTCTCGGCCACCGATGTGCGCGCCGCCGCCGGCGAGCAGGTGGAATCCCTGGGCGCCAAGTTCATCATGACCGAGGCCCTCAAGGACGCCTCGGGCACCGGTGGCTATGCGCGCGAACTGACCAAGGATGAACAGGCGGCCCAGGCCGAACTGGTCGCCGGGCACATTTCCAAGCAGGACATCGTCATCACCACGGCGCTCATTCCGGGCCGCCCGGCACCAAAACTGGTGACCAAGGCCATGGTCGAGAGCATGGCGCCCGGTTCGGTGATCGTCGACCTCGCCGCCGAGCGCGGCGGCAATGTCGAATTGACCCAGCCGGGCAAGGTGATCACCCACAATGGCGTGACCATTATCGGCTACACCAACCTCGCCGGTCACATCCCGACCACCGCCAGCCAGCTCTACGCGCGCAACCTCCTCGCCTTCATCACCACGCTGATCGACGCCAAGGAGAAAAAGCTCGCCATCAACTGGGACGACGAACTGGTCAAGGCCACCGTGCTGACGCGCGACGGCGCAGTGGTGCATCCCAATTTCGTCGCGGCCCCGGCGCCGGCCCCCAAGGCAGAGACTGCGTCCGCAGCGGCGGAAACCAAGCCAGCGGCGAAGAAGCCTGCCGCCAGGAAACCCGCAGCCAAGAAGCCCGCTGCAGCCGCCAAGGCGCCGGCAAAGAGCGAAGCCGCGGCAGCAGCCAAACCGGCGGCAGCCAGGACACCCGCAAAAAAACCCGCCGGCAAGGCCGCTGCAACGGCGGATGCACCCGCCGCGACCGAAGCCGCAACGCCAAAGCCCGCAGCAGCCAAGAAGCCCGCGGCCCGCAAGCCGGCTGCCAAGAAGCCTGCCGCTCCCAAGGGAGGAGACAAGTAAATGGAAACAACGGCCGAAAACATCGCCGATGTCGGCGCAGCCCTGGCCCATGGGGCCATTGGCGGCGCCATCGATCCCTTCACCTTCCGCCTGGCCATCTTCGTGCTGGCGATCTTCGTGGGCTATTTCGTGGTCTGGAGCGTCACCCCGGCCCTGCACACCCCGCTGATGAGCGTCACCAACGCCATCTCCTCGGTCATCGTGGTGGGCGCGCTGCTCGCCGTGGGCGTGCAGCTGGCCAGTGACGCCAGCTGGGTCAGTAAGCTTTTCGGCTTCATCGCCCTGGTGTTCGCAAGCGTGAACATCTTTGGCGGGTTCCTCGTGACCCAGCGCATGCTGGCCATGTACAAGAAGAAGGGCTGATCGAAATGATCGACGCAAACATCGCCGCCCTTCTCTATCTGGTCTCGGGCGTTCTCTTCATCCTGGCCCTGCGCGGCCTGTCGCATCCCTCCTCCTCCCGCCAGGGCAACATGTTCGGCATGGTCGGCATGGGCATTGCCGTGGTCACGACACTGGCTGTTGCCTCGCCATCTGACTGGGTGAGCTGGCTGCTGATCATCGGCGGCCTGGGCCTGGGTGGCGGCATCGGCGCCTATATGGCCCGCACCGTCAAGATGACCGACATGCCCCAGCTGGTCGCCGCCTTCCACTCGCTGGTGGGTCTGGCCGCCGTCTTCGTGGCCGCCGCTGCGCTCTATGCCCCCGAGGCCTTCGGCATCGGTGCGGTCGGCGCCATTCACGCCCAGGCGCTGGTGGAAATGTCCATCGGCACCGCCATCGGCGCCTTCACCTTCACCGGTTCGGTCATCGCCTTTGCCAAGCTCAACGGCAATATGAGCGGCAAGCCGATCATCCTGCCCATGCGGCACCTGATCCACATTGCCATGGGCGTCGCCATCGTGGCGCTGGTCTGGGCCTTCACCAGCTCGGCCGAACCTTGGCTGTTCTGGGCCATCACCCTCCTCGCCCTGGTGCTGGGCGGGCTGATGATCATCCCCATCGGCGGCGCCGACATGCCAGTCGTGGTCTCCATGCTCAATTCCTATTCGGGCTGGGCGGCTGCCGGCATCGGCTTCACCCTGGGCAATACCGCGCTGATCATCACCGGGGCTCTCGTCGGCTCCTCGGGCGCCATCCTCTCCTACATCATGTGCCGGGCCATGAACCGCTCGTTCATCTCGGTGATCCTGGGTGGCTTCGGGGGTGACACGTCCTCCTCTGCCTCGGGTGCCGAGGACGACCGTCCGGTCAAGCAGGGCGCGGCCGACGACGCCGCATTCCTGATGAAAAACGCCGGCAAGGTCATCATCGTCCCCGGCTATGGCATGGCCGTGGCCCAGGCCCAGCACGCCCTGCGCGAAATGGCGGACCTGCTCAAGGCCGAAGGCGTCGAGGTCAAATATGCCATCCATCCGGTGGCCGGCCGCATGCCCGGGCACATGAACGTGCTGCTGGCCGAAGCCAATGTGCCCTATGACGAAGTGTTCGAACTCGAGGACATCAACTCCGAGTTTGCCCAGGCCGACGTCGCCTTCGTCATCGGCGCCAATGACGTGACCAATCCCTCTGCCAAGACCGACAAGACTTCGCCCATCTATGGCATGCCGGTCCTCAACGTCGAGGACGCCGGCACGGTGCTGTTCATCAAGCGCGGCATGGCCGCCGGCTATGCCGGGGTGCAGAACGAACTGTTCTTCCGCGACAACACCATGATGCTCTTCGGCGACGCCAAAAAGGTCACCGAGGACATCGTCAAGGCCTTCGGGCACTGATGGGTTGATGCTGAAGGACGAATTGAGGCAAGCGCGGCCATGAGTGCCGCGCTTCTTTCTTTCGCGCTGGCCAGCCTGTTGATCGAGCTGACGCCCGGACCCAACATGGCCTATCTCGCCATCGTCGCCGCTGATCGCGGTCGACAGGCCGGGCTGGCAGGCGTCGCTGGGGTAGCGCTGGGCCTGACCCTGCTTGGCATCGTGGCGCTGCTGGGCCTCGGCGCGCTCGTGCTCGACCAGCCCTGGCTCTACCAATCCCTCCGCTGGGCCGGTGTCGCCTATATGCTCTATCTGGCATGGGAGGCCTGGAGCAGTTCACGCAAGCCCGTCGGCCCGCTCGACGCCGAGGATGGGGCATGGCGCTTCTTCCGGCGGGGGCTGATCACCAATCTGCTCAATCCCAAGGCGGCACTATTCTATGTCACGGTTCTGCCTGGCTTTCTCACCGTCGCCACCCTGCATGAGGCGCTGCTCTTCGGCGCGGTCTATGTACTTGTCGCCACCCTCGTCCATGGCGGCGTGGTGCTGCTGGCCGGCACGGCCCAGCCCTTTCTGACGCTGCCATCCCGACGGCGCGCAATGGGCATGGTCTTTGCGGTGCTCCTGGTCGGCATCGCCTTCTGGGTCGCCCGCGGAACAGCCCTCTAAGCGGTTTTATCCGGCCAGCACTTGCCCTAGTCTGTCACCCGATCCGGGGGGCAAATCATGGCCAGAACACCGCGCAAACGCACCAGCACGGCCACGCCGGAGCCGATCACGCGGCAAGCCATCGTCGTCATCCATGGCCAGGGCGAGCAACGCCCCATGGGCACGATCCGCGATTTCGTCCAGGCACTCTGGCAGGACAATCCCCAACTCGACACCCCCGGCGAGGCCTATCCGCGCCCGCGACCCATCTGGATCGTACCCGACGACAAGAGCGGCCTTTATGAGCTGCAGCGGATCACCACGCCCGAGCACAATGGCCGCCGCACCGACTTCTTCGAGCTCTATTATGCGGACCTGCTGAACGCCACGCCGCTGCGCAATCTCTGGCGCTGGATCCGGCGCCTGCTGTGGATCGACCCGGCCTATGTGCCGCGCCACATGCGCTGGCCATGGGCAGTCTTCTGGTTCCTGACCGTCATTGCGATCACCAGCGCTCTGGGCGCGGTTCTGGCGCTGCCGCAGGTTTTCGACACGAACTGGTACGACCATTTCGTCTCCCCCGCCGCGCAACGTGGCCACTGGATCAGCCTTGTGGGACTGGCGCTGATCCTGCTGCCGAAATTCATCCGCCCCCTGGCCCGGCTCAAGGCCCTGCCACGCCCGCTGCTGGTCTTCGTGATCGCCATGGGATTTCTCGACAGTTTCGGCTGGAACGGCCATGTCGCCAATCTGATGCTGCTGGGCTGGCTGGCCTATCTCGCCGGCACGCTGCTGCTGCCCTATTTCGGCGATGCGGCCAGCTATCTCTCGGCCCAGACAGAGACGGTGCAAAGCCGGCAGGGCGTGCGCAATCGCGGCCTTGCCCTGCTCAAGGCGCTGCATGACGACCCCGAATATGACCGAGTGGTGGTGATCGCCCATTCCCTGGGCTCGGTGCTCGCCTATGACCTGCTGCATATCCTCTGGCGCGAGGTGGGACCGACCAAGGACAACCCGCCCGGCCCCGAGGCCGTGGCGGCCTTCGCCGCGCTCGATGATTTCGTGGCGGCCGGCCCCGACGATGACTGGGTCCCTGTCCGGGTGGAAGCCTATCAGAAGCTGCAATGGCAGCTCTTCGATGCCCTGCGCCGGCAGAAGGGCGAGCCCGGGTCATCCGAAGGCTCGGGATGGAAGATTTCCGATCTCGTGACGCTGGGCTCGCCGCTGTCGAGTGCTGAATTCCTCATCACCGATGGCCATGCCGATTTCTCGCGCATGAAGACCGAGCGCGTCCTGCCAACGGCCCCGCCCCAGCCCTATGATGACACGCGCGGCTCGATCTATCCCGATGCGCAGAAAGGCCCGTCGTCGCATCATGCGGCAGTGTTCTCGGCGGTGCGCTGGACCAATCTCTATGATCGCAGCGAGTCCCCGCTTTTCCTCCTGGGCGACGCCATTTCCGGGCCGCTCTCGGGTGCCGACCGGTTTGGGCCGGGCATCAAGGACGAGAAGGTCGAGATCACCTGGGGCCGGCTGGGCTGGCGCCTGTTCACCCATAATTTCTACTGGACCGACACCGCCCCCGACGGCAAGCCGCCGGCCGACCATATCACCACGCTGCGCAATGCAGTGGGCTTTGAGCGCCCATCGCCCTGAATGTCTGCTCAATCACCCTTGAGCAGATGCGCTCCCGTGCGGCCTTGCTGCCCAAACTGGTCGCCGGGATTGCGCAGCGGGCAGGTCCCGGTCGACAGGCACCCGCAACCGATGCACGTGCCGAGGCCATCGCGCAGCCGCTCGAGCCGGGCAATCCGCGCATTGAGCTGGGCATGCCAGAGCCCTGACATGCGCGCCCAGTCCTCGGGTCCAGGGGCCTTGTCGCGCGGCAGTTCGGCCATGGCCGCAGCGATCTCCTCGAGCGTGAGGCCCACGCTCTGCGCCACCTGGATGACCGCCACCCGCCGCAGCACGCTGCGTTCATAGCGCCGCTGGTTGCCCCCGGTGCGGATCGACTGGATCAGCCCCTTGCGCTCGTAGAAATGCAGGGCCGATACGGCCACGCCGGCGCGACGGGCGACCTCTCCAACGCTCAGCAGGGACTTCCACATGACGCTTGACCTCAACTAATGTTGAGGTTGTAGCAAGGGCGATATCACCCGACAAGCCGGCCACGACCGGCGCCTGGAGAGCCAAATTGGACGACATTTTCCGCCTGCTGCTGTTCATCCACATCGGCGCGTTGCTGTTCGCGGCCGCCACCAATCTGGTCATGCCCGTCTTGGTACCGGCGATGTTGAGTCTTGGCGCCGACGGCCGCGCAACCCTGGGGCCGCTGACACGCCGCCTGAGCATCAACGCCCGTCTGAGCCTGCTCACGCTGGTGCTTACAGGGGTGCTGATGGTCGCCATTCGCTGTGATGCGGGACTTTGGGCCAATCCCTGGTTCAGCGCCAAGATGGCCTGCGTGGCCGCGATCATCCTTTCGTTCGGTCTCGGCTTCACACCCTGGGCAAGGGCCGTTCCTCCCAAGGTCTTCGGACTGGTCACCCGCCTTGCATTGGTGGGTACCATTTTCTGCGCCGTTCTCGCCTTCAACTGAGCTTGACGGTCAATAATGCGGCGGCGGTTTTTCCGTCGCCGGATCGGCGATATAGCTGCCCGAACGCACCTGCTCTTCGAGCAAGGCCAATTTCTTGGTGAGCAGGTCAATGGTCTTCCACTGCTCGGTCAGGGCCGCGTTGAGTTCCTCGATCGTGTGGTCCTGATAGGCGACACGCGCTTCCAGCGCATCGATCCGCTCACTGTGGTCAGGACCGTCCATTACAATTCTCCGTGTTCACCGCCCCGCAATAGGGGCCTGATGCCCTCTACGCAAGCGTTCCGCATCTCCCGTGGGTTGACGCAAGCGGAACCCTTTGCCCCCGCCGCCCATTGACTCGGCACGTTCCGCCAATGGGGAGCCGCAAGATGGCAACCACAGCACCGCTCGTCATCGCCCGCCCGGGCACGCCTGCCAGCGCCACCAATCGGCATGCTGTCCTCGCTTGGTTCATCTGCACCGGCCTCCCTCTCGGCCTCTTCGGGCTCGTCAATCTGGGTACCGAACGCCTTGGCATCCTGCCGCTGTTTTTCGCACCCTTTGGTCTGCCCGGCTGGGTCGGCGCCATTGTCCACCTGGCGCAGCTGGCGCTGTTGGGCAGCGCCTATTGGGCGGTGACGCAGAGCGCAGCGCGCAGCCCGGCGCGGTTCTGGCTTATCGCCCTCATCCTGGGCTATGTGGCCCTGCCCTTTGTCACCCCGCCGCTCGATTCGCTGCAATTGAGCCTTGTCTGTTCGGCCCTGTTCCTCGTGGCCCTGGCCACCATCTCGCGGGTCGGCGTCGTCTCAAAGCTCGCTGCCTGGCTGATGGCCCCGATGCTGGCCATCATTGGCTTCAGTGCCATCATGGGCCTTGCCATCTCCGCCGCCTATGCACCGCCCTTCGCGCTCATGCAGGGCCACGACACCCCGCCTGCCAGCTGACAGTTACCTCCAGGTACCCTCTTGCCATGCTCCGCCCGGATTGCCATCTGGGCGGAGGTTTTTCGTTTCGGAGTGCATGATGGCCAAGCTGCTCAAGATCGACGTCTTCACCGATGTGGTCTGCCCCTGGTGCCTGGTGGGGTCGGCGCGGCTGGACCAGGCCCTCGCGAACCTGCCCGATGACATTGAGGTCGAAATCGAGAACCACCCCTTCTATCTCGATCCCACCGTCCCTCCCGAGGGCGTGGATGTCGGTGCCATGTTGCGCGAGAAATATGGCCGGGACCCCGCCGAGATGTGGGCACGGGTCGAAAGCGAAGCCCAAAAGGCCGGCATCACGCTCGATCTCAGCCGCCAGCCGCGCATGTTCAATACGGCCAAGGCGCATACGCTGACGCGGCTCTCCAAGGCCAATGGCAATCAGCACGACCTGGCTAATGCCATCGCCGAGGCCTATTTCCTCCAGCACCAGCAGATCAACGACGATAACGTGTTGGCCGACATCGCCGTCGAGCATGGCTGGGACCGGGGCGATGCCATGGATGCCATCAACGACGAGACCGAGCTCGATATCACAGCGCAGCTGGCGACGAGTGCCGCCCAACAGGGCATTCGCGGTGTTCCCTTCTTCGTCTTCGGCGAGAAATATGCCCTCTCCGGCGCGCAGCCGGACGAAGTCTTTGCACAGGCGCTCGACAAGACCATTTCCGAGCTCTGACGAGGGCCGAACAGGCTGCTATAATCCGGCAAATCACCTGTTCGGAAACTCTGCCTTGAAGCTCTTTCGCCGCCTGTTGCTCGCCACTTTGGTCCTGATCGCCTTGGGCTATTCGGCCGTGGTCGCCTATATGTATGTCAACCAGCGCGCGCTGCAGTACAATGCCCAGGGCAAGGTGTTCAGCCTGGCCGAGACCCGGCTGCCAAAGGCCAGCGATGTCTCCATCGATACCGGCGGTTCCACCGTCAACGGCTGGTATCAGGCGCCCAAACCCGGCATGCCGGTAATCCTCTACTACAAGGGCAACTCCAAGAGCTTCTCCGAGGAGCACGAACGCTTCGAGCAATTCGTGGCCGATGGCTACGGCTTCCTTGCTTTCGACTATCGCGGCTTCCCCGCCTCGCCCGGCGACATTTCGGAAGCCAATATCCTCAACGATGCGCTTGCCGCCTATGATTGGCTCGATGCGCAGACCGATGCCCCCATCCTGATCTGGGGCCGCTCGCTGGGCTCGGGCCCCGCCACTTATGTGGCCAGCCGACGCGAAGCCAGGGCCTTGTTGCTCGAAACGCCGTTCCTCTCGGCGGTCAACGTCGCCGCCGAGCGCTATCCCATCCTCCCAGTGGGGCTGGTGATGCAGGACCAGTTCCGCAACGATCTCTGGATCAAGGACGTGTCCGAGCCTGTCCTGGTTGCCCACGGCACCGCCGACCGCACCATTGACGGCTCGAATGGCGAACGCCTCTATGCCCTTGCGCCCGATCCGGCCGAACTCTGGATCGTGCCGGGCGCCGACCATTCCGACCTTTGGGATGCCGGCATCTGGTCCCATGCCGAGGCCTTTTTCCGGAAGGCCCTATCGCAGTGAAGAGCCCCCGCCTGCTGGGGATGTCGCCCCGGCGCACCGCCATTATTGGTGGGTTGATGGTGGCAACCGGCCCCCTCAGCCTCACCCTCTATAGCCCGGCCCTGCCGGCCATCGTCACCGGGCTGGGAACCGACGATGCCGGCGGCAAGCTGACCATGTCGGTCTATTTCGCCGCCTTTGCCCTGGCCCAGTTGATCTGCGGGCCGCTCTCGGATCGCTATGGCCGACGCTGGGTCGGCATCGGCTTTTTCGCCATTTATGTCATCGGCTCGCTGGTGGGCGCACTCGCCCCGACGCTGGAAGTGCTGCTGCTGGGGCGGGTGCTGCAGGGCTTCGGCGTGTCCGCCGGCGTGGCACTGTCCCGCGCCATGGTGCGCGACCAGTTCGTGGGCATGGACGCCATCCGCATCCTCACCCTGGTCAATCTCATCCTCACTGTCGCGCCCGCTGTGTCGCCGACCCTGGGCAGCCTCATCATGCTGGTCGGGTCCTGGCATGTGATGTTCCTGGTCATGGCCGGCTTCGGCCTCGCCATCATCGCCATGCTCGGCCTGGGAGCCCGCGAAACCCTGCCCGAGACCCAGCGTACGCCGCTGCATCCGGTCACGGTAATCCGCAATTATGCGCAATTGCTGCTGGCGCCCGCCTTCCTGCTTCCCGCCCTGGTCCTGGCACTCGCCTTTGGCGGGTTCTACGGCTTTGCCGCGCTCCTGCCCTTCGTATTGATCGACCAGATCGGGCTCACCCCGTTCCAGTTCGCCATGGCCATGCTGATCCAGACCGGGTCCTTCATCACCGGCAATCTGCTGGCGGGACGTCTGGCCAACCGGCTCGATGGACCTCGGCTGGTGCTGGTCGGCCTGGTCTTTCTGGGGCTGGGCGGTCTGGGCTTTGCCATCGGGCCGCGGCTCTTCCCTGATTCGGTCCTCGCCACCATGGCGCCGGTGAGCCTGTGGATGCTGGGGCTGGCCACCATTGGGCCCAGCGCCACTGCCAGCGCCATGGCCCGCTATGGACACATGGCCGGCTCCGCCGGCGCTCTGACCGGCTTCTTCCAGATGGGCGGCGGCTTCCTCGCCTCGCTACTGGCAATCGCCCTGTTTCCAGATGCCCACGCCGCCATGGTCAGCCTGCTGCCGATCCTGGCCGGGCTCGCAATTGCGACCGCGCTGCTGCATCGCCGGCTCTATCCCGGGCAATAAAAAACGCCGCCCCGAGGGGACGGCGTCGAAAATTCCTGGCTAAAAGCCTGGGCCTAGCTGGCGCGGCCCGGAGCGGCAACAATGCCGCCTTCGCGCTGAGCGCGCTTACGGGCCAGCTTGCGAGCGCGACGAACGGCCTCGGCCTTCTGGCGAGCCTTCTTCTCAGAGGGCTTCTCGTAATAGTTGCGCAGCTTCATCTCGCGGAAGACGCCTTCGCGCTGCAGCTTCTTCTTGAGCGCGCGCAGCGCCTGGTCAACATTGTTATCGCGAACGACTACTTGCAAAGGTCAACCGCCCTTTCAAAGCTATGCAAACTGTCTGGATGGAAGCAAAGCGGCCATAAAAACCGCCTCGCCGACCAGCTTAGCCGGTCACCGTGGCGGGCTCTATAGCCGATCGAAGCGACGCTGTCCACACTTGGGACGCGGAAATTTGCTGGCATCTTGTGGGATTTGCTGCCGGCCGCTACCCGTTCTCGCAGCAAAGGAGCCGTCCATGTACCAGCCCATCGTCTTCCTGCCTGGCCTCATCTGCGACCAGAGGCTCTGGCGCGACGTCATCGACGGGCTGGCGGACTGCGTCGCGCCCATGGTCGCTGACCTCCGGCTCGATGACACCATCGCCGCCATGGCCGCCCGGACCCTCGCCGCTGCACCGCCGCTCTTCGCCCTGGCTGGCCTGTCGATGGGCGGCTATGTGGCGCTTGAAATCATGCGCCAGGCACCCGAACGCGTCACCCATCTGGCTTTGCTCGACACCTCGGCCCGCGCCGACACCGAGGAACGTCGCGAAACCCGCCGCAAAGGCATAGAAATGATCGGCCAGGGCAAGTTCATCGGCGTTTCCCGCGGATTGCTCCCGACCCTCGTCGCCCCACACCATCTTGGAATGCCTCTCGCCGAGGAGGTGCAGGCCATGTCCGAGCGCGTCGGCGGTGAGGTCTATATCCGCCAGCAGAAGGCGATCATGGGGCGGATCGATTCGGTACCCAATCTGGGCGCAATCACCGCGCCGACATTGGTGGGGGTCGGCGCGCTGGACAAGCTGATCCCGCCCGAAATGTCCGAGGAAATGGCCGCACGCATTCCGGGCGCGGAACTGGCGACGTTCCCCGATGCCGGCCACCTGCCAACCATGGAAAATCCGCGTCCGGTCGTCGAAGCGATGAAAGTGTGGCTGGGGCGGTAGCCCTTGTCCCTTCTCCCCTTGTGGGAGAAGGTGCCCGTAGGGCGGATGAGGGGTAGGCCGCGAGACAAACCGAGCGTTTGGATAGAACCCCTCACCCGTCTCGCGCTCCGCGCGATCCACCCTCTCCCACAAGGGGCGAGGGGGCCATCGGCGTCCGTTTGGAGAGCTACCCTCGCACCACCCTGTTGATATGCCCCATCTTGCGGCCCGGTCGCGCCTCGGCCTTGCCATAGAGGTGCGGCTGGGTGTCGCCATCCAGGCCATTGGGGACCATCTCGACCTCGTCGCCGA
This sequence comes from Devosia salina, assembly GCF_019504385.1. Taxonomy (NCBI): domain Bacteria; kingdom Pseudomonadati; phylum Pseudomonadota; class Alphaproteobacteria; order Hyphomicrobiales; family Devosiaceae; genus Devosia; species Devosia salina. The sequence goes on from NZ_CP080590.1 coordinate 3,416,609, forward strand.
CCAGGTTCTGCATGACCACGTCGGCCATGCGGCGCGGGTCGCCCAGCGGCCAGCCGGCAATGGCGCGGATATGCTGCTCGAACTGGTCGGTCAGGCACACCGCCTCGGTCCAGTGGCCCGAATTGTGCACGCGCGGCGCGATTTCGTTGACGAGCAGGGTCGGGCGCTCGCCAGGAACCACGAAGAATTCCACGCCCAGCACCCCGACATAGTCCAGCGCCACGACGATCACCTTGGCCAGCATGGCGGCATGCTTCTCGACGCCGGGTGGAATATCGGCCGGCACGGTGGAGGTGTGGAGAATATGGTGCCGATGCACGTTTTCGGCCGCATCGAACGCCCGCACTGTGCCATCGGTGCCGCGTGCTACCACCACGGAAATTTCCTTCTCGAATGGCACGAAGCCCTCAAGCACCAGCGGATGCGGGGCCAGTTCGGCGAAAGCGGCCTCGGCATCACCCGGCGCGCGCAGCACGCGCTGCCCCTTGCCGTCATAACCCAGCCGCGTGGTCTTGAGCACCGCGGGCAGGCCATGCTCGGCCACCGCCTGATGCAGCTCATCAAGGCTGTGCACGGCCCGATAGGGCGCCACCGGAATGTTCTTGGAAGCCAGAAAGCCCTTTTCGAGCAGCCGGTCCTGCGAGACCGCCAGCGCATTGGCGCCGGGCCGCAGCGGCTTGATGCCGGCCAGCACCTCGGCGGTGGCCGCCGGCACATTCTCGAATTCATAGGTAACGACATCGACCTGAGCCGCAAAGGCCTTGAGGGCCTCGACATCGTCATAGGCGGCCACGGTCTTGAACGGGGTGACATCGAAAGCCGGACTCTGCGGGTCCGGACAATAGATGTGGCTCTTCAATCCCAGTTTCGCCGCCGCCAGCGCCAGCATGCGACCCAATTGTCCTCCGCCCAGAATGCCGATGGTGGAACCGGGAGCGAGAATGGTGGATTTGTCGGTCAAGGCACTACTCGAGATCGGACGGAAACTGGGGCACGGACTGGGTCTGGCGGGCGCGGTGCGCGTCGAGCCGATCGGCCAGGTCGTCGTCGCTCAGCGCCAGCACTGCGGCGGCCAGGAGCGCCGCGTTGATGGCACCCGGCTCGCCGATGGCCAGCGTCCCCACGGGAATGCCGCCCGGCATCTGCACGATGGAATAGAGGCTGTCCATGCCCGAGAGCGCCTTGGAGCGGACTGGTACGCCAAAAACGGGCAGCGGCGTCATGGCCGCGATCATGCCCGGCAGATGCGCAGCCCCTCCGGCCCCGGCGATGATCACCTTGACCCCTTCGGCGCGGGCATTGGTGGCGAAATCCACCATGCGCTCGGGCGTGCGATGCGCCGAAACGATGCGCGCCTCATACTCGACTTCGAGATTTTCGAGGGTTTCCGCGGCCAGCCGCATGGTGGGCCAGTCGGACTGGCTGCCCATGACGATGGCGACCGGTGGCTTGAGCATGGCGATTCCCCCGTGCCGCTCCGCAAAGCGCGCAATTAGCCCAATTCCTGCCACAACTCAAGGCGGCGGAACGCTCAGGCGATGATGTCGGGCAGCAGAATATTCTCGAGCTGGACGATGCGATCCTTGAGCGACAGCTTCCGCTTCTTGAGCCGCTGGATCAGCATCCGGTCGGCCATATGCGACTGGGTCAAGGTATGGATCGCGGCGTCCAAATCCGAGTGTTCCTGGCGTTTTGTCGCCAGTTCCAGCCCCAGCTGGGCTTCCTGTTCCTTGCTCAACTGCAACATGGGATATCGGCATGCTCGGGCATCGATCTCACTCTTGGTTAACCGATCACGCAGAGTTTTGCATCTGAATTTCGGGCCCCTGTGAAACGACGTCGACAAAGCATGAAATATTTGTGACGATACCTGTGTCCAACACGCTGAAAGGAGTTGTCATGACGACTGAAGGCCACATCGCAGCGCTGGAACGGCGCCATCAGGAGCTGGATCGGATGATCCAGAGCGAATCCCAAAATCGGCTCGCCGATGACCTGACGGTAGCAGCGCTGAAGCGGAAGAAACTCGAGGTGAAGGACGAACTTTACAAGCTCCAGGGCGCCACGCGGCAATAAGGCAGCAGAAACAAAAATCATCGTATGCTCTGGAGGGTCACGGCTCATGCCGCGGCCCTTTTTCATGCCGGCGATGAGATGCGGGATTTGCTAGGATTAACATCCTCTTAAGGAGCGGTCGGCATCGTCTTTCCCAAAACGGCACAACCCGATTCGTGCCGGCCAATTTTGACTTTGGGGTAGATATGACGCGGGTTCTGGTGGTCGATGATGATCCGGTGCAATTGCGGCTGACCGCGGAAATTGCCAACCGGGCGGGCTTCAAGCCCATCACTGCCACGGGCGGCGAACAGGCCCTCGACATCCTGCGCGAGGACCGGCAGCTGGGCGCCATGATCCTCGACCTGGTCATGCCCGATCTCGACGGGATGGCAGTCATGGAGGCCATGCGCAAGGAGGGGCTGACCACCCCGGTCATCATCCAGACTGCCAATGCCTCACTGGAAACCGTGATCTCGGCGATGCGCCAGGGCGCCGCCGATTATTTCGTCAAGCCCGTTGCGCCGGAGCGCCTCATCATCTCCCTGCGCAACGCCATGAAGCTCGACGCGCTCGAGGCGGCCATCCGCGCCGAGCATGCCCGCCGGGCCGGCACCTTCTCGCGCAAGGACATGATCGCGACCGCGCCGAGCATGGCGCGCGTCATCACGCTTTGTGCCAAGGCGGCCAAGAGCACCATTCCGGTGCTGATCGAGGGCGAGACCGGCGTGGGCAAGGAACTGGTTGCCCGCATCATCCAGGGCACCGGCGAACGTGCCGGCAAGCCCTTCGTCACCGTCAATTGCGGCGCCATCCCGCCAAACCTGGTCGAGTCCGTGCTGTTCGGCCACAAGAAGGGGGCCTTTACCGGCGCCCATGCCGATCAGGCCGGCAAGTTCAGCGAAGCCCATGGCGGCACGCTCTTTCTCGACGAGGTCGGCGAGTTGCCCCTCGAAACTCAGGTCAAGCTGCTGCGCGCCCTGCAGGAAGGCGAAATCGAGCCGGTGGGCGCCAGCAAGCCCGAGAAGGTCAATGTTCGGCTCATCTCCGCCACCAACCGGCGCCTCCTGAACCTGGCCAAGTCCGGCGAATTCCGGGAAGACCTGTTCTATCGCCTCAATGTCTTTCCCATCTATGTGCCGCCGCTGCGCGAGCGCCGGGAGGACCTGCCGGCCCTGCTCGACCATTTCACCGCCCGGTTCTCGGCCGAGGCCGGCAAGCGGGTGCTTGGCGCTTCGCCCGCCGTCATGGACCTGCTCCAGGCCTATGACTGGCCCGGCAATGTTCGCCAGCTCGAAAACGCCGTCTATCGCGCCATTGTACTCAGCGACGGCCCCTTCCTCGAAACCCAGGACTTTCCGCAGATCGTGGCGCAGTCCGCCGGACGCGAGGAGGCATTGCGGGCCGTCGAGAAGGTCGCGGCCCCCAGCGAGCCGGTGCATATCGACGCTGCCACGGCCCGGCCTCGACCGGATCCCGCACCAGCCCCTGCGCGTGACCGTTTCCTCTCCGACAATGGTGACTTGCAGCCGCTATCGGATATCGAGCGCGAGGCCATCGCCTTCGCCATCGCTCATCATGGCGGGCGCATGTCGCGGGTTGCCCGGGCGCTCGGCATCGGTCGTTCCACGCTCTATCGCAAGCTGCATGAATACGGCATGGCCGACGGCCTGATCAACGACGCGGCCTGACTGCGGGAATTTGACAGGAAGCGCGCGCGTTAACCCTGTTCCTTACCTGCTCGTTAAGAGATTGGCGCGAATTTGCACCAAACTCTTAACGACGAGGCAATCATGAGATCCTCTGCCACCGCGCTGCTTGCTCTGGTTCTGGTTTCCGCGCCCGCCCAGGCGGCTGATCTGGGTTGGGGCGGCAACACGTCCCCCATCTATTCGCCCACCAGCGCCGCGCAGTGGACCGGCTTCTATGCCGGGGTCAGCGGCGGCTATGGCTGGGGCACCACGGTCAATTCGCCCGCCCTGGCTGGCGGCGTCACCGATAACAATGCCGGCGGTTGGAGCCTGGGCGGACAGGCCGGCTACAATGTTGACATGGGCGGCTTCGTGCTGGGTGGCGAAGCGGACCTGCAGTGGTCCAGCATCGGCTATCGCGAGCCAATCGCCGGCGGAAACTTCGAAGCCAGGACCGATCTGTTCGGCACCCTGCGTGCCCGCGCTGGTGTACCGGTAGGCCAGGTCATGCCCTATGCCACGGCCGGCGTCGCCTATGGCCGCGGCACCGCGCAGGAGACCACCGGCGTCGTCACCTCGCAGTCGGCCAGTCATTTCGGCTGGGCTGCGGGCCTGGGCCTCGAGGCGCAGGCCACAGCCAACCTCTCGCTCAAGGCCGAGTATCTCTATGTCGACCTGGGCACCCAGTCCTACAATGGCCTGCCGGTGGGCAATCGCGACATCTCGCAGCGCTTTTCAGTGGTCCGCGCCGGTATCAACTACAAGTTCTAGGCGGTCTGCCCATCGCACCTGCAGGCGCTTCAGTTCTGGGGCGCGGCATCGATCAGCCTCGCCCGGATGCTGCGAGAAATGTTGTCGATGACCGCGACGGTGACCAGGATCATCAGGATGATGAAGGCAACTTCCTGCCAATTGTTGATGCGCATCCGGTCCGAGAGGGCAAGCCCAATGCCGCCTGCGCCAACAATGCCCAGGATGGTGGCGGAGCGTACATTGGATTCAAAGAAGTAGAGCACGTGGCTCATCATCACCGGCAGGACCTGCGGAAACACGCCCAACCGCATGACATGGGTGTCGTTGCCGCCAGCGGCGCGAACCCCCTCTACCTGTTTGGTTTCCACATTCTCGATGGCTTCGGCAAAGAGCTTGGCGAAGATCATGAGATCACCCACGGCAATGGCGAGCACCCCGGCGAACGGCCCCAGTCCGACGGCGGAAACGAAGATCAGCGCCCAGACCAACCCGTCAATACCGCGAAACCCATCATAGATACGGCGAAGGCCGAAATGGAACAGCCAGTTCGGCATGATATTCTTGGCCCCGAGAAAGCCTAGCGGAACAGCAAGCACGGCGGCGATGACCGTGCCCAGGAATGCCATGCCAAGCGTCTCGAGCATGGCGTGGACATAGCTCCAGAACCCATCGCCGGGATGGGGTGGGATCATCAGGCCAACCAGCAGGCCCAGCTTGTTGAGGCCATTGACGATCCGCATGGGGTTCGCATCGACCCACCAGAGCCCATAGGCCAGAGCGGCAATGAAGCCGAGCCAGAGTGCCCAGGTCCGGATCTGTGCGATCAGCGGGCTGGAAAACAGTTCCGGATTGGTGCGGCGCAGACGCGCGATTTCGCCATGGGTTGTCCTGTTCACGTCAGTGCCCCGCCTGCATGTCCTGCCCGATCAGCCGGTGGCGGATCGTCTCGCAGGTGATGTCGATGATGGAAGTGGTGGCGATCAGCAGAAGCATGATGGCCGAAATGTCGGTATATTCGAACTGGCGAATGGCGACGTAGAGCTCCTGCCCGATGCCTCCGGCGCCGACAATGCCCAGGGCCGAAGCGCCGCGCACATTGATTTCGAAGCGCAGCAGCAAATAGCTGGCGTAATTGGGCAAAGCCTGGGGCACCACGCCCAGCCGCATCAGCATGGGCCAGTTGCCGCCGGCGGCGCGGACACCCTCGATCGGCCGGGGGTCCACATTCTCGTTCACCTCGGCAAACAGCTTGCCCAGCGAACCGGCCGTATGCACCGCAATCGCCAGCACGCCGGCAAAGGGACCGAGCCCGAAGGCGAAAACGAAAATGAGCGCGAAGACCAGCTCGGGAACCGTGCGCAGGAACTCGAGGCTACGCCGTGCCAAAAAGTAGATACCCGTGTTCTCGACCAGATTGCGCGAGGCGGGGAAACACAGCAGCAGGGCGATCAGCCCCCCGAGCACGGTGCCGACAAAGCCCATCAGGATGGTTTCGACCAGAAGGCGCAGCCAGAAACGCAGCCCCCAGTACCAGTCCGAGAGATCGGCACCGAGCGTCTCTAGGGACAGCTTCGGCAAGGTCCCGACAATGTAGTTCCAGGCCTTGGGCAGGCCGTTCATCAGTCCGACCAGATTGAAATCGCTGACGGCAACCGAGCCGGCCAGGGCAATGGCGAAGAGAACCAGGTGAACGAATGTCCACAATCGTTTGTGGCGGCGTTCCTCGGCAAATCGCTGCTCGAAATCGACCAGCCGCTGCGGCCGGCCGGCAGCAAAGCTAGCCTCAGAATGTCCCATTGTGGTCATATCGGACTGTCCTTGTCGCGGAGTGAAAGCCGGCGCGCGATGCCGCGCGCCGGAAGGCATTGGCCCGATCAATTGCCGCCGGTGCGGCGACGTTCCTCTGCGTTGAACTCGGTGATGGCCACCACGTCGAGATAGTCCTCGTGCTTGGCTTCCACGTAGCCGCTCGAAGTGCCGTTGGTGTAGGTGGCGAAGGCTTCCGGGTCCTTTTCCGGGAAAGCGAGCAGAGCCGTCTTGAACGCGTCCTGCAGCTCCTGCGGCAAGGTCGTCAGCATCATGACCGGGGTGTTCGGGATGACGGGCGAGGTCCAGATGATGCGGGTCGAGCCGGCGGGGATCAGGCCCTTCTTTTCCATGTTCTGGATATTGCCCGCCTCTTCATTGCGCCAATGGGTGGCAACGGCGTCGAATGTGCCGTTGACGAGCGCCATGACGCTCTGCTCATGGCCGCCCGAGAAGGCCACTTCGCTGAAATATTCGTCGGCGCTGGTCTTGAGTTCGGTCGCCAGATAGTAGGACGGAACGGCGTAGCCCGAGGTCGAGTTGGGATCGGCGAAGGCAAAGGACTTGCCCTTGATGTCCTCGAGGCTCTGATAGGGGCTGTCGGCGCGCACGGCGATCACCGAGTGGTAGCCCAGATTGCCTTCGTTATCGAGCGTGACGGCGACCGGAGCAATGTCTTCGCCCATCACCTTGCGGGCCAGGGCATAAGCGGCCGGACCGACGGAGGCGAAGTGCACGTGCCCCGAACGCATGGCCTCGATGACGGCCGCGTAGTCGGTGCCGCGCACGATATTGACCGGCACGCCGAGCTCGGCGCTCAGGTAAGCGGCATAGGGCTCGGTGCGGGCGATGGCGTCAGTTTCATTCTCGCTGGACGATATCCCGATGGTGAGTTCGGGATACTGCTCCCGCCAATCCTGGGCGGCGGCGACAGAAACGAGGGCGGCCGAGATCAGTACGGCCGCAAGGCTGCGGCGCACGAAGGTGAACATAGCAATGGCTCCGATGTTGGGACTGGGTGCGGTCGACGCTAGATCGCGCCGGCCATTTCGGGTTGCACGACGGGCTTTGCCGGCGCGTAGATCGCGCCCATGGTCGAGGTCAGACTCTCGTCCACGGCGCTTTCGGCATCCCCGCCGTAGATCTCCTGGATCACGCGGGATGTGAGTTGGGCGGGGGAGCCGTCGAATACGACGTGCCCCTGGGCCATGCCGATGATGCGATCGCAATAGGCGCGCGCCGCATCCAGCGTATGCAGGTTGCAGATGATGGTCATCTTGTCCTGCCGGTTGATATCGCGCAGGGCTTCCATGACCAGCCGTGCATTGCGCGGATCAAGCGATGCGATGGGTTCGTCGGCGAGGATCAACCTCGGATTCTGGATCAAGGCCCGGGCAATGGCGACGCGCTGTTGCTGGCCGCCGGAGAGCGTGTCCGCCCGTTGCAGCGCCTGTGGCAGCAAGTCCAGGCGGTCGAGGGCGAGCGCCGCGGCGGCCCGGTCGGCGGCGGAGAAGTGCTTGAACATCACGGGCATCGTCCCGAGATAGCCGATGCGGCCGATCAGGACATTGGTCAGCACGTCCAGCCGGCTCACCAGGTTGAACTGCTGGAAGATCATGGCGCAGCGGGCGCGCCATTCGCGCAAGTCTTTGCCGGAGAGCGTCGTGACATTGGTGCCCTCGAACACGATGTCGCCGCTGCCTGACGTGGCAAGGCGGTTGATCAGGCGCAGCAGCGTGGACTTGCCCGCCCCTGATCGGCCGATAATGCCAACCATCTGGCCGGGTTCAAAGCTCAACGACACGTTGTTGACGGCGATGGTTTCGCCGAAGGCCTTGGTGATCTTGCGAAGCTCCAGCACCGCTCGTCCTCCACCCGTTGATCGTTCCCTGGACTGGCTCAGCCCATGAACAAGTTCTAGCGACCGCACATGACAGCGTTAACTCATTCGAATGACATGCGCGTGACGCCTGCCGGCGGTCGAGACATCCATTGTGCCATCGGCATGGACGATACGGCCGTGCGAGAAGGTGGCATGGACCTGGCCCATCCCGGCTTCGGACGCCACCAGAAGGTCGGCGCGCAGGCCGACACGGATTTCGCCACGGTCTTCAAGCCCCAGGGCGCGAGCGGGATTGAGCGTGGTGAGACGAGCGGCGCCTGCCAGTCCATCAGGATCGGTTTCGGCCAGCACCAGCACGGCCGGCAGCATGGCCGAGGGATGGTAGTCGGCGGCGAGCAGGTCGAGCAGGCCCGCCGCATGGGCCTCGCGCGCCGAGAGATTGCCTGAATAGGACTGGCCGCGCAGCGCATTGGGGGCGCCCATGGCATTGAGCATGCCACGCCGGCGCGATTCCCCGGCCGCTTCCAATGTCACCGGAAACTCGGAAATGTTCGCGCCCAGCTGATCCATCAGCGTCACCTTTTCGACTGTGTCGTCGTCATGGCTGGCCACGGGCACGCCGTGCAGGGCGCAATATTGGGTAATGGCGCGGAGCGTCGCCGTCAGGTCGCCGGCCGTTTCCTTGCGATCGCGGATGCGCTGCTGCAGGTTTTCGTGCGCCGCCTCGAGCGAGATGCCCTTGTTCTTGGAAATATTGGCGGCCTGCAGGTCGAGGTCGCGATACTGGCCCTGCCCCGGCGTGTGGTCGCAGAGCGAGACGAGATCCACCGAGCCTTCGCCCACCAGTTCCTTGACCACCGAAAGGGCGGCCGGGAAGGTGACTTCGAACCGTGCATGCACGCGATGGTCGATGAGCAGGCGCGGCCGGGCCTCGACCACGGCGCGGATCAGGGCGCTGGTGAAATCGTAGCTGCGCATGTGGCCATAGGTCGAGCCGGGCGCGAAGGACAGCGAGGCATAGGCGGTGGTGATGCCGGCCGTTGCGAGCCTCAGGTCGAGATCGCGCAGGCCCATTTCCATGGGCATGCGAACGCCGGGACGCGGCTCGATCTCGCGCTCGATCATGTCGCCATGCATGTCGATCATGCCGGGCATCAGCAGCAGGCCATTGCCCTCGACATCGGCCTGGGACACCGGCGTTTCGCTGATCTCGGCGATCAGTCCATCCTCGATGCGCAGGGCGCCGCGCGCAATGACGCGGTCGGAAAGCACAATGCGGAAATCAGAGAGCCACATCGGCGTCCTCCCGGTTCTCTTCGTCGGCCACCGCGCGGGTGCTGAGGTTGATTTCTCGGTCGATCAGCGTCGCCACGTCGCCGGGGTGATGGAAGACGCCAATAATGGCGACGCCCTGGCTCTTGAGATCGGCGAGCCGGCGGATCAGGGCAGCGCGCGCACCGGCGTCGAGCGAGGCGGTAGGCTCATCGAGCAGCAGGAGTTTCTGCGGCAGGATCAGCGCGCGCGCCAGGTTCACCTTCTGCTGTTCGCCACCCGAGAAAGTCGAGGGATAGGCGCGCCAGAGCTCGGGACGGACGCCGAACTGGTCGAGCCAGTGCCGGGCCTGATCGAGCGCTTCGGCCTGGCTCACGCCGGCCAGGCGCAGCGGCTCGGCGACGATGTCCTGGGCGGCGACGCGCGGACGGGCATTGAGGAACTGGGTGACAAAGCCGATTTCCTCGCGGCGGAGCAGGGCAATGTCGACATCGGCCGCATTGGCCAGGTCGATCTCGCCATGGTTTGAGCGATAGAAGACATGCCCGGCGACCGGCAGGTAGCTGCGCCAGATGGTGCGCAGCAGGGTCGACTTGCCGGCGCCATTGTGGCCCCGCAGCAGCAGGAATTCGCCTTCGTGAAGGTCGAAGCTGACGCCTTCAAAGGCATGCAGCATGCTGTCCAGATGGTACATGCGGAAGGTCTTGGCCAGGTCCTGGACCCGCAAGATGAACGACGGTGCGGTCATGACATTTCCCTAGAGCTTGGCGTGGACGAGTTGCTGGGTATAGCTGTGCTGCGGGTCCTGGAAGACCTGGTCGGCCAGACCCTGCTCCACCACTTCGCCATGGCGCATGACCATGACCCGGTCGGCCATGGTGCGAATGACGCCCAGATCGTGGCTCACCAGCACCATGGTGATCTTGCGATCCCGCTGCAGGCGTTTGAGCGTATCGAGCACCAGCGCCTGCACCGAGACGTCGAGGCCGGTGGTCGGCTCGTCGAGCAGCAGCAGCGCCGGTTCGAGCGCAATGGCCTTGGCCAGCTGCACGCGCTGCTGCATGCCGCCCGAGAGTTCGATGGGCCGCGCATCCATGCGGTCGAGCGGGAATTCGGAAGCGTCGAGCGCCTCGCGGGCCTTGTCGCGCAGCACATCGAAACTGCGCTCGCCGGCAATCAGCAGGCGCTCGGCGACATTGCCGCTCGAGGAGTGGCGCATGAGCAGTCCCAGATGCGGGTTCTGGTAGACGATGCCGATATTGCGGGCGCAGAGCATGCGGCGCTCGTAGCGGGGGAGATCGAAGAGGTTCTCGTTCTCGCGGCCCGGAAGCCGCAGCGTGTACGCGCCATTGTCGGGCGTATCCTCGAGATTCATCATGCGCAGCAGCGTCGACTTGCCCGAGCCGCTTTCGCCCACAATGCCCATGACTTCGCCCGGATAAACGGTCGCATCGACATTGCGCAGCGCGCGGACAGTGCCGAAGCGCTTGGAAATGTCGCGCATGCTCAGCAGCGCTTCGGCCCGCATCAGGCGGGGGGCTGCGCGCTCCAGCGCCGGAAGACCCAGATCAAGGCTCATGCTGAAAATTCCCCGTGGCGATACCAGGTTTCACCGATCTCGCTCGGCGTCCCCTCGGCGATGTTGATGGCCTTGATGCCCAGATTGCTGTCACTGACTTCGAAGACCGAACCGCCGCCGTCCTGCGGCAACTCGTTCATGAAGAAGCCCTGGACGCCCGAGCGGCGGCAGGTGAGGTCGGCATGGTCTTCCACCAGATACGGACGATCGGAGAACACCAGCGGTTCGACCCGCGTATAGGGCGGCACGGCATAGAGCCGCTTTTCCCGGCCCGCCGAAAGCAGGGTGAGGTGCCTGGCCATATGCAGCTTGGGCACGTCCCAGCGTGGAATGGGCGAGGGCGACATGACGTGACGGCCATTGACCATGGACGGGTACGACGCCCCCTGCATGATGCGGCCCTTGCGCACGATCTGTTCATAGAGCGTCAGCCAGAGCCGGCCATAATCGGCGTCGGCATGCATCTGCCTGGCAATGGAAATATTGGGTTCCACCCCCCGCAGCGGCTCGGGATTGGGCACCTGCAGCACCAGCACCTGGTCCTCGCGCATGATTTCTTCAGGCACGCGATGGCGCGATTGCACGATGGACGCGCCCAGCGTGTCCCAGGTCTCGGAGGCGCCCGAGACGCGAGAGATGAAGCGCCGGATCGAGGCGGCATTGACGCCGTCATCGGCCCCCTGATCGATCACCTTGACGATCGAGTTCGGATTGACCAGCGTCAGGGTCACCTGCAATCCGCCGGTGCCCCAACCGCGGGCCATTGGCACTTCGCGGCTCGCATAAGGCATCTGGCAACCGGGCACGGCAATGGCCTTGAGCATCTTGCGGCGCAATTCGCGCTTGGCCGAGGCGTCCAGGAAGCCATAGCTCGTGGCTGCCCAGTCCTTGGTGAGAGTGGCAAGGCTCATAGCACGGGTTCCTCTTCGGGTTCGGCGACATAGGCTTCGCCCTTGGCTTCGGCCGCGGCCTGCTTCGCCTTGGCATCGCGCATGGCGTCCAGGATCGACTGGAAGGTGACGTAGTGGGGCAGCTTGAAGTGAATGCAGAAGCCCGAGGCTTCCACACTTTCGGTGTGGTAGAGATAGAACTCTTCATGGACAGGCGAACCGACTGGTGCCGCCGCCGAATTGAGGTCGAGCGTTGCCGCGGCAATCACCTTGACCTCGTTCCAGCCGAAGGTGGCGGCAAAGCCCAGTTCGAGATAGCCGCCCTTTTCCTTGGAGGTTACCTCGGCCTGGCTGACCCGCACGCGTCCGGCGGCAAATTCGGTGCCACGCGGATGGCGCACCACGACATTGGCTTCCCCCAGGCGCAACTCGTTGACCGTCGGATGGGCATTGCCATAGCCGCGCATGGCCGCATAGCCGAGGGCGAGAACGCCACCAGTTTCGGCACGCGCCAAGCTCTGCAGCCGATGCGCCCGCGAGGCCGGGAACAGCAGCGGCTCGCGCGTCAGGTCCGGAATGTTTTCAGGCGGCACGTTGGATGCCTTGGCCGGCGCCACCAGACCCTGCTGGCGCTGCCAGTCGGCAAGCGATGGCTGTCTGGCCGGAGCGGGAGTGGCGGCCTTGTCGACGGCAGGCGGAGCAAAGGGCTTGCCCTCGAGCACGTCGGTCGCCAGCACGCGGTGCGAATAGTCGAGCGTCGGTCCGAGGATCTGGCCGCCCGGGATATCCTTGAAGGCCGCCGAGATACGGCGCTGCGTCAGCACTTCGTGCTGCTGCACCGGACGGGCAATGGAGAGGCGCGGCTGGGTGGTGCGCCAGGCGCGCAGCACAAGGACGGCCTCCGAGAGTTCGCCGCCGGTCTGGGCCAGTGCCAATGCCGCCAGCTCCTCGTCATAGAGCGAGGCTTCGCCCATTACGCGGTCGATGAGATAGGGCATGGTTGAACGGATGGTCTCGACGCGGTTGGCGTCGATCGTGCCCAGGTCCTGGCGGAACAGCCGCTCGGCCTGCTCGATGGCCCTTTCGCCACCGCGGGTTGCAACATAGGCCATTAGAGCACCTCCACCAGGCAAGAGCGCGGAATGCCGATGACCCTGTCGCCATCGACAAAGAAGATGTCGAACCCTTCGGGATAGAGGCAGAGCATGTCCCGCATGGCCCAGAAGCCGGGCGACACGGCCAGCGCAATTTCGGTCGTGTCCTTGATGCCGGGGCCGGAAAGCCGCACGCGCTGGCCGGAATGGGCCACGGCCGCGACCAGCGTCGCGCCATCGTCGGGATAGAGCGCGCTACCGCAATTGATCTGGGCAATCTCGGCGCCATCGAGGGTCGCGAGGAACACATGGTCGGCATTGCCGATCCCCTCGGCCAGCGTTGCGCCGCTGGCCAAAATGCGTTCGCGCATGGCGGGCGTATCGGCATAGGCGCTGCACTCGAGGTCAACCAGCGTCTCGACAATGGCGCCGAAACCGGCCTCGGGCAAAGTGCGGACATCGCCGGGGCGCGAGAGAGTCCACATCAGGGCTTCGAACGTGGCGTTCGAGCGCAACTCGACGGCGTCGGGAGGAGCGACGGTCAGCATCAGAAGGTCTCCATTTCAACGCGGGTCGCTTCGACCTGCCGCATGCGCTCGGCATCGACATGGTCGAGATGCGTCTTCTCTTCGGCAAGGAAGCGGGCCGTCGCGTCATCGCGGCCGCGGGCCGCAACACTGAGATCGATCACCGCCATGGCCATGGCGCGCTCAAGGTCGCGACCGGTGACCATGCCATAGCCGACCTGGCCGGCCGGGTCGGTGATCTGGGCCTCGCTCACCAGTACTTCGCCCAGATGAAAATCGACGTTCTGCACGGTGTCGCGCATCGGCACCATCACAAGGCCGGTGCGATTGGCCACGACGGTGATCTCGCCCATGTCGTTGAGCAGCGCCTCGGCATGCTGCTTGAGGCGGTCGGGGCGGGCGCGGGCGAGAATGTCGAGCATCTCGCCGTGCCCAGGCCCACCCGAAGGGGTTTCATTGAACATCGCTGTGTCTTTCCGTCATGACCGTTGGCTGGTCGGTTTCAAAGGTGAATTGGACGCGGTCGCCGGCCCAGACGGCTTCGGAAAAGCCGATTGGGTTGCCATCGAGATCCGCGTCGATCTTCTGCACCACCAGCACGGACTGGCCGGGCCGCAGCATCAACATGCTGGCCTCGTGTTCCGAGGCGAGGCGGGTGAACACGGTGGTGCGCTGCCGGCGATAGTCGAGGATGCCGTAGGAGCGGTAGACCTGGGTGATGGATGGCGTGTCGCGTCGGCGTTCCGGCAGGTCCGGGAAGCGCGTCGCGTCGTGATAGGCCCAACCCATGGAGATGGGCAGGTCATTGGCAAAGCCCCGCCACGAACGGGCAAAGACTGGCGCGTCCTTGTCGATCCCCAGGGCGGCAGCCACGCGATTGCTGGCCGGAAGTTTCATCTCCGCCAGCGTTTCGCCCGAGGATGTCAGGCCCTGGCTCATCAGGTTTTCGTGCCAGCGGGTGCGCGTGCCGATCACGTAATTGAGGAGCGGCGCGCGCTCGACAAAGGTGCCCCGTCCATGCTCGACGCGCAGCTTGCCCTCGCTCACCAGCGCCGCCAGGGCCTTGCGCAGCGAGTGGCGGCGCACGCCATAGAGCACGCACAGCTCGGGCTCTGACGGCAGCCGTGTATCGGCCGCCAACCGCCCCGAGGTGATTTCTTCGCTGATCCGGTCCCGGGTTTCTTCCCAGGAATGTCCTTGGTTTCGCATATCGTCAACTCATTCGAATGAGCTGGTTCTAGCGAGCCGAAGTGACACTGAAATGACGGTAGCGCCGTCCTGCGACAATCCTGCGTCGACTCATTCGAATGTCGCCGCCGATGTCGTTTGCCTGTCACAGAGCGTGAGTAGGGGATGGGCCAAGGAGACGCCCGAGGAGACGCAACATGACCGCCATCGGCCTTGACCAGACCGTGCTCACCAATGCCCGCATCGTCCTGGCCGACAGGGTCATGGAGGGCGCCGTGGAAATGGCCGGCGGCGTCATCACCGACATCGGTTCTTCCAGCACACGTGGCCTGGATCTCGAGGGCGACTACCTCATTCCGGGGCTCGTCGAACTCCATACCGACCATCTCGAAACCCACTATGCGCCGCGGCCGAAAGTGCGCTGGCACCCAATTGCAGCCGTGCAGGCACATGATGCGCAGATTGCCGCCTCCGGCATCACCACGGTTTTCGACGCCATTCGCGTCGGCACTGACGAACATGCCGATATGGGCGCCGCCGAACTGCGCATCCTGGCCGCGGCGATAACGGCCGGGGTCGAGGCGCGGCGCCTGCGCGCCGATCATTTCATTCACCTGCGCTGCGAGGTCTCGGCCCCCGATTGCCTCGAGGCGTTCGAGGCCATCATGGACCATGAATTGGTCCGGCTGGCCTCGCTGATGGACCACGCCCCGGGCCAGCGCCAATTCGCCAATCCCGACGCCTATCGCGCCTATTACCAGGGCAAGCTCAAGATGAGCGACACCCAGCTGGCCGAATTCATCGCCCGCCGTACGCTCGAATCGATCACCTATGCGGATCGCCACCGCAAGGCGCTGGCCGAACTCAGCCATGCGCGGTCCATAGTCCTCGCCAGCCACGACGACGCAACCGCTGCCCATGTCGACGCCGCGCTGGATCTGGGCATCAGCATTGCCGAATTTCCCACCACCATGGAGGCGGCAAAGGCCTCGCAGGATGCGGGCCTTGCCATTCTCATGGGCGGCCCCAATGTCGTCCGCGGCGGCTCGCATTCGGGCAATGTCTCGGCGCGCGACCTCGCCGCGGCGGGCCTGCTCGACATCCTGTCCTCCGACTACATCCCCTTCTCCATGCTGCAGGCCGCCTTTTGCCTGGTCGACGAAGCAGCGATCGATGTGCCGCAGGCCATCGGCCTGGTCACCCGCCGTCCGGCCGAAGCGGCGGGACTGGATGATCGCGGCGAGATCGCGCTGGGCAAGCGCGCCGACCTCGTGCAGCTGCGCATCGAGGATGGCATTCCCATCGTGCGCACAGTCTGGCGCCAGGGAAGGCGGGTGCTATGACCGGCGCCTTCGTCGCAGTGGTCGGGGCCAGTGGCGCCGGCAAGGACAGCCTGATCAATTTCGCCCGCGACCATCTGGCCGAGGCGGTCAGGGTGGTGCGCCGCGTGGTCACCCGCGCCGCTGATGGCGGTAGCGAAGATCACGACAGCATGACACCCGAAGCATTTGCTGCTGCCAAACAGCGCGGTGCGTTTGCCCTGAGCTGGGAGGCGCATGGCCTCAGCTATGGCCTGCCCATTGCGCTGGAGGACGATCTCGCGGCCGGCCGGGTCGTCATCGCCAATCTATCGCGGGCCGTGCTGCCCAGACTGCTCGCACGCTATCCCAATGCTCTGGTTGTGGAGGTCACGGCCGAACCCGACGTCATCGCCCGTCGCCTCTCCGGACGCGGGCGCGAAACCGGGGACGATATTGTGCGGCGCATGGAGCGCGGCGCGCGCTTCCGCCTGCCCCCTGGCACCGTCCAGATCGACAATTCCGGTCAGCTCGACCGTGCCGGAGCCCAGTTCGTGGCGCTACTGCGTGACCTGCTTCGTCAGCCCGCTTGAGGAGAATGCCATGAAAAAGCTCAGCGAAACGCCCTTCATCCACGAAACGGCGAAAGTCACCCAGTCCACCCTGGGCCGCTACACCGAAGTGGGCGCGCACTGCCATGTCGCCTATTCGAGCATGGGCGACTATTCCTATTGCGTGGGCGGCACCCAGATCGCCTATGCGACCATTGGCAAGTTCTCCAACATTGCCGCCAATGTGCGCATCTACGCCTCCATGCATCCCATGGAGCGCGCGTCGCTGCACCACTTCACCTATCGCTCGGCCCAGTATTTCGAGGGCGAGGACGACGACCAGGCCTTCTTCGACTGGCGCGCCGGCAATGACATTCATATCGGCCACGATACCTGGATCGGCCACGGCGCCGTGATCATGCCCGGGGTGACGATCGGCAATGGCGCCATCATCGGCTCCAATGCTGTGGTCACCAAAGACGTTGCCGATTTTGCCATCGCAGTGGGCGTGCCCGCCCGCACCATCCGCCAACGCTTCTCCGATCCTGTCGCGGGTCGCCTCGACGCGCTCAAATGGTGGGACTGGAGCCATGCGCAGTTGCACACAGCCCTGCCTGACTTCCGCGCCCTGCCGATCGAGGCATTCCTGGACAAGTATCAGGGGTAACCGTCACCGACCTGACCAAAATTGGGAAAGTTGAACCGCCGTCGCAACCTCCTGCGGCGGCTTTTTCACTGGTTGTTCTGCCAGAAATTCTGGCGTTTCAGCAAGTTACCTGCGTCATTGAACTGTCTCCGAGTTGTTACGCTGTCGTTACGTCCTCGCCCTAGGTCATAGCCAGTTCGATGACGGGGGCTCCGGCATGCTGAAGATTTCGCACGTCACCAGACGCTTTGGCGACAAGGTCGCCGTGAATGACGTGACGCTCGAAATCCCCCAAGGGCAGATGGTGGGCGTGATCGGCCGTTCGGGCGCCGGCAAATCGACCCTGCTGCGCATGATCAACCGCCTCAACGACGTCTCGACCGGCCATATCGACCATGATGGCGTGAAAGTGTCGGAACTGCGCGGCCAGGCCCTGCGCGACTGGCAGCGCGACTGCGCCATGATCTTCCAGCAGTTCAACCTGGTGCCCCGCCTCGATGTCATCACCAATGTGATGCTGGGGCGGCTTAATGGCCGCAATCCGGTGCTGAACCTGATGCAGGTCTTCACAGCGGACGAGCAGTTCGAAGCTCTCAAGGCTCTGGAGCGTCTCGACATTGCCCAGACCGCCACGCAATGGGCCCAGACCCTGTCCGGTGGCCAGCAGCAGCGCGTCGCCATCGCCCGCGCCCTGATGCAGAAGCCGAAAATGATCCTGGCCGACGAGCCCATCGCCAGTCTTGATCCGCGCAATGCCCAGATCGTCATGGACAGCCTGCGCGACATCAATGCCGAAGGCATTACCGTCATCACCAATCTGCACACGCTCGACACGGCCCGCGCCTATTGCGAGCGCATCATCGGTATGGCGGCGGGCAAGGTGGTGTTCGACGGCACGCCCGACGAGCTGACCACCGATGTCGCCCGCTCCATCTACGGCGCCGACGGTCTCAGGGAGGCCTTTTCCGAGGCCATGACCTCGACCTCCCTGGCGCCCGTAAAATTCCTGCCGCGCACACCAACCAACGCGCAGCAGGCGCCCTAGTCGTTCGGCCGCCCCAAGCGGTCGACTGGCCCATCCCGCGTCACCAAAGGAGATTTCCCGTGTCCGCGATCCGTAAACTGCTCCTCGCCTCCATTGCTCTGTCCCTTGCCGCCCCGGCACTCGCTCAGGACGCCAATGTCCTGCGCATTGGCCTGCTTGGCGGCGAAAACGAAGCCGACCGCCTGCGCGACAATCAGTGCCTGGTCGATCTGATGAAGTCCGAACTGGGCTATGATGATGTGCAGCTGTTCCCGGCCGCCGACTATAACGGCGTGATCCAGGGCCTGCTTGGCGGTACCCTTGACTATGCGGAACTGGGCGCTTCGGGCTTTGCCGCAATCTACCTGCAGGATCCCAACGCGGTTGAGCCGATCCTGACCACCGAACAGACCGATGGGGCGACCGGCTACTATTCGGTCATGCTGACCCGCTCGGATTCGGGCATCACCTCGCTCGAGGACATGAAGGGCAAGAGCCTGGGCTTCGCGGATCCGGACTCCACCTCGGGCTATCTGATCCCGCTGGTCACCCTGCCCGACGCCATCGGCATGCCGGTGGACCAGTATTTTGGCGAGACCGGCTTCGGTGGCGGCCACGAAAACAACGTCCTGGCCGTCCTCGATGGCCAGTTCGATGCCGGCGTGACCTGGGCATCGGGTGTTGGTGAATTCTCCGAAGGCTACACCTCGGGCAATATCCGCTCGATGGTCGACAAGGGCATGCTGGACATGGAAGACGTCGTCCAGATCTGGCAGTCGCCGCTGATCCCCAATGGCCCGATCGTGCTGCGCTCGACCATGGACGCGGACGCCAAGACCAAGATCAAGGACTTCCTGCTCGCGCTGCCCGAAACCAATTACGACTGTTTCCGCTCGGCGCAGTCCGGCGACTACAACGGCTATGTTGAAGTCGATGCCAGCTTCTACCAGCCGATCATCGACGCCCGCAAAGCCACCATCGGCGGTTGATCAATTCCTGTCGGCCGGCCCCCATTCGGGGCCGGCCGATCGTCTGACTGGAGATCGGCATGACGGATTTGGCGAGCAATAGCGTTGGTGCGGATATTGCCGCGACATCGAGCGCGATGGCGATCCATCGGCACTATCGTCAGCTTGTACGCACACGCCGGGCCTATACTCTTCTGGCCGTCATCGTTCTGGCCGCCGTGCTGGTGTCCTCGCTGGTTTTCGCCAACAATGCCAGCTCGGGCAAGTTCTTCGAACGGCTCCCCTATCTCTTCGATTTCATCAAGAACTTCGTGCCCGACGATCCCTTCGAGATCGTGCGGGCCCTGTTCGACCTGCCCTCGCCCTATGCCGATGGTTCGTTCAAATACGACTATGAAGTGGGGCGCCACTATCTGTTCGGGACCAGCTTCTACATCCCCGAATTTTTCTACGAGATGCTGGTCACCCTCAATATCGCCTTTGCCTCGACCCTGATCGGCGGCTTCTTCGCCTTTCTGTTCTGCTTTGCCGCCGCGTCCAATCTGGGCGTGGCCGCGCCACTGCGCTGGATCGTGCGCCGGCTGCTCGAACTGATGCGCGCCTTTCCCGAAATTGTCCTGGCCGGCATGATGGCCGCCATTCTTTCGCTTGGACCGATCGCCGCCATCTTTGCCGTTTCGGTTCATACGGTCGGCGCGCTGGGCAAGCTGTTCTTCGAGGTGGTGGAAAACGCTGACATGCGGCCCGACGAGGGACTGCGCTCGGTGGGGGCAAACTGGTTCGAACGCGTGCGCTTTGCCGTCGCCCCGCAGGTCATGCCCAATTTCGTGTCATATTTCCTGCTGCGCACCGAGATCAATGTGCGCGCGTCGACCATCATTGGGGCGGTCGGCGGTGGTGGCATCGGCGAGGTTTTCCGACAGTCCATCGGGCGCGATCATGCCGCCAAGACCTATGCCATCGTCATCCTCCTCTTCCTCACCATCGTCGCCATCGACCAGTTCTCTGGCTGGCTGCGCCGGCGGCTGGTGGGCAATGCCGCCTTCCAGTTCGGGGCCTAGGAGACATCACCATGACAGCCTCGACCCTCTCGCCCCAGGAGCGCAACCGCCTCCGCCAGGCCCATCCAGAAGTGTTCAACCGCAGCATTGCCCAGCGCTGGGGCGGCCTGCTGCTGATCGCCGGGGCCCTGGTTTACCTCGCCTATTGCTGGAGCTTTTTTGATGTCGGCTCCAAGCTTGCCAATGGCAAATGGGAGCGCGCCAGCATCTACATGGCAGACTGGATCAGTTGGGAAGCCCAGCCCCGTTTCCGCTTCCAGGACGATGGCTCCACCCGGATCGAGTTCCAGCGCTTCTCGCCCCTGGGAGACAATCCCGACCCCGACTGGCTCGTGACGCAGCCCGACGGCAGCCACGATGTCAGTTTCGGTTCGGACCGAGACCACATCGACATCGCCTCGACCGGCGTCACAGCCATTGTAAATGGCGTTGCCTATGACATCGTGTTTGACGGCGAGGCCGCGCTGCTGCCGGCCAATGCGCCACCGCAGATGAGCGAACGCAATGGCCGTGTCACGGTGGAATACGGCTTTGCGGGCAGCGCCGAAATTCGCGCGACGCAGGTTCTGGTGCGTCGCCGCTTCCTGGGCTGGGAGAACTTCTTCTTCGACCCGCAATCCCCCTTCTGGGGCATGGGGCCGGGCGAGTTGTGGACCAGCCTCACCTCAGGCGAGCGTTTTGATCCGGATCAGACCAATCTCTCCCTGGCCTGGACCGAGTTTCTGACAAATGCCGAATGGCAGCATGGCGATGTGCTCAACAAGCTGATCCAGACCATCGTCATGGCCTTTGTCGGCACACTGTTCGCGGCCGCCCTGGCATTTCCACTGGCCTTCATTGCGGCGCGCAATGTCACCAATTCCCGGCCTGCCAACTGGATCACCAAACGCTTCTTCGATTTCACCCGCTCGGTCGACATGCTGATCTGGGCCTTGGTGTTCACCCGCGGCTTCGGGCCGGGACCGCTGGCAGGCATCGCCGCCATCTTCGTGACCGACACCGGCACCTTCGGCAAACTCTTTTCGGAAACCATTGAGAATATCGACGACAAGCAGCGTGAAGGCATTCGCTCGGTCGGGGCCAGTCCGGCAGAGGTCAACCGGTTCGGCATCATGCCGCAGGTCGCCCCGGTGATCATTTCCCAGACCCTCTACTTCTGGGAAGCCAATATCCGCGGCGCCACCATCATTGGTGCTGTTGGTGCCGGCGGCATCGGCCTCAAGCTTCTCGAAGCCATGCGGACCAACCAGGATTGGGAAAACGTCGCCTATATGGTCGTGTTGATCCTGATAGTGGTCTTTGCCTTCGACAGTCTCAGTGCCCGCATTCGCCGGCGCCTGATCGCCGGTTCGGAGCACGCGGCGCACACGCCGAGACCGGTATAAAAAACAGCCGGGCGCGAGCCGGCGGCGATTCTCCCATCCCCGATCCTCTTCGATCCGCCCGCCACGGCTCATCTCGTTTGCCTCTCACAGGCGCCAACCTGGCCACGTTCACCGCATGTCCATCTCCCCACGATGAGCGAGCATTTGCACTCACGAGGTGGGCAGAACATGCAAGACCACGTTCGGCGGCTCCATGAGCAGGTTCTGGCTCAAAACCTGTTGTCGAACCGATGCGATCAAATCTGCTGACGCTCTCACACCGTAGTGTCCGGGACGAACGCAGAGACCTTCGCTATGGCATCGCCCTCCACAAAACCCGGCAACCAAGTCACCCGTCGCCGCAAGAGGCGTATCGGATGGACAATAGTTGGGCTCATCCTCATTGGCGCCGGTTCCGCCTATGCCTATTTCGAACGCCCCTGGGAAGAAAAACCTGTCCGCGTCGAGGTCGAGATCGCGGAACCGGACAAGCTGATACAGGCCCTGGCGGTCAATGGCAGGGTCATGGCGCGCGAAACCATCCAGGTTCGTTCTGCCGTATCGGGCCTGGCTGTCTCCGTGGGCGCGGGCGAGGGAGAAAGCGTGAACGCCAATGCGGTGCTGGTGCAGCTCGACACTGCCCAGCCACAAGCGCTGCTTGATCAGGCGCAGGCCGCGCTCGATGCTGGTCTGGTTCGTCAGCAACAGGCCGAGGCCAATGCTGCGCGGGCGCGGGCCCTGGGCGAGAACACACCGCGCTCGACCCGCGAAGACGCCGAACTCGCGCTGACCGAAGCGAGGAACGACGTGTCGCGCCTTGCGGCGGCGCTGGACCAGGCGAGGAGCCAGCTGGAACAATATACGATCCGCTCCCCAATCGACGGGGTCGTCCTCGATCGGTCCATCGACCGCGGACAATTGGTGGACACGCAGAGCAATCTTTACACGGTCGCTGACCTCAGCGAATTGCTGGTCGAGACCAATGTCGACGAGTTGTACTCTTCACGCATTTCCAACGGCCTCGACGTCCTGCTCAGGCCGGCCGGCAATAGCGTGGCTCAGGAAGGCACGATTGTCTTCACCTCCCCAAAAGTCGATACGGCCACCGGCGGGCGGGCGATCAGAATCGCCTTCGACACGCCGGTCGATCTGCCTGTCGGACTGACCGTCAACGCCAATATCATCGTGTCGGAGATTGACGCGGCCATCTCGGTGCCGCGGGGAGCCATCCTGACGGAAGGGACGCAAAGCCATGTCCTGCTTCTCGAAGACGGCGTGGTCCGCGAGCAGGCAATCGATTTCGCGGATTGGCCGGCCGAACGGGTCATGGTGACCGACGGGATCGAACCGGGTGACGTCGTGGTGCTCGATCCCTCAAGCGTTGCTCCCGGCCAGCTGGCGGTTGCGGAGTAGGTCCATGCTCTATGGTCTCAAGATCGCCACACGCTACCTGACGGCAAGCAAGGCACAAACGGGCCTGCTCATCGCGGGTGTCGCTGTTGGCGTATTCGTCTTCATCTTCATGAGCGCGCTGATCGGCGGGCTGGCGGTGTTTCTGGTGCAGCGCACGGTCGGCGACATCGCCCATGTGACGATAGAAGCGCCCAGCCGTGACGCCAGCGCTTTGCTGCCCGAAGATCAGGGACTGCTTATTGTGCGGCAGCGCGACACCACGCAGCTTGAATTGCTCCGTACTGCGGACGCGTTCATCCCGCTGATCGAGGCGACGCCCGGCGTGGCGGCGGTGTCGCCGCAGATCGTGGGCAACGGCTTTCTGGTGCGTGGTTTGGCAACCGCGCCAGTGGCGGTCACCGGCGTTCAACCGGACAAGGTGTCCGCCATAGCCAATATCGGCAGGAACATCCGGGCCGGCAGCACCGACCTGAACAGCTCCAATGTGCTTTTGGGAACGCGTCTGGCGGAGGATCTGGGGCTGCGCGTCGGACAGGTGGTGCGTCTCCGCTCCGCCAGCGGGGTCGAACTGCCGCTGGTTGTTGGCGGCCTGTTCGAACTCGGTCTGGATGCGCTGGATAGTCGCTCGGCCTTTGTCAGCCTTTCTGTCGCACGAACGCTGTTCGACCTGCCGCAAGGCATCTCACGCATAGAAATCAAGCTCGACGACCTCAACCAGGCAGAGACCTATGCGCGTCAGCTCGCTGCCGATACCGGCCTTGAAGCAAAGCCCTGGACGGAGGGGAACGCCCAATTGCTGGACGGGCTCAGGGCGCAGGCCAGTTCGGGCAATCTCATCAAGGGCTTTGCGCTGATCACAATCGTGATCGGCGTGGCCAGCGCCCTGCTGCTCTCCACCTACAGGCGGCGTCCCGAAATCGGCATCATGCGCGCCATGGGCGCGACCCAGGGCTTTGTCATCTTCGTCTTTGTAGCCCAGGGCACCCTGATTGGCCTGCTGGGGGGACTGATTGGTGCTGGCCTGGGATATGCGGCCCTTTCCCCCTTTCCATTGCCTGAGGTGGCGCCACAAGGCGGGTTGCCCATAGACGTCCGGCAAGGCGCCTATGACCTGGCTGTAACGCTGACAACGATCGGCGCCATTCTGGCATCCATCCTGCCCGCCCGGGCCGCTGCCCGTGTCGACCCGGTCTCGGTGATCGGCCAATGAGCACGCTGGTTGAAGTCCGGGATCTGGTCAAAACCTATGGGGAAGGCGATACCGCGACCCCGGTCCTCAAGGGTCTGAACCTGACGCTGGAGACCGGTGAACTGGCCGCCCTGCTGGGCCCGTCGGGGTCTGGCAAGAGCACGCTGCTCACCATTCTGGGCACGCTGATGAAGCCCTCATCGGGGCAGCACCTCATGCTGGACCAGGATCTGACCGGGGCAGACGATCGAGACCTCACCGAGTTTCGCAACCGCCATATCGGCTTCGTCTTCCAATTCCATCACCTGCTGCCCGATTTCACGGCTCTGGAGAACGTCATCTTCCCCACTGCGGTGAAATCGGGGCGCGAAACGGCGGCAGCGCGGGCGCGCGGACGCGAACTGCTCGACCGCGTCGGCCTTGGTAGCCGCATGGATTTTCTGGCCACCCAGCTTTCTGGCGGACAGAAGCAGCGGGTCGCAATTGCCCGCGCCCTGATGAACCGGCCCGAACTGGTCCTGGCCGACGAGCCGACGGGCAACCTCGACAGGGAATCGGCCACCCAGGTGATGGACCTGATCGGGGAGATCAATCGCGAGGAAGCGACCAGCTTCTTGATCTCGACGCATGACGAAAGGATCGCCGAAATCTGTCGTCGGCAGATCCGTGTGCTGGATGGCCGGGTCAGTTGAGAGTGCGCCGCAGCCAATAGACTGTGACCGCGCAGACGTGCAATGGGGACGCAGGCGACCGCGTCCCCATTGCTTCATTGGGGCATGCGACCCGTCCGCCGGAGGGAATAGGCCACCCCGCTTGCCAGGATCACCGCCGTAATCGTCAGCGACCATTCGGCGGGGAACTTGTCCCAGCCCAGCAGGTCCGCAAGGAAGATCTTGGACCCGATGAACACCAGCAGCACAGCCAGCGCCTGCTTGAGATAGGCGAAGCGATGGATGATGGCAGCAAGCGCGAAATAGAGGGCGCGCAGGCCAAGAATGGCGAAGATGTTGGACGTATAGACGATGTAGGGATCGGTGGTGATGGCAAAGATCGCCGGCACCGAATCCACCGCAAAGATCACATCCGCGATCTCGATCATGATCAGGGCGAGGAACAGCGGCGTCATATACCGCTCCATCCGGCCGGTCTTCGGGTCGTGCTGGCGCACGAAGAACCGGTCACCCTGCAAGGTGTCCGTGACCCTGAAGCGCCTCTTCACGAACAACAGGACCGGATTTTGGCTCAGGTCCGCCTCTTCGTGTCCAATCATCAGCATCCGGATGCCGGTGAAGATCAGGAAGGCCGCGAAGACATAGAGAACCCAGCCATATTCGGACACCAAGGTGGCACCCAGCCCGATCATGATCGCCCGCAGCACGATCACGCCCAATATGCCCCAGAACAGCACGCGGTGCTGCAGATGGCGCGGAATGGCGAGATAGCCAAAGATCATCGCAATGACGAAGACATTGTCCATCGCGAGGCTCTTCTCGACCACGAAGCCGGTGAGGTATTCGACACCTGATTGGGCTCCAAGTTGCCACCAGACAAAGCCACCAAAAGCCAGGCCGAGGGCGATATAAAAGGCGGAAAGCAAGAGGCTTTCGCGCACCTCGATCTCGTGCCCATCGCGATGGAGAACGCCGAGGTCGAAGGCCAGCAGGGCCACCACGAGACCCAGGAAACCAAGCCACATCCAGAGCGGCTGTCCGAGGAACATGCTGGTCAGGATGTCCATCTACAATCCTCCTGCATGCAAAGACCGATGCTGCTTGGGGTCACTGCGCACCCCCGGCAATGCCCAGGGCACGTTCGACCCGGTGCAGCGCACCCAGTTCAACCGGGTGCACAAGGCCATCAGCCGTGATCACCTGATGGCAGACCTGCCGGATCGACTGGCGCTGTTCGCCGCTGAGCAGGCTGACAGAAAGGCACGCCAGGGCCCGCTGTTCGGCCGTGTGAGGGTCATAGCCATAGGCGCGACTGTGCTCGGCCAGTTCGTGGGCGAGGTCCGTGACCGAGAAACCCTTTACGGCCGAACTTGCGATGAACGCTTCGACCAGTTTGCGCCTTTCGGCCAGTTCCAGCCTTCCATCGGCATGGGCGATCACCGCGACGGCAGCGACGAGGGCCTGGAAGAACGCTTCGCTCTCGGCCAGGCCAGCCTCGTGGCGCAGCTCACGCGCATCGGCATTCTGACGGGCCCTGAGACGGGCACCGCGCAGAAATATGTCGTCTTGGAAGGGGGACTTGTCCTTGCTCATGCATAAATCTCCTCTCAGGGTCTGCTCAACAGAACTGAGGGAGTGCGCATGGAGACCAGGACATCGTTCGGGCACCACACGCAGATGCCCGCGGGCCCTGCCGAGGTGATCCGACATCGCGTGGCGGCCTGTGCCGCCGACGCCAGAGGGGCCCGGTCACGACAATCGAGATTGGTATCGGCCGGCAGAGCGGCAAGAGGGCGGCACATTTTTTTTCGCCAGCCAGACCAGCGCGAGGCGACCCAAACCGGTTGAACGGCCGGAACGGGGAGCCTTGCCCCCGTAGTGGACGAGCGATGTCTACTGCGCGCTCAAACCAGTAATCATCGAGACGATCTCGTTCTTGTCCGTTTGCGCTGTCGTGCGGATGCCGATCTGCTTGCCGCGGCGGAGGACGCAGATGCGGTCGGAGAGGCGGAAGACCTGGTCGAGACTGTGGCTGATGATGAGCACGCCAATATTGCGGGCCTTCAGACCGGCCACGATCTTCTCGACCTTGGCCGTTTCGGCCACGCCGAGCGCGGCGGTGGGCTCGTCGAGCAGGATGAGCTTTTTCGCCCAGCGCGTGGCTCGGGCGATGGCGATGCCCTGGCGCTGGCCACCCGAGAGGTCGCGGATGGTGGCGTGGGGCGAGGGAATGCGGACATCCAGCTCATCGACGAGGCGCTGGGTCTCGGCGATCATGGTCTTGCGGTCGAGCTGGCCGAAGGGGCCCTTGGTGACCTCGCGGCCGAGAAACAGGTTCATATAGACCGATTGCTGGTCAGCCAAAGCGAGGTCCTGATAGACCACTTCGATCCCATGCTCGCGCGCCTTGGTGGCGCTCGACATGGAAATGCTCTCGCCCTCGATGACGATTTCGCCGGATGTGGGGGCATGCACGCCCGAAATGATCTTGATCAGCGTCGACTTGCCGGCGCCGTTGTCACCGACCAGGGCGACGATCTCGCCCGGCTCGATGGTGAGGCTGAAATCCTCGATGGCGACGACGCCGCCAAAGCTCTTGCGGATATTGTTGAGGGCCAGGACAGGCTGGGTCATTGCGGCACTCCTAGACCGGCCAGGCGGCCGTGCGGCCGAAGCTGTCTTCGATGGTTTCAACCTTGGGGTTACCGGCGGAAATGCCCGACACGCCCACCACATAGGCGCGGGTGACAAAGGCCTGGCCCCGGAAACCGAAGACGGCCGTGTCGCCTGGCTGGGGCGTGGCGGGGCCTTCAGCGTCGATCATGGCGTAGTAGTCGATGGCCGAGGGCGGCGGAATCTCCACTTCGCGCAAGGCGCCGGCCGATGTGGTGGGCTCGCGCGAGACAATCGCCTTGACCGGATAGTCGGGGAAGATCGGGTCAATATAGAACCCGCCACCCAGGCAATAGGCCTTGCCGCCTGACAGATGCGACACCTCGGTGAGATAGAGCACGGCGGGGAGTTCGGGCAGGTCTTCCATGACATGCAGGGCCGTGGTGCCATGAAGGCCATTGCCGGGCTCGCACTGGGTGGCGCCGGCTTCGGCGAGGCCCTGAAGCAGGACCGAGGAGGTCGTGCCCGGGGCGTTGATTTCCACATTGCGACGGCCCGCTTTGTGGAGGGCCTCGGCGGCGCGGGAGAGCGTCGCCAGGTTCGGGGTCGGCTTCACCTTGCGGCTGGCATGATCGAAGAGCAGCGCCGGAAACGTGGTGATGCCGGCAAAGCGCCCGCCTTCGACCCTATCCAGGCCATCGGCCACGGCGACGACGTCGCTGGCCTCGAAGCCGCCTTCGTGACCGCGATAGAAGGTGTCGCCTTCGGCCTTGATGCGGGCGAGCAGGTTCTGCCTGTAGCCCGCCTTGTGCGCTGCGGCCCCTGCCTCATGGGCCTTTTCGGCGTTGAAGACGGTCCAGTAGTCGGGCCGGAAGGTGGCGGCAGCGGCATCGGCTTCCGCGCGTGCGACCTGTTGCAGGTGGCCAAGGTGCCCCACCTTCATGCCGGCATTGTGGGTTGCGCGGGCGCAGGCCATGTCGACAGCCACCGACTTCTCGATGCCGCCACGCTGCACTGCCTGGCAGAAGCTCGAGGCGCGACCGACCTGCTTGGTCATGGCGAAAATCTTGAGACCGTTCTTGTCGGCTTCGGTCTTGAGGACGCGGGCATTGGCCTCGACAGCGTCGAGATCAAGCACATAGGCATTGGCCGGGATCTGGCCGGACTGATGCAGGGCCATGGCCGCTTCGATGAAGGCGGGGTTGCGGCGGCGGAGAACGTCGAGAAACATGTCTGGATTTCCTAGCGAGAGGTTTCGCGCAGCGAGACGGCAACGGCGACGAGGATGATGAGGCCCCGCACGATCATCTGGTCGGAGACGGAAAGGCCCATGAGGATCAGGCCATTGTTGAGCATGCCCATCATCAGCGAGCCGACCAGTGCGCCGATAATGGAGCCCTTGCCGCCATTGAGCAGCGTGCCGCCGACGATGACCGCGGCGATGACGGTCATGAGGTCGGTTTCACCCAGCGTGTACTTCGCGGCCTGCAGGCGGCCCGAATAGAGCAGCCCCGCGAGCCCGGCCATGGCGCCGCTGATCAAGAAAACCGAAAGCCGGACGCGGGGCACCTTGATGCCGGTGACCATGGCGGCGCGGGCATTGTCGCCGGTGGCCAGGACATGCGCGCCATATTTGGTCTGGCGGAAGACGAAGTGGCCGATGAGGACTGCAGCCAGCGTCCAGATGACCAGCGAGGGAATGCCGAACAGAGCGCCGGAGCCGAAGAGACCAGTAAACAGCGGATCGGTCACCGGGATGGAGCGGAGCTGGGTGAGCGAGCGCGCCACGCCGGCAAAAAGGCCCATGGTGGCGAGGGTCACCAGGAAGGATGGCAGCCGCATATAGGCGACGAGCGCGCCGTTGACCAAGCCGATGAGGAGGCCGGTGCCGAGGCCGGCACCGATGCCGACGAGCAGGGCCGCCTGCGGGAGTGCGGCCATGGCCATGGCGCCGGCCAGGGCCGACACGGCGACGGTGGAACCGATGGAAAGGTCAATTTCCCCAGCGGAAAGGGCAAAGACCAGGCCAATGGCCATGATCGTCACTGGAGCCGTCTGCAGGATGATGTTGACCAGATTGCGCTGGGTGAGAAAGCCGCTGTCGCGCAGCACCACGGCGAAGAACAGGAAGATGGCGAGGAAGCCGACATAGACGACATATTGCTGCAGGTTGGCACCGCTCAGGCGGGCGAACAGCGTCTGTCTGGGGGGAGCGGCGGTCTGGGGCGCGGTCATGGCTGCCTCATCGGAGAAGGGTTGAGGCGGGAGCACGATTGCCCCCGCCCCGGGAGGATTACTGTGCGGCCAGAACCGAGGCCGGGGCGTCGCGGTGCAGCGACTGCTGCCAGCCTTCGGCGACATTGTCGGCAGTGACGGTCAGGGCCGGGGCGACGACGAATGCCGGAGAGTCTTCGCCGAGCAGGGCCTTGAGACCGACGGCGGCCATGGCGCGACCCAGTTCATAGGCCTCGTCGGCGACGATGCCGGCAACATTGCCACCCTTGACCATGTCGAGGGCAATGGGCTCGGAGAGGTCGAGCGTCACGATCTTGGTCGTGGTATTGCCCGCGCTGCGCAGGGCGGCCAGCACGCCATCGGCCGGTTCGGCCCAGGTGACATAGATGCCGTCGAGTTCGGGGTTCTGCAGCAGCATGGCGCTGGCCAGCTCTTCCGCGCGGGCCGGATCGGAAATACCCTGTTCGGCAACGATCTTGATGCCCGGATAGTCGTTCTCGATCGTGGTCTTGAACGCCTGGTCGCGCTGGTTGGTCACATAATAGCTGGCGTCGTGGAAGATGTAGCCCACCTCGCCCTCACCCCCGATGGCTTCGGCGAGGACGTCAGCGGCCTGCTTGCCCATCTGGAACAGATCGTCGGTGACGATCGCAGCGTAGTCGGTGCCGTGGACATAGTCGGCCGGCAGGTTGGAGAGGAAAACCAGCTCCACGCCGGATGCCGTGGCTTCCTTGAAGGCTGCGGCCGAGGTGACCGGGTCGAGCGGCAGTGAAAGGATGACATTGGGGCCGGCCGAGAGGGCGGTTTCGATGTCCGAGCGCTGCTTGGCCGCGTCGAAGCCGGCATCGGTGGTGACGACGACGTCGACGCCGGCACGGGCGAACTCGTCATTGGCGCCAGCCGAAACCGCGTTGATGAAGTCCGACGAGGTGTGCCAGAGCAGAGCGGCCTTGTAGCCCTTGCCGGTGAGCGCCGCGATGTTCTCGTCGCTGAGGACGATCTCGGACGACGGCGTGGCACTTTCGCCATTGGGGCCCACGGTCTGGGCAAAGCCGGCGACCGGATGGAGCAGCGTTGCGGCCAGCAGGGCTGCCGCGAGCTTGGTAGTGGTCTTCATAGTCAGTCTCCCTTGAACTTGGTTCCCTAATTGTTGTCTTCCATGCCGCAGAAGCGGGCGATGAAACCGGCAAAGGCAACGACGCCGGCGAGGTATTCCTCGACGCTGACGCGCTCCTCGAATGTGTGGCAGTTGCGGATGTCGCCGGGCGCGCAATAGACCGCGGGGATGCCCAGGCCGTTGACGAAGAACGGGCTTTCCGACCAGAAGGGCGCGCCTTCAATGCCCCCTCGCCCGTCCATGGCCTGACCAACGCTCTCCTGCAGCAGAGCCAGCGCCGGATGGGTCAGATCGATCTCGGTGGCCGTGCCGCCCAAAGCATGGTCGCGGCCGGCCGGATAGGCGATCTCGACCTGGATTTCCGGATCGGCAATTGCGCCCCGGATCGTGCTTTCGAGTTCGGCCGCCGCCGCATCCAGGCTTTCGCCGGGCAGCAATTTGCGGATCAGTGAAAGGGTGCAGCGCTCGGGCACGGCGATGAAGCCGCCACCATTGAGCGTAGTGATGAGCAGAAAGCCGCGGCCGACCAATGGGTGCTCGGCTCTGGCCGATATCTCGTCCGAATGCGCCCAGAGCGCGCTCATCACCGCATGGCTGGCCTTGAGCGCGTCGCGGCCAAGCTCCGGAACGCCGAAATAGGCGGATTTGCCGGTAATCGTGATGTCGGCGATGAAGAAGCCGATCTGCGCCGGATAGACGGCGAGCTGCGTTGGCTCGGTATAGACAACGAAGTCGGGCCGCATCAGTTCGCCCGAGGCAATCCGCGCCACATGGGCTTTGACGCCCGCCGACACGCCGCTGCCCGGCTCGCCGCTTTCCTCGTCACCGACAAAAGCGAACTCGACATCGCCCTTGAGCCGGATGCCGGCGCGGTCGAGCAGGGTCAGGGCGGCGAGGCTGGAGCAGATGCCCGCTTTCAGGTCACCGGCGCCACGACCCCAGATTTCACCATCAACGATGGGCGCACCGAACGGGTTTTCGCGGATATCGCCGGCCCAGTGCTGTTCCCAGCCTTCGACATGCACCGTGTCCGTGTGACCGATGAACAGCAGGCGCTTGCCCCCACCGGTGCCGGAGCGCTTGCCGCGGATATTGGGGCGGCCGGGCGCGAACGCGGTGACCTCAATATCTTCGATGCCCCTGCCCTGCATCTGGCCATGCAGATAATCGGCCATGCTGGCTTCGTTGCCGGTGACGCTGTTGCGACCGATGGCGCCGCGCAGCAGTTCAACGGCATCGTCGCGATCCAGTGCTGCCAGGAGGCGATTGTGCAGATCCGGGCTCATCGCAGCAGCTCCCGCATTGAAACGGCGTTGGCGGGCGGCAGGGAAATGCGGGATTCCGGGGTTTCGGCGCCGAACAAGGTGTTGTGCAAATGGCTCAGGCCGATGGCGGCGGCGCCGACCAGAGCCGCGTGATTGCCCAGAATGCTGGCCTCGATCTCGACCGGATAGGGGAAGCAGAGCGGCAGGACCTGCCGCACTCTTTCGACAATCTCGGGCCGCGAACCGATGGACCCGCCGAGAATGACCTTTTGCGGATTGGCAATGGCGGCGATGGCCCCGATGCCGCGCGCCAGGAGGCGGGCCGTTTCGTCCAGCACCGCAACCGCGGCCGTATCGCCAGCATTGGCCTTTTCGAAGATTGCCGGGACAGTCGCGTCATGTCCGACCGCCTGATGATAGCGCGCCACGATCCCATAGGACCCGACGACGCGCTCGAAAGCCCCTGCCCGCAGGGATTCCGGCTCGAACGGGTCGGCACCGAAAGGCAGGAAACCCAGCTCGCCGGCGGCGTTGGTGGCACCACGCACCAGCTGTCCGTTCAGCATCAGACCGCTGCCGACGCCGGTCCCCAGAGCGATGAAGGCGAGATTGTCGATCCCCTGCCCGACACCCAGCCAGCTCTCACCGAGAACGGCGAGATTGACGTCGTTTTCGATCATGGCTTCGAAGCCAAGGGCGGCTTCGAGCGCACCCGCAACATCCATCTGATCGAAGCCGGCAATGTTTGGGGCGAGCAGGACGCGACCTGTTTCCGGCTGCGGCGCGCCGGGGGCACCGACCACTGCGATGCGCAGTTTTGATCGCGGCACACCGCCATTGTCGGCCGCCGTCCAGCACAGCGCCGCAATCTGGTCGACGACCGCCTGGCCACCGTCGGGATGGGTCGGCTCGGTGACTTCGGACAGAACGTGGCTCGACAGGTCGCAAATGGCGACACGCACCTTGGTGCCGCCGAGATCGACGGCGGCGATATAGGCGGCGGATGGGACCAGTTCATAGGTCACGGCGGTGCGGCCGACATGCCCGCTGGTGCGGCCCGTCTCCTGCACCCAGCCGTCGTCCTCAAGCTGGCGCATGATCTCGGAAATCGTCTGCTTGGAGAGGCCCGTCTGCTTGGCCAGCGACGCGCGGGACACCGAACCGCCCTGCACGATCGCCTCCATGACGGAGCGAAGGGAAAACTGCCGCGAGATTCGAATGGCCTGGCTCACATCAACGCCTTAGTTAATTCGGTGACTGACCGAACTAATTGAGGAGATCGCGGATGGAGTCAAGCGGAATGTGCTCGACCGAGGGAGCACTACGGCCGTGCAACGATTTCACCGCACACGGGCCCGGGCTGGCGCGACATTGTCCTGCCTGCTTTCGCACGGGCCTTTTAGAGGCTGCCCGAGCAGCACTGGCGCGGGGGCGGTTCCACCCGATCCCATCCCTGTGACGGAAAAGGCCACCCTCTGCCTTCGGCAAGTGTCGCCCGCCGCCGGGACGCGTTTGCGCGCGATCAACAAGGCCGATCCGGTAAGCGGCACCTTTTGACTGAAATCAAGGAGTCCCCTGGGCGGTTCTGCGACGGTCTGCCGGGGTATCGGGGTCTTGCACGCCATTGCTCCCCGACACATGCCCGCCAATTGCGGAGAGGCGAAAATGGGCAAGATCGAAGGCATAGCCAACCAGGCGAACCGATGTGCCCGTTGCCGGGCTTCTGTAAGGTCCGTTTGCAGCCTGACGGACTGTGCGATCCATTCAGACATAGCGGCCTTATCCGGCCGGCGATTGGTCGCCGCGGGACAGACCATCCTGGCCAATGGAGGGCAGGCCGCCTTGGTGGGCACGGTGCTGGCAGGCATTCTCAAGGTGTCCAAGACCCTGCCCGATGGCAGAGAGAGGATCGTCTCCCTGCTGTACCCGGGAGACTTCTTCGGTCAATTGTTCACCGCCTCGATGGACTTTGCAGTGGAGGCGGCCACAGACGCAGAGCTCTGCGTCGCCGATCGGCTGCGCTACGAGAGCGTGATAAGGCGCCACCCAATTCTGGAGCACGCAATCCTCCAGTCAACATCCAGGGCCCTGGCAGTTGCGAGGGAGAGCGCGCTGCTGCTCAGTTGCCTGAACTCATTGGAGCGGGTGGCGACCTATCTGCTGGTCACGACGGGCCGTCGGGATCATTTGTTGCAGGAAGCAAAGCTGCAGACGAGCCATTCGGTGGCCGCGCTGGGGATCTCGCGAGCCGATGTGGCAAGCTATCTGGGCACCACTATCGAAACCATCAGCCGGCACTTGCATTACCTGGAAGACAAGGGCGTCATCCTGATCCTCGACAGCAGCCATTTCGAAGTTCTCGATAGAGACAGGCTGCAGACGATTGCCGGCGTGAGCGACGACGACCTCAGGCTGTTCATGCCGGCCGAGTTGACCAGAACCTCTGAAAGCCGCCATTTGCAGACAGCGATTGTGCTGCCACTTCACCGGTCCAAATAGCGTGATCTCGCTGCAAGGAGCGCGTGACACGGAGGGTGGCGCTGCAGCCGCCGCCCCGTCGAATTT
This sequence comes from Devosia salina, assembly GCF_019504385.1. Taxonomy (NCBI): domain Bacteria; kingdom Pseudomonadati; phylum Pseudomonadota; class Alphaproteobacteria; order Hyphomicrobiales; family Devosiaceae; genus Devosia; species Devosia salina. The sequence goes on from NZ_CP080590.1 coordinate 3,451,287, forward strand.
CAGCGCCGATGGGTAACCTCTGAGAGCAGGAAGCCGACGACCGACGCCAGGCCGATGGCGATCAGCGGCTGTGTCCGCACGGTCTGCTCGAGCTTTGCCTCGAGCTTCATGAGCCGGCTGGCAGCATTGGCAGACATGTCCTGACCTTCATGCATCAGGTTGGCGATACCCTCCTGCGCGTCCTCGCGGATACCGGCTACGCGACGTTCCGCCAGCTTGGACAATGTCGCCGCGATCGCCGCAACATCGCTCTGCAACTCGGCGATCTGAGACCCCAGGTCGGGCTCGCCTGCCATTGCTCTCTTCAGTAGTTCGGGAGTGGCCACTTGTATCTCCTTTCGGGTTTGGTTCGACCCAATCTAGCGGCCGGACGCCGGCACCTATTGATGGCCGTCAACACCTCTGGGGACACCGTGGCGCTGGCTCAACGGCCAGCGGGTCTTGGCTGGTGCGACGCAGCGCGCCGTGCGGCAGCTTCAGCGCCAATAGGCGCGGAGAAGAATACCGCCGCCAACAGCGATAAGCGCGAGTGGCCAAAGCATGCCCCAGGCGAAATCGAAAATCAGCGCCGCTGCGATGACAAGGAGCGTTGCAGCACCCAGGATGGCGGCGATGGTTTCGCCATTGAGTTTGCCATCGCGTTGATACGCGTTCCACGCAGCAAACGAGGCGCCGAGAGCCGGGACGAGCAGAAAGATGGTCCACCACTTTTCCGGAACGGGGTAGCCGAAATTCTGCGCCAGGAAGATCACGCCCAGCAGCACGAGGAGCACCCCGCCCATGCCCGGTCCGATCCATCCATAACGGCTGACCAGTCGTTGGCGCCGTTCGGCCCGACGCGCTTCGCGCCAATCAGCGTTCGGTGGTGGCGACGGAGATTGAAGATCGTCCATGCTATTCTCCCTGCCTGGCCCGCATGTGGCAGGCGCCGGCCCTTGGCAAAAATCGCAGATGACCAGCTTTGTCAGCCAGACCGCAGCGGCCGCATCAGGCTGTCGCTCTGCTGCGTCTCGATGTGGTCCCGTAACCTAGCGGCGCGGCGCGCAAGGGGCCTTGATGCCCGTCAAAATCACGCCCTGGCGACCGTCGGAAATCGTGCGGGCTCCCCACCCCATCACCCCGACATGCCGGCTAGGGCTGCAGTTCGAAATAGGGATCGTCCGCATTCTTGAACTCGCAGGGATTTCCGTCCGGGTCCGAAAAGATGGCGATCGTACCCCACTCGAACCGCAGGACTTCGACATCGATCCCAAGCCCTGCAATGCGATCGGCTGCACGATCGACATCGGGCACATCAAATCGCAAGACCACCGGGTTGGTTTCGGCGCCCTTGCGAAGGCCAGACGTCACGCCACCCCGCTCCACCATCAGGTAGCTGTCGGCACCAAAATGGAAGCAGAACAGATCCGGCTTCTGGTACCACAACTTCAACGAGAGCACGTCTTGATAGAATTTGACGCACTCGGCAATCTTCTCCGTCTTGAGGATAATCCCGAACCGGGCGGGGTTCACGTCTTGCATTTTGTCCTCCTGGCGACAGCTTCACAGCCGGAATAATCGAGGTGTTGAGGGTCGAAAATCAATTGCAGCCGGCCTGATATCTATTGCTCGGGGCCGGACCAACCATTTCTGAGCGCGATAGACCAAGATCATTCAGCCGGTGTTCCGAAAGAGCGCAGAGGTCAACGGCGACGGTGCGCTTTCGGCGGCGGTCGGTCCCCGCATTCTTGGCCCGGCTTTGCGGCAGGCGATTGGCGATTTGCCCGGCCCAGACGGAAGCCAGGACGATGCCGCCGCCCAGGATTTGCAGCGGGGTCAGGGACTGGTGCAGCCACAGCCACCCAAGGGCAACAGCAACGATCGGGCTGACCATGCCCAGCATGGAGACGGCCGTTGGTTCCAGCCGAGCCAGCCCGCGAAACCACAGGCCATAGGATGCCGCCGCCCGGATCAGGCCGAGCCAGGCAAGGGCCATCCAATTGGCGGCGGACAAGGATGGCAGTGCCGGTTCAACAAGCATGGCCAAAGGCAGAAGGACCAGGCCACCTGCCGTCAATTGCCAGGCCGTGAAGCGCAAAGCGGAGACCGGCGGAGCCCATTTCCGGCTCAGCACCGTGCCGGCGGCCATTGATGCCGCACCCAACGCCCCGGCCAGAATGCCCAGGGGATCGAGCGCAGCGGCGGGCCCCAGAAGCAGGAGCGCGACCCCGACTACGCCGGCGACCGCCGCAATCACGGCGCCGCCCAGAATGGGCGTGCCGAGCCAGGCACGCGCCAATGCGATCACCATAAGCGCCTGAACGGCGCCAAGGGTTGCCGCCACACCGCCTGGCAGCCGCTCTGCGGCGATGAACAGCATGGTCCAGAACAGCCCGAAATTGAGGACACCAAGCACCAGTATGCGGCCAATCAGGGCAAGGGGTGGGACGCTGCGGGTGAGCGCCAGCAGCAGGATTCCCGCCGGCAGCGCCCGGAGCGCAGCCAGGGTCAGAGGGTGCCCAGCGGGGAGCGCCTCGGTGGTCACAATATAGGTGCTGCCCCATACTGCCGGTGCCAGGGCAGTCAGGAGAATATCGGATATCCGTGCCATTTTTGGGTTCCAGTGCCGGATGGTGCAGGATCGGGTCAGGTCGCCTCAGGCCGCGTCCCGTGCCCAATCCTCCTGTGCAAGCCGCCCTGCAACCCGGGCAACATGAGCGCCCTGGAAGCGGGCGCCGGCGAGATCGATCTCGGTGGGATGGAGCGAGCCATCGACGCCAGCAATGGTCCCGGCGCCATAGGGAGATCCTCCCACAATGCTGTCACGATGCGTCTGTCCGGCGAAGGAATAGGGCAGTCCGACAATGACCATGCCGAAGTGCATGAGCGGAACATGGGCCGACAGGATCGTGGCCTCATGGCCACCATGTTGCGACCCGGTCGAGGCGAAGACCGCGCCGACCTTGCCCACCAGGGCATTGCGCGCCCACAGACCGCCCGCCTGATCCAGAAACTGCTTCATCTGCCCCGCCATCATGCCGAAGCGTGTCGGGGTTCCAAGGATGATGCCGTCATAGCCAGCGAGATCGCCGGGACTGGCCGGCGGCGTGTCGTCCACAACATAGCCGGAGGCCTCGCGGACGGCTTCAGGCACCGTTTCAGGAATGCGGCGCAGGTCGACGATCGTCCCGGGGACGCTCAGCGCGCCTTCGGCCTCTGCCTGCGCCAAAGCGCGAACATGGCCATAGCTGGAATAGTAGGCGACGAGAATGCGGGTCATTTGAATGCCTCCGGCAAGGTTTGGACTTGCCAGCAACATCCTTGAACCTGAGGCGCCGAGTAATCATCCGGCGCTCAAAACACTGTTCACGCCGCGTCAGGAATAGAGGTCGTTAAGCCCATCCTGAAGATGGGCCACAAAGGCCTTGGCCCTGGGGTCCGATCCCATATGCGAGGCGGTAACGGCAAAGACCTCGGGCGATGGCAGCTCATATTCGGGCAAGACACGCACAAGACGCCCATCGCGCTCAGGCTCGCGCGATATGAAGTCTGGAAGGGTCCCGATGCCGCAGCCTGCAATCAGCAGGTCGCGCAGCACCACGCTGCTGCCGACCTTGACGCGCGGATGCAGGGCAAGCTTTCTCGGGCCGCCTGGCCCATGCAATAGCCATTCGCTTTGATGGCCGGCCAGGGTGAACCCGATCACCGTATGAGCAGAAATGTCGTCCGGACTGGTGGGCGCCCCAAAGCGCTCGAGATAGGCAGGCGAGGCATAGATTGCCTGTTTGAGTTGCCCCAAGCGTCGAACCATCAGGGAAGAATCGGGCAGACTGGGCCGAACACGGATGGAGATGTCGAAGCCGCTCTCGATCATATCGAGAATATGGTCGTCCAGCGACAAGGTGACCTCGAGCTCGGGATAGTCTTCCAGAAAGCCAGGCAGCATGGGCGCGATGACCAATTGGCCAAAGGAATGCGGGGCATTGATCTTGAGGTGGCCGACCAGCGCTCTGGCGCTGGCACGAATGTCATTCTCGAGCGCGTTCACCGCCGAGAGAATGGTCACCGCCTTGGCGTAATATTCCTGCCCGGCCTCGGTGAGTGACATGCTGCGGGTGGTTCGCGTGACCAGCGCGCAGCCAAGGCTTTTCTCAAGCAGCTTGATTTCCTTGCTGAGCAGGCCGGGAGACACCCCGAGATCATTGGCCGCGCCCACAAAGCTGCCACGCTCCACGATCCGTCGGAAGGCATTCATCACCGAGAGCTTGTCCATGCGCCGCCTGCAACCTCGAAACCTGCCTTGCCAACGGTAGCGGGCTTTGCGGGCGGATAAAAGTTGTTCAGCCGCGCCGCGCCGGGGCGGCAAGGGCAAAGTGGAGGATGATCTAGATGCCGCCGAGTTCCTCGGCGAGGAAGTCGAACACCATGCGAACGCGCCTTGAGGTGTTGAGCTCGCGGTGCGTGGTAAGCCAGATGGGGAAGGGAAAGGCCGGGGCAATGTCCTCAAGGGCGCGGACAATGCCGGGCGTGTTGTCGCCGAGAAATTCGGGGACCATGCCAATACCCAGACCGGCTTTGAGCAGTTCCCAGTGGACCAAATGGCTGTCCGCCAGAATGGTCAGATTGCTGCGGTCGATGGGCAGCGCCGCCTCCAGCAGTCCGGCCAGATAGGTATCGGGCGACCACAGGCTGATGAAATCGGCTTCGACAATGGTTTCCGCGGTCAGCGGCCTGCCAAAGCGTTCGAGATAGACCTCCGAAACATAGAGCCGCGCCGCAACGTCCTTGATCTTGCGGGCGATCAGCTCGGGCTGGTCGGGGCGGAAATTGCGGATGGCAATGTCGGCTTCTCTGCGGCGCAGGTCTGCGGCGGAGTTCTTGGCGATGAGATCAACCGTCAGGCCAGAGGCGGTGCGGCGCAATTTCTCGATGATGGGGGGGCAGCAGATAGGCCGCGTCGATCTCGCTGGCGGTGATGGCGATTGTGCCTTCGAGCGCCTGCGCCCGTCCCGATGCGCCAAGCGAGAGACGCCCTGCCGCTTCGCCCATGGTGCGCACATGCTCGAGCAGGTCCAGGCCGCTTGGGGTGAGCTCGAGGCCACGACCGGTGCGCTCGAACAGCACCACGCCCAGTTCCTCCTGCAGGGCCTCGACCTGGCGGCCAAGCGTCGGCTGCGCCATGCCCAGCGCGCGGGCGGCGGCCGACAACGAGCCCTCCTCGGCCGTGACCAGAAAGGCCCGGGCGCGGTTCCAGTCAAATCTGACAGATCGCCAATCCATGCAAATGTGCATACCGAAATACAGGATTTAGTCAATTCTGCAGAGGACCTGTCTGCCGTACCCCTTGGCCATCGGTACCGCGATGGTGCATCCAAGAGGAGACGACAGATGAAGGCGGTTATTGCCAATGCCTATGGCGGTCCGGAAGTCCTGAGCATTCAGGAGATCGATCGGCCAACCCCCAGGGACAATGAGGTCCTTGTGAAGATCTACGCCAGTGCCGTAACCCAGGCCGACGTGATGATGCGGACGGGCAAGCCCCTGTTCGGCAGGATCTTCCTGGGGCTGCGCAAGCCCAAGGCCTCGGTGCCGGGCACGGCCTTTGCCGGCAAGGTTGAGGCCGTCGGGCGAGATGTGACCCGCTTTGCGGTCGGTGACGATGTGTTCGGCGAGACGACCATCGGATTTCACGCTCACGCCCAGTTCGTGGCGGTGCCAGAAGACGGAATCATCCAGACGATCCCCATGACCATGTCCTATGAGGAGGCGGCGCCGGTCACCGATGGCGCGCTCACGGTCCACAATTTCCTGACGCGCCTGGTGACGGTCCGGCCGGGCCAAAAGGTGCTGATCAACGGTGCGGCGGGTGGCCTTGGCACGTCGGCGGTGCAACTGGCCAAGCATCTGGGCGCCGAAGTCACGGCGGTCGCCAGCGGGCGCAATGCCAGTTTCCTGCGCCAGTTGGGTGCCGACCATGTCATCGACTACACTACCGAGGACTTCACGCAGCGCCGCGGCGCCTATGACGTGATCTTCGATACGGCGGGCAAGGTGCCGTTCGGCAAGGCCAGGCGGGCGCTCACACAAGATGGCGTCTATCTCTCGCCGGTTCTGGGCCTGGGTCTGTTGTTCCGCATGCTCTGGACCGGGAAATTCGGACGCCGCAAGGCCAGGTTCTCGGCCACGGGGCTCTTGCCGCATGCCGAACTCAGCAATCGCCTCAAGGAAGTCAAAGCCCTGATCGAAGACGGCGCGCTCAAGACCATCATCGACCGGCGCTATGGCCTCGACCAGATCGCCGAGGCCCATGAATACGTCCAGAGCGGCCACAAGCGCGGCAATGTCGTGCTCGAAGTCGAGCACCACGACGTGGCGATCCTGGCAGCCGAGTAATTTCCCACCCGAGCGGCAGCATGCTGCACCGGTCGACACGCCGGTGATGGATGCCGCTCGCCCCTTTCCGAGGATGATGCAATGACCATTCCGTCCCAAGATGACTTCAACTGGGCCCGCTCGGCCGGACTGGCCTATCTGGCCGTCGCGGTCCTTGCCGGCTTCGCCGAATTTTCCGTTCGCACCGGCATGGTGGTGCAAGGCGACGCTGCGGCCACCATGGCCAATATCGCGGCGAACCAGATGCTCTATGGGCTTGCCGGGATCGCTGACCTGCTGGTGCTGCTGCTCGACACCTGGCTCGGACTGGCTTTCTGGATGCTGCTCAAGCCGGTCAACAAGCCGATCGCCTTGCTGGCGCTGTTCCTCAACCTCCTGCGGCTCCCCTGGATGGGCGCCAACGTGGTCTATCACTTCGGTGCGTTGTTGCTCGTCAACGGTGCCCTGCCGTCCTTTCCACCCGAGCAGGTGCAGGACCTGGCGGCCCTGCTGCTGGATCTGCATGCCTATGGCTACACCGCCAACGGCATTTTCTTCGGCGCCTGGTGCTTCACCATCGGCTGGCTGTTCTATCGCTCCGGCTTCGTGCCGCGCCTGCTGGGCGTAGTGATGATGCTGGCGCTGGTGGGCTACTGGACCGACCTCTTCGTGGTGTTCGTGCTGCCGGCGTTCGAACCCGCGATCTCCCCCGTGGCCATCATGCCTGCTGCACTCGCCGAAATCTCGGTTTGCCTCTGGCTCACCTTCCGCGGCGGCGCCGTGCATCGGGGCTTCCAAAAACACATCGCAACGCTGGCCGCCTGATCGACCAGCCATCCCCAAAAGTCCAATGGAGGACACCATCATGGTCGGATCTGACCTGCAAACCCGTTCCAACAAGAGCATCGCCCGCGTCACGGGCCTCTTCTATCTCGCCATCATCGTCCTGGGCATCTGGAGCGAAATGGCAGTTCGAGACTTGCTGATCGTGCCGGATAACGGCCCGCAAACACTCGCCAATATCATGGCTTCCGGCGGATTGTTCTCACTCAGCCTTGTCGCCGATATCGGCATGATCCTGAGCGATATTGCCGTTGGCGTCCTTCTCTACCTGCTGTTTCGTCAGGTGGCGCCGCGCGTGGCGCTGGCCGCGATGATCCTGCGCCTGACGCAGGCGATCGTGCTCGCCGCAAACCTCCTGTTCCAGGTGGCGGCGATGGTGCTGCTGCGCGGGGAGCATTTTGCCGAGGCATTCGGCGCCGACAATCTCGCCTGGGCGGTGCAAGCATTGCTCGAATTGCAGGGGCAAGGCTATGACCTTGGCCTCATCTTCTTCGGGATCAATTGCCTGCTGACGGCCTGGCTGATCATGCGCTCGGGCATTGCCCCCCGCCTGGTCGGATTGGGAATTGCCGCATCGGGCCTCGTCTATCTGTCGGGGAGCGGATTTTCTCTCCTGACCGGCGATCAGCCGTCGATCATCACCATGGCCTACCTCATACCCCTGATCGCCGAACTGGCCTTCGCGATCTGGCTGGCAGTGGGAGCAAGGGGCAGGACCGCCCCGCAGCACGGCTAGATCGTCGTCCAATCCCGCCCCGCACGTTGCCTTCGAAGTGGCCCATCGCGGTTGCCGAACGAGGGCGGACGGGCGGGTCGATGGATCACCGCAACACCTTCGCCTCGCGGGCGGGGGTGTTGCGTAGTGATGCTCGCTGGGCCCCTGGGATCTGCCCAGGATCAAGCTTTGACAAATTCATGAGTGGCGACAGGCAAATAGCTTGGCGCGAACAGAGACAGAAAAGCACACAGCCATTCGCAAACGCACAACCGTTGCAGACCAGTCACAGCGGTGAGTCACGAATCTGCGAGCAATTGCTCCCGTTAAGGTTTGCAGAGTATTGAGGTTTCAGCATTTGGGGCCAGAACGGGTCGGATTCGGCTTGTCCCGGCCCCCGCGCGACGCCTTCAGGAGCAATGATGAACAAGGTTCTGGTCAGTCTGGTCGCCCTTCTCGCTGCCACCACAATTGTGCCAGCGGCATTCGCACAGCAGGTGGCGAGTGCCGAGACCAGCCGCATCGTCATTGCCCCGCCCCAGTCCGCGCTTGCCCGCACCATCAAGGCCGGCCTGTCGGCGGCCTATTATGGAGCCAGGCCCGACACGGCCGCCCAGGCCGAGGCCCAGCGCCTCTATTTTCTCTATGGGGAGCGCCATTTCGAACCCATCTGGCTCTCGCAGGGGGTTGACGGCAGCGTCGCCTTCTCGCCGGCAGCCGGCAAGATCATTGCGCTGTTTGAAAATGCGGCCGCCGAGGGCCTCGACCCCGCAGACTACCTGACGCCGTCTATCTCGCGCGACAAGCTCAACGGCGACGGCATTGCCCTGGCGACGCTGGAAACCGCCTTCTCGGCCGCGACCATGCGCTATGCCAACCACATCCACAGCGGGCGCATCGATCCGCAGTCGATCAGCCCGCTTCTCGATATCCGGCCCAAGCCGATCGACGAAGCCGCCCTGCTCGAACGCCTGGCCGCCAGCAAGGACCCGGCCGCGATCCTGGCGGAGCTGGAACCCAAGCATCCCGAATTCCTGGCGCTCAAGGCGGCCCTGGCCAGTTTCGAGCAGTCCAGCGCAGCGCGCCCGACCCCGATCGGGGACGGACCGGTGCTGCGGCCGGGCAATTCCGATGCCCGCCTGCCCGCCATCCGCAGCCGTCTCAACCTGGCTGCGTCCACGTCGAAACTCTATGACGACCTGACCGTTGACGCGGTCCGCGCCTTCCAGGAAGGCCAGGGGCTGGAGGTCGATGGCATTATCGGACCGGCCACCGTAGCCGCGCTCAATGGGGGCGCTGCAACCCGCCGCGAGGACATCATTGCCAATATGGAGCGCTGGCGCTGGATGCCGTCCGATCTCGGCGACTTTCGGGTCTTCGTCAACATCCCCGAATTCCGGCTCTGGATCGAGCGTAACGGCCAGCCCGAATACACTACCCGCGTGGTGGTCGGCACCACCAAGAACCAGACCCCGATCTTTTCGGACAATATCCGGCATCTGGTGGTCAATCCCTATTGGAACGTGCCCTCCTCGATTATCCGCGGCGAGATCGCCCCGGCGGTGCTGAACAATCCCGGCTATACCGACAGCCACAATATGGACCTGCTCTATAACGGCTCGCCGGTGAGCCCCTGGCAGGTGGACTGGACGCAGGTTTCCGCGTCCAACTTCCCATTCCGTGTGCGCCAGCGCCCCGGCGCCGGCAATGCACTGGGACAGATCAAGTTCCTGTTTCCCAACAAGCACGACGTCTATCTGCACGACACCCCATCCAAGTCGCTCTTCTCGCGCTCCTTCCGCGCCTTCAGCCATGGCTGCATCCGCGTGCAGAACCCGATGGAATTTGCCGATGCGCTGATGGCCAACGAGCCCAATATCTCGCGCGCCTCGCTCGAAGCCATGTTCGGCTCCTCCGAACGCTGGGTGAACCCGCAAGCCCAGATCCCGGTGCACCTGGCCTATTTCACCCTGCGCGTGGACGCTGACGGCACCATCCGCTCCTATGGCGATGTCTATGGCCACAACGAGAAGCTGATCGAGGCGCTCGGCCTCCACCACGCAGCCGATCCGGCCATCGTGGCGACGGCGGAGCCGGTTCCGGATGAACTCTCCCCCTGAGCCAAGCATCCACATGCGCTGCCAGATCCGCGGCCGCGCGGCGGCAGTCACGCTGGCCGCTTAACCTGTCGTTTACATTTTCGCCTTGGTTGCGCCTGCTTTTGCCCTTAATAACACAGGCGTGAGGGGCCGCCTGGCCAGTTCACAACTGGTTAGCGTTAAGAAATTCGAGCGAATTGAGCGCTAACGTCCACCATATCTGACGAGTGAACCGGGCAGAGTTTGGCGTGACGGTTATGGGGTTTATCAATTGGCGGCGTGCCGCGCGGTTTCTTGCCGCTGCGGTCATCAGCGTTTCGGCTTTGCTGCCGGCCGCGCCGGTCCAGGCCGCGACTGAGCGCTCGCTCTACCTCTATTACACCCATACCGGGGAAACCGCGCGCATCGTCTTCAAGCGCAATGGGCAATATGTCCAGTCGGGCCTCAACCAGCTCAACCAGTTCCTGCGCGACTGGCGGCGCAACGAGCCCACCAAGATGGACCCGCGTCTGTTCGACCTGGTCTGGGAAGTCTACCAGGAAGTGGGCGCCACCCAGCCCATCAACATTGTCTCGGCCTATCGTTCGCCCGCAACCAATGCCATGCTGGCCGCCAAGTCGTCCGGCGTCGCCGACAATTCCCAGCACATGCGCGGCAATGCCATGGACTTCTTCATTCCCGGCATTCCCCTGGCCAAGCTGCGGGCCACCGCCATGAAGAAGCAGGTGGGCGGCGTCGGCTACTATCCTACCTCCGGCAGCCCCTTCGTGCATCTGGACACCGGCTCGGTGCGCGCCTGGCCGCGCATGACCCGCGCCCAGCTCAAGGAAATCTTCCCTGACGGCAAGACCATGCACCTGCCCACCGATGGCACGCCGCTCTCCCAGCAGGGCTACCAGGTCGCCATGGCCGAGTGGAAACGCTGCCATAGCTATCCCTGCAACGCCTCCAGCTCCGGCACGCAGGTCGCCAGCACTGGTGGCAGCGGCCGCACGCTGATGGATGTCATCTTTGGCAATAACGACCAAGCCTCCGGCCAGGCCAGTTCTGGGGCGCAGGTGCAGACCGCCTCGCTGGCCCCACAGCAATTCCGCCAGGTGGCGCCGGTCATGCCGGAAATGCGGCCAGCCGATCTGGGCGGCCCGGACCTCCAGGTTGCCTCCGTCTCGGACACCACCATGCCCTTTTCCTCCGCCGGCAGTGCGCCGCTGTCGCCGGACGAATTGGGCGCGACACGCGTTGCCGTGACCATGCCGGTCAGCATGCCGGCCGACCTGCGCCAGAACGACGCCGTGACCGCGCTCGCCGCGCTGACGGCGCCCACCATGCCGACGCCTCGCGTCATCATGACCGACCCGCCCGCCGACATTCTGACCGCCTATGCGGCGGCCCCGGCGCCTGAGCCGGGCGCCCAAAGGGCCCTCGAAATGATCATCCGCAACGGCACCACGGCCAGCACCGGCACGGCGCCGGCCCCGACAGACCGGCTGCCGGCGCTGCCGCCGCTGACGGCCGCCACCGGCCTGCGCACCGCCTCCCTGGGGGGCGGCGCCGCCAACCCGCTGAGCGGCCTTTTCTCCGGCACCTTCGGGGCAACCGATGCCGCCGAGACCACGCCTTTGGCACAGGCTCTGGCGCAGCATGTGGCCAGCCAGCCCCCGGCACGCGACATGCGTCGCCCCGATCTCGTGGCCCCCGATCTCGAGCATGTTGCCGACATCTTCACCGATCCGGCGGCACTGACCTCGGATCGCTATGCCGTGATCTTCGACCACGACGAGGCCGATTTCGATCCCACGCCGGAAATGGGCCGCCACGTCCTGATCAAGGGCATTGGCGATAAGGGTCCCGCCCCGGTGTATGACCGCTTCACCCGCGCTCCGCTGGTCGTCGCCAGCAACTAACCGCCGCCTCAACCGTTTGCCCCGCAAAAGCCCGATTGGCCCCCGACAAATCGGGGACCCTTCGACGCATGCGGGCCGCCGGCATTGCCAAGCCCCGACCCTGCGCCTAAACAGGGATAAACCAGAACGCCACGGGGATACGCTTGGCCGACAAGCTCGAAACGCCGCTGCTCGACACGATCCGGAACCCGGCCGATTTGCGCGCCTTGCCGCATGATCGGCTGCGCCAGCTGGCCGACGAATTGCGTGCCGAGATGATCGACGCCGTCTCGGTGACCGGCGGGCATCTGGGCGCGGGTCTCGGCGTGGTGGAACTGACCGTGGCCCTGCACGCCGTGTTCGACACCCCGCACGACCGCATCATCTGGGATGTCGGTCACCAGGCCTATCCGCACAAGATCCTCACCGGCCGACGCGACCGCATGCGCACCCTGCGCCAGAAAGATGGCCTTTCCGGCTTCACCCGCCGCGCCGAGAGCGAATACGACCCCTTCGGGGCCGGCCATTCCTCAACCTCGATTTCGGCCGGTCTGGGCATGGCCGAGGCCAGCAAGCACCTGGAAACCCCGCGCAATGTGATCGCCGTCATCGGCGACGGCGCCATGTCGGCCGGCATGGCCTATGAGGCCATGAACAATGCCGGCGCCATGGACGCGCGCCTCATTGTCATCCTCAACGACAATGACATGTCGATCGCGCCGCCCACGGGAGCGCTGCGCACCTATCTGGCGCGGCTGGTGTCCGGCCCGGTCTATCGCGGCACCCGCGAAGCGGCCAAGGCCGTGGTCTCCAAGCTCCCGCCCTTCCTGCACGAACCGGCGCGCAAGACCGAGGAATTCGCCCGGTCCTTCTTCACCGGCGGCACGCTGTTCGAGGAACTGGGCTTCTATTATGTCGGCCCAATCGACGGGCACAATCTCGACGACCTGCTGCCCATCCTCGAAAACGTGCGCGACTTTGGTGAAGGGCCAATCCTGATCCACGCCGTGACCAAGAAGGGCAAGGGCTATGCCCCGGCGGAAAACTCCGCCGACAAATATCATGGCGTCGCCAAGTTCAACGTCATCACCGGCGCCCAGGCCAAGGCACCGTCCAATGCGCCCTCCTACACCTCGGTCTTTGCATCGAGCCTGATCCAGGAGGCGGAGGCCGATCCGCGCATCGTCGCCATCACCGCCGCCATGCCCTCGGGCACCGGGCTCGACAAGTTCGCCGAACTCTTTCCCAGCCGCATCTACGATGTGGGCATTGCCGAGCAACACGCCGTGACCTTTGCGGCGGGCATGGCAAGCGAGGGGATGAAGCCCTTCTGCGCCATTTATTCGACCTTCCTGCAGCGGGCCTATGACCAGGTGATCCACGACGTGGCCATCCAGGGCCTGCCGGTGCGCTTCGCCATCGACCGGGCCGGCTATGTCGGCGCCGATGGCCCCACCCATGCCGGCAATTACGACAATGCCTATCTCGGCGCTGTCCCCGGCATCGTGCAGATGGCTGCCGCCGACGAGGCCGAGTTGAGGCATATGGTTGCCACTGCCGCCGCCTATGACAAGGGCCCGATCAGCTTCCGCTATCCGCGCGGCGACGGCATCGGCGTCGACATGCCGGCGCGCGGCGAAATCCTGCCCATCGGCAAGGGCCGCGTGCTGCGCCAGGGCGCGACCATCGCGCTCCTTTCCTACGGCACCCGCATGGGGGAAGTGCTGGCCGCCGCCGACAAGCTGGCCGCGCTCGGCCTCAACCCCACCATCGCCGATGCCCGCTTCATGAAGCCGCTTGATGAGGAACTCATCGCCACGCTGGCCCAGTCGCATGATGTCCTGGTCACGACCGAAGAAGGTGGGCTGGGCGGCTTCGGCAGCCATGTCGCCACCTTCCTCGCGTCCAATGGCCTGCTCGACGGCAAGCTGCGCTTCCGTCCGCTGATGATCCCGGACACCTTCGTCGAGCACGCGACCCAGGCCGACATGTATGCCGCGGCCGGCCTCGACCGCGCCGGCATCGTCGCCACCGCCCTCACCGCACTTGGCTATGACCAGGCGGCAATGCAGGCGGCCCTGGCCAAGGTCTAGTTCGGCACCCGTCAGGACACCCCACCCTCATTCCCTCCCCATCAAGGGGAGGGAGGCGCTGGAATCAGTCGCTGGTGTTCATCGTCTCCCTCCCCCTTGTGGGGAGGGATTAAGGGTGGGGGTATTGTCGGGACTCACGCATAATTCGTCGGCAGCCCCTTGGCTGCCTTGACCGTTTCCATCGAGATATAGGCCGACATGTCGAAGAGCTCGATGCGCGAAACGAGCTGCTTGTAGACCACGTCATAGTGCTCGACATTGGGCAGCACGATCTTGAGGATATAGTCGAAATTGCCGGTCAGCCGGTGCACCTCGACGATCTCGGGAATGGCCCCCACGGCCGCGTGGAACTTCTCCAGCCAGTCCGCCGCATGGCTGCCGGTGCGCACGATGACGAAGACCGTGGTGGGCAGGCCCATCTTGCGCCGGTCCAGTTCGGCCGTCATCCGGCCGATATAGCCCTCCTCCTTGAGGCGTGCGATGCGTCGCGAACAGGCCGAAGGCGATAGGGCCACGCTTTCCGCAAGCTCTCCCAGGGGCGTTTCCGCATCGGCCTGCAACAGGCCCAGAATCTTTCGATCGCGGTCATCCAGCATCGTCGCACTCCATGTCAACGCAAATAGCTAGCGCGTATTCGCTATTTTGCACAGCCACAACGCGTGAATCCTTCGCTCAGCGCGCAACTCTGCATGCCTTTTGCCCCCGACTGGCGGCACACTGGATGCAAATGGAGGGGCTCCGCTATGAAAACCATTGGCCTGATCGGCGGCATGAGCTGGGAATCCACCGCCGTCTATTATCGGCATATCAACCAGGAGGTGCGGCGCCTGCGCGGCGGGCTGCACTCGGCCGATATCGCCATGCGCTCGCTCGACTTCACCCAGGTGGTGGAACTGCAAAAGGCCGGCCGCTGGGACCTGGCTGGTGCGCTTCTCGGCGAAGCCGGCGCCGGCCTGGCGCAGGCGGGTGCGGACTGCATTCTCATCTGCACCAATACCATGCATCTGGTGGCCGAACCGGTCGCCGCCATGGTGGGCGTGCCGCTGATCGACATCATCACCGAAACCGCCAGGGCCCTGCGTGCCGATGGCCGCAAACGCCCCCTGCTGCTGGCGACGCGCTACACCATGGAGCATGGTTTCTATACCGATCGCATGAAGGCGCTTGGGCTCGACGTCATGGTGCCCGAGGCCCACGGCCGGCAGCGCGTGCATGACGTCATCTTCGATGAACTCTGCCAGGGCAATGTCTGCGACATCGCCCGCCGGGACTATCTGGCGCTGATCGAAAAGGCCAAGGCCGAAGGCGCCGATAGCGTCATTCTCGGCTGCACCGAAATCGGCCTGCTGCTCGACCCCGATGCCCTGCCCCTGCCCGGCTACGACTCGACCACCATCCACGCCGATGCAGCCGTGCGCTTTGCCCTGTCCGACACGCTGGAGCGGGCCGCCTGACCATGTGCCGGTTTCTCGCCTATTCGGGCGACCCCATCTTTCTCGACACGCTGCTCATCGCCCCGGAAGCCTCGCTGGTCAGCCAGTCCCACTCCGCCCGCGAAGCCAAGACCGTGGTCAATGGCGATGGCTGCGGCGTGGGCTGGTATGGGGCGCGGTCCGAACCCGGTCTCTATCGCGGCATCCTCCCGGCCTGGTCCGATGCCAATCTGGCTTCGCTCTGCCATCAGGTCGAGGCCGGACTGTTCCTCGCCCATGTGCGTTCGGCCACCTCGGGCGAAGTCACCATGGCCAATTGCCATCCCTTCTCATCGGGCCGCCATCTCTTCATGCATAACGGCCAGATCGGTGGCTACGAAGCTGTGCGCCGCTCGGTCGAGGCGCTGGTGCCGGACGATCTTTACGGCCTTCGCCGCGGCAACAGCGACAGCGAGGCCATGTTCCTGGCAGCGCTGGGCCATGGGCTTTCCCACGATCCGGCCGGTGCCATCGCGGCCATGCTGCGCACCTGCCTGCGCATCCAGCACGCCAATGGCATCACCCAGCCGCTGCGCTTCACCGCCATCCTCGCCGACGGCCAGACGCTGCACGCCTTCCGCTGGGCCAGCGACGACCGGCCGCCCTCGCTCTATTGGCGCCAGCTTGATAGCGGCATTGCCATTGCCTCGGAGCCCTTTGGCGACCCCGGCGACCATTGGCACCCGGTCGCCGCGGGCACCCACATGACCGTGGCCGGCGGCGCGGCGCGATGCGAAGAATTTGCCGTTCTCGAGACGCAGCCGGCTTAACCTGGCGTCAATCAATTGCGGGCTTGCTGGCCGAAGCACCAGCAAGGCCCGTCACATGACCATTTCCAGCATCGGTATCGGCGCTTCCGGCATGCACCGGGCCAGCCAGCAGCTCGAACGCAGCGCCGGCCGCATCGCCGCCAGCGGGGTCGAGGGCAATGACGTCGACATCTCGACCGAGATGGTCAACGTGCTCCAGGCCCGCAACGACTTCAAGGCATCCGCCAAGGTCGTGGGCGTCGCCAGCGACATGACGAAAGCCCTGCTTGATATTTTGGTCTAGATAGGCCTGCCACCCGGGCGCCGCGTCAGCGCCCGGCGACCTTTGCGAGCCTCAATATTCGGACGGCGCCTCGACCATACCCAGGGCCGACATATAGAGCTCGAGCAGGGCTTCCTGCTCCATGCGCTCATTGGCATCCTGCTTGCGGATGGCAACGATCTTCCTGAGGATCTTGGTGTCGAAGCCATTGCCCTTGGCCTCGGCGTAGATTTCCTTGATATCGGCGGCAATGGCCGCCTTTTCTTCTTCCATGCGCTCGATGCGCTCGATGAAAGCGCGCAGTTGGTCCTGCGCGACGCTGTCTTCAACGGCCATGGCTAACCTCTTCTGGCAACCGCTCGCCCGGGCGGGAACCCGTCGGCGGTCGCAAAATCGAACGTAAATTGTCCGGGCTCCATGAACCTCAAGCCCCGGTCCGGTTCAACCCCCTTTGCCCTCAATCCACACCCTGCCGCGCCGTACGGCGCAATCAGTCGCGCCAGCTCACGCCGCTTTTATGACCAGCATCGGCGACATGCCCGCAATTCCGTCAAATCGCGCCTTTAGCCATTGACCTCACCCCCGCCATACGATCAAAGAAGGGCACGTTTTCCGGTGATTTCCAGCGCAATGGTGAACCCCATCCGCCTCGCCTCAACCCTGCTGATAGCAGCCTTCGGAGGCCTTCTGGCCATGGCCACCCCGGCCCATGCCGAACTGCGCGTCTGCAACGAGACCGCCAATCTGGTCTCGCTGGCTCTGGGCTATCGCGCC
This sequence comes from Devosia salina, assembly GCF_019504385.1. NCBI lineage: Bacteria > Pseudomonadati > Pseudomonadota > Alphaproteobacteria > Hyphomicrobiales > Devosiaceae > Devosia > Devosia salina. The sequence continues at coordinate 3,468,549 of NZ_CP080590.1, forward strand.
GAGCGCGGCTGGATGAGCGAAGGCTGGTGGCAGGCCCCTCCGGGCGATTGCCGCACCATCTACCAGGGCGACCTGCAGCGCCGCTTCTACTATCTCTACGCGGTTGACGACATTGGCGGTGGCGCCTGGGACGGACAGGTCTTCATGTGCACCCGTGACGAAACCTTCACAATATTCGGGGTTGAGGATTGCCTCGCCCGGGGCTATGAGCGCACCGGGTTCTTTGAAATCGATACACAGAACCGATCCGACTGGACGCTGCAGCTCACCGAAAACGCGGGCGCACCGAGCATTGTCGGCCCGGATCTGGGCGAAGATCTCGAGGATCCAGCCTTCCTGGTCGACCCCGACGCCCCCCTAACGCCAGACAATACGGACACGCAATGAGACGGATCAGACGCGCCAAGATCCTCGCCACCCTCGGGCCGGCAAGCCATGAGGAGAACATGATCGAGGAACTGGCCAAGGCCGGTGCCGACGTCTTCCGCATCAATATGAGCCACGCCAGCCACGAGCTGCTGCACCAGACGGTCAAGCGCATCCGCACGGTTGAAGCGCGTCTGAAGCATCCGATCGGCATTCTGGCCGATTTGCAGGGTCCCAAGCTGCGCGTGTGGAAGTTTGCCGAGGGGTCGGTCAATCTCGTCGCCGGGCAGAAATTCACCCTCGACAGCGAGCAGAACGACCAGGGCAATGCCGAGCGCGTCTACCTGCCGCATCCCGAAATCATCGAAAGCGTCTCGGTCGGTGACCGCCTGCTGCTCGACGATGGCAAGCTGCAATTGAAGGCCACCAAGGTGGGCGGCGGCGCCATCGAGACCGAAGTGGTCTATGGCGGCAAGCTCTCCGACAAGAAGGGCGTCTCCCTGCCCGACACGCTGCTGCCCACCGGCGCCCTGACCGAGAAGGACCATGCGGACCTGCTCGAAGCGCTCAAGGCCGAAGTCGACTGGATCGCCCTCTCCTTCGTGCAGCGCCCCGAAGACATCATCGACGTCCGCAAGATCGTCCAGGGCCGCGCCGGCGTCATGGCCAAGATCGAAAAGCCCCAGGCCATCGAGCGGCTCGAAGAGATCGTCAAGCTCTCCGACGCCATCATGGTCGCCCGCGGTGACCTGGGTGTCGAACTGCCGCTCGAACAGGTCCCGGGCCTGCAGAAACGCATGATCCGCATGTGCCGCCGCTATGGCAAGCCGGTGGTCGTGGCCACCCAGATGCTCGAAAGCATGATCACCGCGCCGGTGCCGACCCGTGCGGAAGTCTCCGACGTGTCCATCGCCGTTTTCGAAGGCGCCGATGCCGTGATGCTCTCGGCCGAAAGCGCCTCGGGCCAGTATCCGGTCGAGGCCGTCGCCACCATGAATCGCGTGGCCGTGGCGGTCGAGGGCGACGCCAATTACCGCAACATCATTCGCGCCGCCCAGACCGAGCCGGAGGCAACCGCCGCCGACGCCATCTCGGCCGCCACGCGTCAGGTGGCCGAAACGCTCGACCTGGCCGCCATCGTGACCTACACCGCCTCGGGCTCGACAGGCATCCGCGCCGCCCGCGAGCGACCTTCCAAGCCCATCATCGCGCTTTCGCCCAATCTGCGCACCATTCGCCGCCTCTCGGTGGTCTGGGGCATTCATTGCGTGCAGACCGAGGATGCGGTGAATCTGGAAGACATGGTCGATCGCGCCTGCGTCATCGCCTATCAGGAAGGCTTTGCCCGCCCCGGCGACCGCATCGCCATCACCGCCGGCGTTCCCCTGGGCACCCCCGGCGCCACCAACATGCTGCGCATCGCCTTTGTCCGGCAGGACGGCGCAGGGTCGAGCTGAACCGCTCGCGTCGCGGCCTCGCCCCACCACACATGATCCTCAACGCCGCCTTCGGGCGGCGTTGTCATTTCACTGGCCTTCAAAATGCGCCTTGAGAATGTTGAGGTCGGTGCGCAGCCATTCGCATTCGGAATTGAACTGCGCGTCATTCTCATCGGGGCGCTGCAGCACCGTGCAGCACAATTCGCTCCCCGACCCATTGGGGAAAACCCGGATGAAATAGTGGCGCGTTGACCCGTCATCCCAACGCAGGCTGAGGTCGAGAACGCCGAGATCATTGGGTGGCGTGAAGTCGATGCTGACGGGCACCCCGCCAAAGCTGGTGCGCCACCGATAGTCGGTGATGGGGTGCACCGGCTCCACGATCACCCCCTGCGTCCAGTGGCCGAGCGTGCGGGGATCGGAGAGAAACCCATAGATCTCGGCCCATGGCCGATTAATCACCAGGCTGAAGGTCCGGCTGGGAAACATGGCAATTGGGATGCTGGGCGGACGCCCGTTCTGGACCGCCGATGCGGGCTGACGCTGGACCGGGCTTCACCCGGCGCGGCAGTGATACCAGTCTGTACCGGCTAGACAACCATATGATTTAAAAGATCAATTTGCTGGTTAACCTGCACAGTTCCAATGCACAATGCCCCTTGTGCAGGCATTGGCCGCGCACCCGTCAGGGAGCGGGCACACACCTTTTCCGTTCCGTCAGAACATGGATTGTGCGGGCGACGCGGCTTGAGGCAAGAAAGTCACGACTAGAGAAATTGTGAATCCCCCGGTCGTTCTGGACACCTGGAAGGACCGACTGCGCTTGCGCCGGCATCCCGCCCTCGCCAGACTGGTCCTGGGAGCCGATCCAGTGTCGACTCGGACGTTGTCTTTACCGATTGACTGCCCGCTGCCGGAAGCGCGCGGGCGAGAGGAATGGGACCATTTTCATGTCCGCACGTAATGACCTTGCCCAACCCACCCCGATTGAAGACGCCCCCGGTCCTGCGGGCCTGCGTCGAAGGGCCTTTCTCCTGGGCTCCGCCGCCAGCCTTGGCGCGCTGGCCCTGGCCGGATGCACCACGATTAAGGCCTTGAGCCTGGCCGAGGCCGAACAGGTCTATGGACCCCTGCCCGACGAGCGCTTTCCCATCGAGGCGGTCAATCTCAACAAGGTCGACCCGAAATACTGGCGGCGCACGGTGCGCTATGACAGCGCCGAGGCACCCGGCACCATCATCGTCGATCCGCGCAATTACTATGTCTACCGCATCGAGGGCAACAACACCGCCACGCGCTACGGCGTCAGCGTGGGCCGCGCCGGGTTCCTCTGGAGTGGCGACGCCTATATCGGCCGCAAGGCCGAATGGCCGGTCTGGACGCCGCCCAAGGAAATGATCGAGCGGCAACCCGAAGCGGCCCAATATGCCGGTGGCATGCCCCCGGGCCTCGACAACCCCCTGGGCGCCCGCACGCTCTATCTCTACCAGGACGGCCGCTACACGCTTTACACCCTCTACAGCACCCGGCAGGCGGAGACGATCGGCAAGGGCATTTCGAGCGGCTGCATCGGGCTTCTGACGCAGGACATGATGGACCTCTACGCGCGCACCCCGGTCAATACCAAGGTCATCGTGCTCAAGGCCTGAGCCGGCGTAGCCCGCGGGCTCCGCAACAACACCTCAATAACAACGGGGCCCGCACATGCGTGCAGGCCCCGTCAAAAAGTCATGCAATGGAGCGGAACGTTCAGCCCTGGCGGGCCTTGAAGCGCTTGTCCACCTTGTTGATGATGTAAACGCGGCCGCGACGGCGGACGAGCTTGTTCGCGCGGTGGCGAGTCATCAACGCCTTCAGCGAGTTGCGGATCTTCATCTTTCCAAATCCTCGGTCAAACAAAAGGGGCGCCAAGGCGCCCGAAAACTGGCCTCTTCATAAGGAAAGACACCCTGCCTGTCAACGCACATCGCAACAGGTTTTCCCCAGCGCTCGCCTGTTAACGCGGGAGTGAGGGCTGCAGGTTATTTTCAGGCATTGCCTCCCCTCGGAGCGCCTTGCATGGCCCGCCACACAGTCATGAAATCGAGTGCCCTGGTCGTCGATCCCCAGGCCCACATGGCCGCCCTCGTCGCCGACATGCTGCGCTCCCTTGGCCATCGCGACACCCGCGAGGCCAATGATGGTACCCTTGCCCAGTTCGAACTGGGGCGGCGCCCCTTCGACCTCGTCATCATCGACGATGCACTGACCGGGCCCGACGCCGTTGAACTGGTCCGGCGCCTGCGCGCCAGCCCCGACTCCCCAAACCGCCTCACCCCGGTGATCATGATGGCTGCGGCGCCCGACGCCACCCGCATTGCCGCGGCCCGCGATGCCGGCGTCACCGAATTCCTCCGCAAACCCTTTGCCGTCAATCATCTCAAGGCCCGCCTCGACAGCCTTGCCGCCAATCCGCGCGCCTTTATCGAGGCCGAACATTATGCCGGTCCCGACCGCCGCCGCCGCGCGCAGGATATCGGCACCGCCGAAAGACGCGGCCCCAGAAACTGAAAGACCGGCGCCAGGCGCCGGTCCATAATCGTGGTGCCGGCCTTTGGCCGGCTCAGGCGGGTACGGCCGCTTCGCCCTGTTCAGCCTCGATCTCGCGCCAGCGGATGCAGGCCACCAGCCGCCCATTTTCGATGGTCTCCAACGGCGGCCGCACCTCGGCGCATTGCGGTCGCGCATGGCGGCAACGCGTGCGGAAGGTGCAGCCCGAGGGCGGATTGATCGGCGAGGGAATTTCGCCCTTGAGCGCGTCGATATTGCGCTGTCGCGCCAGCTTCGGATCGGGGATCGGCACCGCCGTCAGCAGCGCCGTCGTATAGGGATGCTTGGGATCCTCGTAGATCTCGTCGCCGGTCGCCAGCTCGACGATACGTCCCAGATAGAGCACCAGGATGCGATCGGACACATGCCGCACCACCGACAGATTGTGCGAGATGAAGATCAGCGTCAGCCCGTACTCGTCCTTGAGCTCGGCCAACAGGTTCAGGATCTGCGCCTGGATCGACACGTCCAGCGCCGAGACCGGTTCGTCGCAGACGATCAGCTTGGGCTCGGTGATCAGGGCCCGCGCAATGCCGATACGTTGCGCCTGCCCGCCGGAGAATTCATGCGGATAGCGGTTGATCATCTCCGGCAGCAGCCCCACCGATTCCATCACCCGCACCACGCGCGCCCGGCGCTCGGTCTTGCTCAGTTCCGGCTTGAGCGTGCGCAGCGGGTCCTCGATGATCTCGCCCACCGTCATGCGCGGATTGAGCGAGGCCAGCGGGTCCTGGAAGATGATCTGCAGGTCGGCACGCCGCTTGCGCATCTCCTCGGCCGGCACCTTGGTCAGGTCCTGGCCCAGCCAGAGCACCTGGCCTTCATCCGGGCTGATCAATTGCAGGATGCAGCGCCCGAGGGTCGACTTGCCGCAGCCGCTCTCCCCCACAATGCCCAGGGTCTCGCCCTGGCGCACATTGAAGTTGATATCGGCCAGCGCGGTCAGCGTCAGCTGGCGCGAGAACAGGCCCGTCGAGATGGAAAAGGTCTTCTTGAGATCGCGGATCTCGAGGAGGTTGTTTGGCGTCTGGTTCATCACGCCACCTTCCTGGTCTGTAGCGGCCCTTCATAGAAGCAGGCCTTCTCGCGGCCCTCGCCGATCGGGGCCAGCGGCGGCCGCTCTTCGAGGCACCGGTCGAAGCAGAAGGCGCAACGCGGATTGAACGAACAGCCCTTGGGCAGGTGCTCAAGGCTTGGCGGCAGCCCCTGGATGGGGTCGAGCCGCGCGGCCCGGTGGGCGATATGCGGCGTCGAATGCAACAGGCCCAGCGTATAGGGATGGCGCGGATCGTAGAACAGGTCGTCGACCTTGCCCTTTTCCACCGCGCGCCCGCCATACATCACCATCATGCGGTCGGCGACACCCGCCACCACGCCCAGATCGTGGGTGATCAGCACCAGCGAGGTGCCGAAATCCTCGGTGAGCGTCTTGAACAGGTCCAGCATCTGCGCCTGCACCGTCACGTCCAGCGCCGTGGTCGGCTCGTCGGCGATCAGGATCTTGGGCTGGCACAGAAGCGCCATGGCGATCATGACACGCTGGCGCATGCCGCCGCTGAGCGCATGCGGATAGGCATTGGCGCGCTTGGCCGGTTCGGGAATACCCACGCGCTCCAGCATCTCGATCGCCGTATTCTCGGCCTCGCGCGTATTGAAGCCGCGATGCTTGACCAGCACTTCGGAGAGCTGCGTCTTCACCCTGAGGCTCGGATTGAGCGAGGTCATCGGATCCTGGAAGATCATGGCGATGTCCTTGCCGCGAAGCTGGTCGAGCCGGGATTTCTCCATGCCCACCAGGTTCACGTCGCCCATCATGGCCCGGCCGGTGGTGCGGCCATTGCGGGCCAGGAGGCCCATGATGGAGAGGAAGGCCTGGCTCTTGCCCGAGCCGCTCTCGCCCACCACCGCCAGGGTTTCCCCCGCTTCGAGCGAGAAGTTGAGGTCATTGACGGCGCGAACTTCGCTGTCGCGCAAGTCGAAAATGACGCTGAGGTCCTGAACGTCGAGTACCTTGGTCATCTAGCGGTCCTTCGGATCGAGAGCATCGCGCAGGCCATCCCCGATATAGGTCAGGCAGAACAGCAGCGTCACCAGCACCACGGCCGGCGCCAGCAACAGCCAGGGCATGACTTCGGCCACCGGAGCCCCGGCGGAGATCAGCGTCCCCAGCGAGGTCTGCGGCTCCTGCACGCCCAGCCCGAGATAGGACAGGAAGCTTTCCGCGATGATGATTTCGGGAATGGTCAGGGTGGCATAGATCACCACCGGACCGGTCAGGTTGGGCACGATGTGCCGCATGATGATGGCGAAGGGCTTGGCACCGCCGGCACGTGCGGCTTCCACGAACTCCTTCTCCTTGAGAGAAAGCGTCTGCCCGCGCACGATGCGGGCCATGGTCAGCCATTCGATCGCCCCGATGCCCACGAACAGCAGCACCGGATTGCGCCCGAACATCACCACCAGGATGATCACGAACAGGATATAGGGCAGCGCATACATGATATCGACGATGCGCATCATGACCGCATCCACCCGGCCGCCGAAATAGCCGGCCACCGCGCCATAGATCACGCCGATGATCACCGACACCAAAGTGGCGACCGCCGCCACGACCAGGCTCATCTGCGTGCCCTGCAGCACGCGGGCCAGCATGTCGCGGCCGTTCTGGTCGGTCCCGAGATAATGCGCCACCTCGAAATTGGGGGGCTTGCGGATATGGGTCCAGTCCACCTCCGAATAGCCCCACGGCACGAAATAGGGTCCGATAAACGCCACCAGCACGATCAGCACCAGCACCCCGATCGACACCACCGCGGCCTTGTTGCGGCTCAGGCGATAGAGGGCATCCTGGGTCAGCGAACGGCCCTTGGGCGCGTCCAGGCTGGCCAGCTTGTTGGCGTAGTCCGTCAGGACCTGGTCTTTTCCGGTGATCCCGGCCATCAGCGGTACCTCACCTTGGGATCGAGCCAGGCATAGACGAGGTCAACGATCAGATTGAGCGCGAGAATAATGAACATGTAGAGGATGGTCGTGCCCAGCACGATGCCATAGTCGCGGTTGAGCGCCGCAGTCACGAAATACTTGCCGATGCCGGGCAGGCCGAACACCTGCTCCACGGCCAGCGACCCGGTGAGCAGATAGCTCAGCCCTGGCCCGAGATAGGACACGACCGGGATCAGCGCCGGCTTGATCGCGTGGCGCGCCATCACCAGCCGCTCACCCAGGCCCTTGGACCGGGCGGTCCGCACGTAATTGGTGCCCAGCACCTCGATCATCGAGCCGCGCATCAGCCGGCTGATACGGCCCGCATGCGGCCAGGCCAGCACCGTGACGGGCAGCACCAGATGCATCCAGCTGCCCGTCACCCAGCCACCGGCGGGGAACCAGCCGAGATAGACGCCGAACCAGAGCTGCAGCAGTGCCGCCATCAGGAAGTTCGGAACGATCACGCCCACCATGACGCCCAGCACCAGCACATAATCCGGCCACTTGTTCTGGTTTACGGCCGCAACCATGCCCGCCAGCACGCCGATCGCCGTCGCGATCACGAAGGCCGTGAGCGCCAGTGTCAGCGTGAAGGGAAAACCGATGGCTATGAGCCGGCTGACCGGAAAGCCCTCGATCACCATGGAGGGGCCGAGGTCGCCATGCACCAAGCGCCAGAGATAGATCAGATACTGATTGATCAGCGGCTGATCGAGATTGTAGTGCGCGCGCAGATTGGCCAGCACATTCGGCGGCAGGGCCCGCTCGCCGTCAAACGGACCGCCGGGCGCCAGGCGCAGGATGAAAAAGCAGACTGTAACGGCGATCAGTGCAATCGGAATGGCCGAAAGCACGCGCCGAAAAGCGTACGAGAGCATTGGGTTGGGCCTTTACTGTCCGGGGCGCTGCGTCCACGGCGCGCCACGCCGGAGAAAAGATCGTGGGGCCATTTTGGCCCCACGATTTCGGTTTGCGGCTTACTCCGACTTGGAGAGCCAGCGGGTGCGGTGGATGTCCTTGGCATTGTCTTCGAAGCCGGTGATGTAGGGCTTCACGACATTCTTGGACACATACCAGTAGATCGGGATGGCGGCGAACTCGTCCATGGCGATCTTTTCGGCATCGGCCAGCATCTGGCCACGAGCCACCAGGTCCTGCTCGTTGGATGCCTGGGCCAGCAGCGCGTCGAACTCTTCGTTCGAATAGCGGCCGTAATTGTTGCCCCAGTTCATCGAACCGTCCTGTTCGACGCCGGTCTTGAGCAGGTCGAGCGTGTTGGACGGATCGTTGTAGTCGAGCAGCCAGCCGGCGCGGCCGACTTCGAAGTCACCGGCGCGCAGGGCGTCGTAGTGAACAGCCACTTCGGAGTTGAACAGCTCCACATTCACACCGATCGGCTCCCACATGGCGGCGATCGCCACGGCGATACGCTGGTGGTTGTCATTGGTGTTGTAGCGCAGCTGCAGGTCGAGCGGATTATCCGGGCCATAACCGGCTTCGGTCATCAGCTCGGTGGCCTTGGCCACGCGCTCTTCATACGACATCGAGGCCCATTCCGGAGCATAGGCATTCTCGACATAATTGCCGGTACCGGGCGGCACCCAGCCATAGGCCGGCAGTTCGCCGGTGCCCAGGATATCGGGGCCGATGACATCACGCAGGATCGAGATCGAGAGGGCCTCACGGACGCGGACGTCGTCGAAAGGCGCCTTTTCCTGGTTGATCACATAGTAATATACACCCAGGAAGGGCTCGACATGGGCTTCGCCCGGCAGGTTTTCCTGCATCCAGGAATACTGGTCGGCCGGGAAGTCGGTCAGGATGTCGAACTCGCCCGCGCGATAGCGGTTGAGAGCGGCAGCCTGGTCTTCCAGCACGTGGTAATAGACTTCGTCGATCTTGACGTCGGCTGCGCCGTAATAGTCTTCGTTCTTGACCGAGTGGACATAGGAGCCCGGCAGCCATTCCACGATCTTGTAGGGACCGTTGGCCACGATGTGGTCCATCTCGGTCCAGGCATCGCCGAATTCTTCCACCAGGTGCTTGGGTACCGGATAGGCGGTGTAGTGGGTCAGCGCGTCCAGGAAGAACGGCGTCGGGGCTTCCAGCGTGATCTCGACCGTCTTGTCGTCGATGGCCTTGACGCCGAGCTGGTCGAAATCGGTGATTTCGCCCGAGTTGATCGCAGCGGCGTTCTTGATCGGGTACTGCAGATAGGCGTAGTCCGAAGCGGTGGCCGGATCCATCAGGCGCTGGAAGGCGAACACGAAGTCACCGGCGGTCACCGGGGTGCCATCGGTCCACATCGCATCGTCGCGCAGGTGGAAGGTATAGACAGTGCCGTCCTCGGAGATTTCCCAGCTTTCAGCCTGGCCCGGAATGGCGTTGGCGCCGGCATCTTCGGTCACCAGGCCTTCGATATAGTCACCGACGACACGGTTTTCCCAGTCACCGGACACCTTGTGCGGATCGAGCGAACCGGGGTCACCGCCATTGTGCAGCTGCAGCGTCACGGCAGAGGCCGCAGTGCTCATCATCAGCGCAAGCGCGCCCGCGGTCGTCACCGCCTTGAGGGCTGTGGTGATCTTCATTCTCGTCCCATCTCCTTGTGGAATTCTTTGCGTTTCTCTGACTGGCCGCCTCTGACGTCGGGCAGCTCATTCTTCTTCGCCGTCGGTTTTACCCGCCGGTCAAGATTGGTGGACGGTATTACGCATTTCCGTCCACTGACAAGCGAAAGATTGACCTAAACGTCATCGAATGGCCGATTGTGAACATGCTTTGCACAGCGCAAGTGAAAGCAAATTATTGCTCCAGATCCCGAGTATCCGGAAGCGAATACCCGCACAGGGCGTCGCAAGACCAGTCAATGACAAGCCTGTCCTAATGCGCGTCCTGACGGGCGCTAGCCGATCAGGCCGCTGCGCTGTACAAAAAAGATGAGGATCGCGACGCCCAGCAGAGCCGCAAAGGGCGCCCAGCCCGGCATTGGTCCCCTGGGCTTGCGGCTGGGCGGCTCGGGTTTCTTCTCGGGCCGCCGGAATTTGATGACATTGTCGCTCATTGCGCGCTTTCTACCAGAGCCGCCACGCCCATGCCACCAGCGGTACACACCGAAATCAGCGCCCGCTTCCTGCTTTCCGTGGACAACAGCTTGGCGGTAAGCCCCAGAATGCGCGCCCCCGTCGCCGCGAAGGGGTGGCCATAGGCCAGGCTCGAACCCTTGACGTTGATCTTGGTCGGATCGATTTCGCCCAGCACGCTGTCGCGGCCCAGCACATCCTTGCAATAGGCCGGATCCTTCCAGGCCTTGAGCGTGCACAGCACCTGCGCGGCAAAGGCCTCGTGCAGCTCGAAATAGTCGATATCGGCAAAGCCGAGCCCGGCCCGTTCGAGCATTTCACTGACGGCAATGGTCGGTGCCATCAGCAGGCCCTCGCCATGCGCGAAGTCATTGCCGGCGACGCGGCCGGTGGTGAGATAGGCCAGGATCGGCAGGCCCCGCGCCTTGGCCCAGTCTTCGCTGGCCAGCAACACGCCGGAGGCACCGTCGGTCAGCGGCGTCGAATTGCCGGCCGTCAGCGTGCCATGCCCGGAGGCCTTGTCGAAGGCGGGCTTGAGCGTCGCCATCTTCTCCATATTCGCATCGGCGCGCACATTGTTGTCGCGCACCAGCCCCGCGCATTGCACCAGCAGATCATCGTGGAAGCCCTCGTCATAGGCGGCCGCGGCATTGCGGTGGCTGGCCACGGCCAGGGCGTCCTGCTCCTGGCGGGTAATGCCCCATTCCTTGGCCATCAATTCGCAATGCTGGCCCATGGAAAGCCCGGTGCGCGGCTCGTTGACCGAGGGCGCCACCGGCGTCAGCTCGCCAAAGGAAAAGCCCTTGGTGAAGGCCTTGAGCTTGTCGCCCGTCGTCTTGGCCGCATTGGCGTTGAGCAGCCGATGCTGAAATTTCGGCCCGAAGACGATCGGGCTGTCGGAGACGGTGTCCGATCCGGCGGCAATGCCGCTCTCGATCTGGCCCGAGGCGATCTTGCCCGCCAGCACCAGGGCGGCCTGCAGGCTCGTGCCGCAGGCAATCTGCATGGTCGTGCCGGGCGTGCGGGGGCTGAGTCCGGCGTCGAGCAGGGCTTCGCGGGCCAGGTTGAAGTCGCGGGAATGGTTGATCACGGCGCCCGCGATCACCTCATCCACCTTTTCACCCTTGAGGCCGTATTTGTCGGCCAGCCCGCCCAGCACCGTGCCGAGCATGGAGAGATTGGTTTCATCCGCATAGGCCGTGCCGCCGCGGGCAAAGGGAATGCGGGCCGAGCCGACAATGGCAACGCGCTTGAGTTCGGTCATCGTGTTTTTCTCCTTACGCGCGGCCATCCGCCCGAGCCTTCATCGGTCCACCCAGGAAGGGCGCAAAGCCTGTGCCCATGATGACGCCGATATCGGCCAGTTCGGGGGAGGCGACGACGCCTTCGGCCACCACCACTTCGGTCATGTCGACAAGGGGCTTGACCAGTTCCTTGCCGAGCCCGGCCAGGTCGGGATGAGCGGGCGTTTCGCCCTTTTGGGCCTTGCCCTTCTCCCATTTGTAGAAGCCTTCGCCGGTCTTGCGCCCGAGCTTGCCCTCGGCAATCAGCTTGGCGAACCGGCTGTCCGCCGGCACCTCGTGGCCCAGTTCGGTCGCCACCGACTTGCCGACATCGAGACCCACTGTGTCCATCAACTCGATCGGCCCCATCGGCATGCCGAAGGCCACGGCAGCAGCGTCGAGCAATTCCTTGCTCTCGCCCTTTTCCACCCGCTCGACCGCGCCCAGCATATAGGGCATGAGCACGCGGTTGACGAGGAAGCCCGGCGCCGACTTGACCACGACCGGGCTCTTGCCGATGGCGAGCGCGAAGCTGGCACCCTTGCCGATCTCCTCATCGGTATTGAACTTGGACCGGATCACTTCGACCAGCGGTAACTGCGCCACCGGGTTGAAGAAGTGCAGGCCGATGAGCCGCGCCGGGTCCTTCAGTGCCTCGGCAATGCGCTCGAGTTCGATCGAAGAGGTATTGGTCGCCATGATGGCGCCCGGCTTCATCTTGTCTTCAAGGCCCGAGAATATCTTCTGCTTGACCTCGAGCTTTTCCACCACCGCCTCGATGATCACATCGGCGCGGGACACGCCTGTGCCCTGCGGGTCGGCCGTGAGCCTGAGCATGGCCGCATCGACCTCGCGCTTTTTCTTGTAGCGTTTCTTGAACAGCGATTTGGCCCGGTCGAGCGCCGGCTTGATGCGCTCCATGTCGAGGTCCTGCAGCGTCACGCTCATGCCGCGATAGGCGCACCAGGCGGCAATATCGCCACCCATCACCCCGGCACCGATCACATGCACGCGCGAAAACTTCGTGCCCTTGATGCCCTGTTTCTTCAGTCCTTCGGAGAGGAAGAACACGCGCCTCAGATTGGTGGCGGTGGGTGAGCCCATCAGCGGCACGAAGCCGTCGACTTCGCCACGGATCATCGCCCGCCAGTCATTGCCATGCTTTTCGAACAGGTCGATCAGCGCATAGGGCGCCGGATAGTGCTCCTTGCGCGCCTTCTTGCCGACCTGCTTGCGCATCTGGTTGGCGATGGCCTCGCGCACCAGCGGCAGCGCGGCCGCCTTCTTGAGCGCCGGCGCCTCGCTCGACTTCCTCTTGGTGAGGACCGCCTTGCGGCCTTCCCAGCGCAGCATGTCGCGATGGCGCACCAATTTGTCGACGAGGTTGAGCCCGCGCGCCGCGCCCGCGCGCAGCATCTTGCCGGTCAGCATGATCTGCATGGCATCGACCGGTCCAGCCTGTCGGATCGAGCGCCCGGTGCCGCCAAAGCCCGGGAAGATGCCCAGATTGACCTCGGGAAAACCGATGCGGGTCTTTTCGTCATTGACGGCGATGCGATAGTGGCAGGCCAGCGCCAGCTCCAGCCCACCGCCCAGGCAGAAGCCATGAATGCCGGCGACCACCGGCACTTTGAGCGCCTCGATCCGTGCAAACAGCGCATGGGTGCGCCGCAGCGCCTCGGGCAAGACCGAAAAATCGCTCATCGCGTCGAATTCGGAAACATCGGCCCCGGCAATGAAGCCGCTATCCTTGCCCGAGAGGATGACCACGCCTGCCAGCTCGTCGGAACTGGCCAGGTCCTCGAAGCGCGACACCAGCGTTTCGAGCTCCATGATGGCTTCGCGGCTGAGCGTATTGACCGACGCGCCCGGCGTGTTGATGGTCAGCCAGCCGATCTTTTCGAGATCAGTGTGAAAGCTCCAATGCCTTGTCTCGGTTGCCTGTGGGGCGATCATACTAGCTCCTCGTTATCTCGGTCTGCTCCCCTCCCCCTTGAGGGGAGGGGTTGGGGGTGGGGGTCCCTTAGCGGACCACACTACTACCCCCACCCTCATTCCCTCCCCTCAAGGGGGAGGGAGGCGCAGGCTCAGCCTGCAATGTTCAATCACGGTCGACCGCTATTCCGCCGCCGCTCTGGGCGCCGTTTCCTTGAGCACGTCCATTTCGAAATCATCGACATGCACGGCCCGGTTGGTTGCCTCGTCGGCGGCGCGCATGATGCCCGCCTCATTGTCGTTGAGCACCCCGGCAGCCACCGCATCCTCGATGGCATCGCGATCTAGCCGACGTTCGATGACGCCCTTGCGCGACGCCTTGACGAACTTGGCCTCGATCTCCTCGGCCTCGGTCACCTTGAGCAACGCATCTTCCAGAACGCCCGTGACGTCGTTCGGGTCCATCGAAATATAGACGCCCGTGGTCAGCCGGTCGCGGAAGGCGCCGGGCCGCAGCACGGCGCGCACAAAGCGATAATTGACGCGGTCCGACGCCGGCTGGGCATGCCGCCCGAGCGGGAAGCAGAGGAACCGCATGGCCCAGGCAAAAACCGGATTGGGGAAATTGGCGAACACTTCCGCGAAGGTCGCTTCGATCGAGGCGACGCGGTCGGCCATGATGGCCTCGACCAGTTCCTTGTCCTCGGCAATAGACCCTTCTTCCTCGAAGCGCTTGAGCGTTGCGGACATCAGGTAGAGGTCGCCCAGAATGTCGGCCATGCGGCCCGAAAGCTTCTGCTTGCGCTTGAGCGCGCCACCCAGCACCACCGTGGTCCAGTCCGCCACCAGCGCAAAATCCTGCGCATAGCGGTGCAGCCGCCGGTACCAGCGCGCCATCGACCCTTCATTGGGCGAGGAGGCAAAGGCGCCATTGGAAAGCCCGTGCAGGAAGCTCGCCACGATATTGCGCAGCATGAAGCCGGTATGGCCGCCAAAGGCCGCGTCGAACGCCTCGAGCCCGGCGCGTCTGTCCTTGTTCTGCGCCGCCTGGATTTCCTTGAGGAGGTACGGATGCGCGCGCAGCACGCCCTGGGCGAAGGTCATCAGCGTGCGGGTGAGGATATTGGCCCCTTCCACCGTGATCGCCACCGGCATGGATTGATAGGCGCCGAACAGATAATTGCCCGGCCCGTCCTGGATGGCACGGCCACCCTGGATGTCGAACGCATCGTCCATGCTGTCGCGCATGGCCTCGGTCGTGGTGTATTTGAGGAGGCCCGCAATCACTGCCGGGCGCTGGCCCTCGTCCACCATCGAGGCGGTGAGGCGTCGGGTCGATTCATACATATAGGCGCGCTTGACCATCTCGCCGAGCGGCTCGGCCACGCCTTCCATGATGCCCACGGGAATGCCGAACTGGCGGCGCACCCGCGCATACGCCGAGGTGGCGCGCAGCGTCTGCTTGATCGAGGTGGTGCCGATGGCCGGCAGCGAAATGGCGCGGCCCGTGGAGAGACATTCCATCAGCATGCGCCAGCCCTGTCCGGCATAGTCGGTGCCGCCGATCAGGAAGTCCATGGGCACGAACATGTCCTTGCCGCGCACGGGACCATTCATGAAGGCCTGTCGGGCCGGATAGTGCCGGCGGCCGATATCGAGGCCGGGATGGTCATGCGGGATCAGCGCCAGCGTAATGCCGATCTCCTCGCCCCGGCCCAGCAGATTGTCCGGATCCTTGAGAATGAAGGCCAGGCCCACCAGCGTCGCCACCGGCGCCAGCGTGATATAGCGCTTGTCGAAGCTGAGGCGGACGCCCAGCACTTCCTGCCCGTTGTGGGTACCCTTGGTGACGATACCGATATCGCGCATGCCGCCGGCATCGGAGCCCGAATGCACGCCAGTCAGGGCAAAGCAGGGCACTTCCTGGCCATTGGCGAGGCGGTGGAGATATTTCTCCTTCTGCGCCGGCGTACCATATTTTTCGAGCAGCTCGCCCGGCCCGAGCGAATTGGGCACCATCACCGTGATGCCGGCCGCCACCGAGCGGCTGGCGATCTTGGAAACGATCATCGACTGCGCCTGCGCCGAAAAGCCGAGGCCGCCATGTTCCTTGGCAATCAGCATGCCCAGGAAGCCCTTGGACTTGAGGAACTCCCAGAGCTCGGGCGAAAGGTCGGCGCGGTTGTGCCGGATATCCCAGTCGTCGATCATCTTGGCCGCGGTTTCGGCCGGACCATCAAGGAATGCCTGTTCCTCTGCCGTCAGGGTCAGCGGGCGGATCTTGGTGAGCTTGTCCCAATTGGGTCGGCCGGAGAACAGCTCCGCGTCCCAGCCCACCGTGCCGGCGTCCAGCGCCTCCTGCTCAGTGCGGCTGACCTTGGGCAGGATCGACTTGACCGCCCCATAGACCGGCCTTGTCAGCACCGCCATGCGGATCGGCTTGACCGCCAGCAGCAGCAGGATGACACCAAGGATGACCAGCACCCAGCCAAACCAGCCCAGCCCATAGACGGCGCCCGACTGGGTGAAATCGAGGCCGGTGAGCAGGCCGATCACGGCAAAGCCGGCGCCCCACTGCCAGAGCGGGCTTTCGCGCATGGCCAGCGTGGCAAATACGACAAGACTGATCGCAAACAGCAAAAGGCTCATCGCCCTCATCCTCCTCGGACGGCTGCGAGCCCGCTTGGCAAAGGGGCTGCGCCCGTCATCTTCCAAATGCCGGACCGGTTGCCGATTTGAGAATCGGCCCGGCCTTCCCCTTGCTTGGCCGCACCATAGCGCGGCAGCCCGGGATGTGTAGAGGCAGTTTACTCAAGTTTACGTATACGTCAACCAGCACTCCAATACGTCGCCCTGATCGCATGGGCCGCCTTTCCGGGCGGAGCTTTCCCGGAACGGCCCGGCATCAAATTGACGCTAACGTAAAGCCGTGAGATATTTCCTAAGCGATGCCGCCGCAAACAGGCGCTTGAACGCCGGTCCGGATGGACCCACGGCATCCAAACGAGGGGAACACCCGTTTGCCCAAAGGGCAATTGGAGGAGGAAACGCCATGGACACGCCTGCCACGACCACTGACGGGCTTCGCCCCTGGATCGCTAGCTATCCTGAGGGCATTGCCTGGGACGACACGATCGACACCACGCCGGTGCATGAGCAGGTGCTGGCCGCCTGCGCGAAGAACCCGGGCGCCGTGGCTCTCGATTTCCTGGGCGGCACCACCTCCTTTGGCGAACTGGCGGAAAAGATCGTCGCCTTTGCTGGCGCCCTGCAGAGCCAGTTCGGCGTCACCAAGGGCACGCGCGTCGCCCTGATGCTGCCTAACACGCCCTTTTACCCCATTGCCTATTACGGCGTGCTCCGGGCCGGCGGCACCGTGGTCAATTGCAATCCGCTCTATACCGTGGCCGAGCTCAGCCACATCACCGCCAATGCCGGTGCCGACATTCTGGTGACGCTCGATCTGCAGCAGATTTTCGAAAAGGGCGAGGCCCTGCTCGCCGCCGGCCACGTCAAGAAAATGGTCGTGGCGCACTTCCCCAACGCGCTGCCGCTGGTCAAGAAGATCCTGTTCTCGGTCGCCAAGCGCAAGGATCTGGCCAAGCCGTCCCAATCGCCCCATGCCGGTTCGATCACCAGTTTCGAATCCCTGCTGGCCCGCAGGGACAGCCCGGCGCCGGTCACCATCGACACCACCGGGGATATTGCCGTCCAGCAATATACCGGCGGCACCACCGGTATTCCCAAGGGCGCGCTGCTCACCCACGCCAATATCGCGGCCAATATGAGCCAGATCGACAAATGGGGATGCGGCCTGTTCTATCCGCCCTCCAAGGTCATCGCGGTTCTGCCCTTCTTCCACATCTTCGCCATGACCGTCTGCATGAACGTGCCGCTCTGCAATGGCACGCCGGTGATCATGCTGCCGCGTTTTGAACTCAAGGCGCTGCTGGGCATTTTTGCCCGCACCAGGGCCAATGTGCTGCCCGCGGTTCCCACATTGCTCAACGCCATCGCCCGCGCCGACTCGGTCGGCGCCGAACAGATCGAGAGCCTCGAAGTCGCCATTTCCGGCGGCGCTGCCCTACCCGACGAAGTGCGCCACGCCTTTTCGAAAAAGTCCAAGGCGCTCCTGGCCGAGGGCTACGGTCTCACCGAAGCCTCCCCGGTCGTCTGCTGTGCCGCGCTGCGCGTCGCCTCCAAGCCCATGTCCATCGGCCTGCCCCTGCCCGGCACCGATATCCGCTTTGTCGACGTCGATAGCGGCAAGGTCGTGGGCATCGGGGAAAATGGCGAACTGCAGGTCAAGGGCCCGCAGGTCATGGCTGGCTACTACGAGAATCCCGAGGCCAGCGAAGCTGCCTTCATGGATGGCTGGCTGCGCACCGGCGATGTCGGCCATATGGACGAGGACGGCTATGTGTTCCTCGTCGACCGCATCAAGGACCTCATCATCTGCTCGGGCTTCAATGTCTACCCCCGCACCATCGAGGAGGCCATCATGACCCACGAGGCGGTCGAGGAGGTCAATGTGATCGGTGTGGCAGACGACTATCGCGGCGAAGCGCCGGTGGCCTTTGTCAAACTCAAATCCGGCCGCACGGTCAGTGAAACCGAACTCAAGGGCTTCCTCGCCGAAAAACTCAACAAGATCGAGATGCCGCGGCAGATCATCTTCAAGGACGCCCTGCCCAAGACCCTGATCGGCAAGCTCTCCAAGAAGGAGTTGCGCGAGGAATATGCCCAGATGAAAGCCTCAAAGTCGTGACCAGCCAGCAAGCCGACAACCGGGACCTGTTCTCCATAGCCGACCTCGCCGGCGAGTTCGGCATCTCGACCCGGGCCATCCGCTTTTACGAATCCAAGGGCCTGCTCTCGCCCGAACGGGTGGGCGCAACCCGCATCTTCCGCAAGCGCGACCGCGCCCGGCTGATCCTCATCCTGCGCGGCAAGCGCCTCGGCTTCACCCTGCGCGATATCTCCGACTATCTCAGTCTCTACGATGCCGACCGCACCCAGCAGGTCAGCCTGCTCGCAGGCAAGGTGGACGAGCGGCTCGCCCTGCTCGAGCGCCAGCGCGACGATCTCGAAACCACCATCCGCGAACTGCGCGAGATCAGGCAATTGGCCGAAGAACGGCTGCAAAAGGCCGGATAGCGCTCGCTTAACCCGCCTTTTCGCCGCCGAACCACACCCAGCGGGCCAATTGCACGGCGCTCGACACCGCGCCCAGCACCGCCAGCAACACGCCCAGCGCCAGGAGAATGGGGTTGCGCAGCACCCTGTCGAGCAGGCTCGGCTCAATCTGCAGATCCGCCACCCCATAGCGGAAGAGCTGCAGGCGACTGCCCCCCGGCGAGGAAAACACCGTTGCCCGGAACCCGGCGCCGCCATCGCCGGCTGGCTCGATGAAACCGAAGACGTCACCGGCATCGGCCCCGTCCACCATCCGCACCACGTCTCCGGATCGGAACACGCCGGAGACCACCTCGACCGGCTTGTTGTACCAGATCAGGCTCTCATTGATCGAATAGCTGCCCGCGATGACGGTGAGTTGCGACCCGGAGCTGGGCGTATCGCCCAGGGTAATCTGCCCCTCGAGCGGCAGGGTACCGGCCTCGGCCCATATCTGGGCGGGAACTAGGATGCGGGATCGGCTGGGCAGGCTCGCCCCGCCCAGCACCAGTGGTGGCGTGCCACTTTCGATGACGTCGATTTCGAGCGGCGCCCCGGCGCCCACCCGCGCGATCTGCAAATGCGCCGCCTCGGGCCAGGTGAATTCCTCATCGGCAAAGTGCTCCACCTGGTAGAGGTCTGGGTCGCATAGCGGCGAGACACCGGGGCCCTGGCTCTGTACCGCAAGGTCTGCATCGTCGCGGCGGAAGCAGACCAGCATCTCCTCGAGCTGCCAGCCCGAAATCGGCGCCTCGTTGAACACGATGTCGAGGCCGCGCGTCTGGGCATGCGCCGAATAGGATTTCTCGCCATCCCGCAGCGTCAGCAGCAGAAACACCAGGACGACAAATCCCACCGCCAGCGCCACCGCCACCCGCCTTGTGCGTGGGGTCTGCTCGCCGATGAAACGCAGTATTCGCGCGATCATTGCAGGTCGATGACGAACACTTCGCCGGGCACGATCTGGCCGCGGCGAATGCGGTTAAGCTCGATCTCCAGTGTCTGGCCCGGGGCGAGCAGTGCCGCCGGCAGCTTGCAGCTCGTATCGAAGGCCGTGCGGCGCTCATGCGCCAGGAACGAACAGGCAATCTTCTCGCCCCGCTCCCGCACATAGAGATAGGTCTCCTGCGAGCGGAACGAGTTGATCAGCAATTCGCCGCCATCGGCGATCGCCTCTGCCTTGTTCCAGATGGCCGGCGCGATATGCAAAGCCGCCGGAGCGCTTTCACAGCTTCCCACCCACAGCGTCACCCCGATATCCTCGCCACCGATATGGGGAAGCTGGCTGCTGCTCCGCGTCGGAAATTCCAGCGACACCAGGCGGGACTGCCATTGTGCCGGGGCCCGGTATTCGCGCTGCGCCAGGTAACGCCCGTCCGAGGACACCACCCGCGCGCAGAACACCTGCTCCTGCCATTGCGCCGGAACGAAGGCGGTGATCTGCCCCGCCGACGGATCGAGCACGCCCGCCAGGGCCAATCCCATCACCGGTGTCCCGGAGATTTGGGCTGCCGGCGCATAGCGTTCCACCAGATCGCTGACCGGAGCCGGCACGTCCTCCTGCGCCTGGCTGGCCACCGGGCCAGCCAGAAGGGCCAGCATCACCATGCTTGCAATGGACCTGCACATCGGTTGAGATATCCCCCGATCTTCCAGACCATAATACAATGACGCTATTGCTCCGCGTTTGCCAGTCCATTCTCGTCGCCTGCCTGATGGTCACGGCGGCCACGGCAGAACCCGTCTCCATCAACCGGGGCACTGGACTGGGCTATGTCTTCAATCACCGCGGCAATTGCTACCTGATCGTCCCCGATCATGTGCGGCAGGGCGCTACGCGACTGAGCCTGTCCACTTCCGCGCCTTCCTCGATTGGCGACGCTGAAATATTCCGCACCTATGCGCCGGGCATGGACCTGGCACTCGGCATCGTCACCAGCGGCCTGTCCCAGCGCTGCAATGACCGCTTTGACGCGCTGCGCACCGACCTGCAGCCCATCCTGGACAGCACCGAGAACGCCCAGCTCGTCCGGGTCGATGCCGGCGGGCTCGAATTGCGCGACGACATGGTCATCACCTCCTTTGATTTTGAATCGATCACTGCGCGCCCGGCCTCGCGCGATCTGGGCGCCGAAATCTATCAGGGCAGCAGCGGCGGCATCCTGCGCGCCGGCGGCACCCTGATCGGCATGGCCGTACAATCCCAGGGCATTGACGACGCCTTCTTCCTGCGCGCCGACGAGATCGCGGCGCGGCTGGGGCGCCTGCTCGACACCGGGCCGGCGACCATCGTGAGGGATCCGGCCATGCCCGCACCTATCGAGGCTGCCGGGCTTTGCCCCGCCGGAACGTTTGCCCCTGAAGAGGTCACCTGCAATCTCGAGCCGCTCTCGCCCGAGCTCTCCTGCTCGAACCTCGCCAAGGGCGGCGTCGCCGCCTTCCCGCCCTCCGATACCCCGCCACGCCTCATTCTCGACCTGCCCGGCGACAAGGCGCTTCCCCTCCGCATTGTCGCGCTTGGCTCGTCCGGCATGGCGCCGTCCGCCACCATGCCCAAGGGCATCCTGATCGAGATATCGAGCACCAATGGAACGCCGCGCTGGCGGCGCTTTGCCAGTGGCGACATGCCGCCCACCGGACGCTTCGAGGCCCCCAACGGCGCCGCGCCCTACGCGACCCAGGTGGCGATCACCCTGCAATCGAGCTGGGACCCGGCCCTGCCGACAGCCCTCGACTGCTTGTCCCTGCAATAGCTATTCGGCCAGCGGAATCCGCGCCGGCGCCCCGACGCGCTCGAACCCGCCCCGGTTGAAGTTGAACGTGCCGGTCAGGGCCCCGTCCGGCTGCAGTTCCAGCGAGCCAGAACCATATTGCCATTCATCCAGCGAATAGGCTGCGCCTGTCGGGATGATGGCGCAAAGCTTGCCGTCGGCGGCGGGCCAGCACTTCCTGTCCGCGTCATAGGGCAGCGTCGAGAAGGTCACCCGCCCGAGCTTTGCAGTCTCGTCGATACTGCCGTCATAATCCTGGATCAGCTTGTGGAGCGACGACCCCTCCTCGAGCTGCGAGAGGTCGATTTCCAGCCGGAAGGGACCGCCCTGGTCCAGCGTCGCGGCAACCGCCACCTTCTGCATTTCCGGGTCTGAGCTCAGCAGCCCGACCTCCTTGGCCCGCTTCACGAACAAAGGCTCGCCCGAGGCGATCAGCAGTTTCAAAGCGGCGAGGCGCCGGTTGGGATCGGTGTCGGCCAGCATGGCATCCACCTGGTCCAGTTCGCTGCTGCTTGCGGCCACGGCGGCCTGGATATCGGCCAGCGAGGTCTGCGCCATCGCCGCCCCGGCCCCCGCCAGGCTGCAGATCAAGGTCAGTAACAGCTTGCGCATACCACCCCCCTCACGTCACATCGGGCAGAATAAACCCGCCCCCGGGCGTGTCAATTCCGGCGGTCTGTCTAGCGCTTGCGGCCCTTGTGCCCGCCCGTCAACGGGTCCGGCTTTTTTGGCTTCACCCAGCCCTTGGGCGGCGCGCGCACTGGCGCATTCGAGCCCAGTCCCATCTGCCCCGGCGGCGGCTGGCCCACCAGCCCGTCGGCCTCGCCGCGCAGGCGGGCGATTTCGTCCCGCAGCGTCGCGGCCCGTTCGAAGTCGAACGCGGCGGCCGCTTCTTCCATCTGCTTTTCCAGCGCCACCAGCCGCTGGTGATTGGTCCGGGACGACATCAGCTCCCTCCCACAAAGGCATCCATGTCCTCGAGCCGCGCCGCCTCATGGGCCGGCTTGTCCCAGCGGATGCGGTTGATGCGCGGAAATCTGAGCGCCACGCCCGATTTGTGCCGGCTGCTCCTCTGCGCTGAGTCGAAGGCCACCTCGAATACCAGGTCCTTGCGCACCTCCCGCACCGGCCCGAACGACCCGACCGTATTGCCCCGGATCCAGCGGTCGAGCTGCTTCAGCTCCTCATCGGTGAAGCCGAAATAAGCCTTGCCGATGGGCACGATCTCGTTCCCCTTCCACACCCCGAACGTATAGTCCGAATAGAACGAGCTGCGCCGGCCATGCCCGCGCTGGGCATACATCAGCACCGCATCGACCACATTGGGATCGCGCTTCCACTTGTACCAGAAGCCCTTGGGCCGCCCCGGCACATAGGGCGCGCTGCGCAATTTGATCATCACGCCTTCATGGCCATGCTCATCGGCGCCCTGGCGCCGCAATTGTGCAACCTCTTCCCACGACTGGAAGGGCAGCACTTCAGAGAGGTCCATGCGCGTCTGCGGATTGGCCGCGAACCAGGCCTCGAGCCGCGCCCGCCGCGCCTCCCAGCCCAGGGCGCGAATATCCTCGTCATCATCGAACAGCATGTCGTAGACCCGCACGAAGCCCGGCAGCTCGGCCATCTGCTTGCCTTGGGCCACCTTCCGATTGAGCCTCTGCTGCAGGTCATTGAAGCTCTTCGCCTCGAAATCATGGCCCACCAGCAATTCGCCATCGAGCACCGCGCGCCCCATCGCCGCCTCGACCACATCGGGAAAGCTCGCCGCAATATCATCACCGGTGCGCGAGAACAGCGAGGCGCCGTCCCGCCCGAGCACCAGCTGCACGCGGATGCCGTCCCATTTCCACTCCGCCGAAAAATCCCGCGGATCGAGCTTTTCGAAATCGCTGGTCTCGATGGGGTTGGAAAGCATGAGCGGATGAAACCGCGCCGCATGGTCGATGTCGGGCCGCTCGGCCCTGCCCTCCAGCCACGCAAAAAGCTCGCCATAGGGCGGTCTGATCCCATGCCAGACCTCTTCGATCGCCTGCAGGTCCACCCCGCTCATTTGCGCCAGCGCCGTCTTGGCCAGCCGCGCCGATACCCCGATCCGCAGGGCGCCGGTCGCCAGCTTGATCAGCGCCCAGCGCTCATGGATCGCCGCCTGGCTCAGCAATCCCCCGATCACCCTGGGCAATTCGGCCTTGCTGGTGGTGTTGAGCAGGCTCACCAATTCACTCAGCCGCGGCAATTCCCCTTCCCCATGATGCGGCCAGATCAGGGCGATGGTCTCCCCGAGGTCCCCCACATAGTCATAGCTCAGCGCAAACAGCGTCTCATCGACCTCGGCCAGCACCGTCTCCTTGAGCAGGGCCGGCTTGACATTGCGAATGTCCATTTCCCCGGTCAGCGCTGCCAGCGCCAGTCCCCGATCCGGGTCCGGCACTTCGGCGAAATATTGTGCCAGCGCCGCGATCTTGCGGGTCCGCGACGGGGTCAGCGCCAGCAGTTCGAGCAGGTCCGCAAAGCGCTTCATGCCCCGCCCTCCCCGCCATCGTCATCGAGCCCCGGCAGCGCCAGCGGATCGGCCGCAAGGCCCTGCTGCCGGCACCAATAGACCAGCGCATCCTCGCGCCCATGCGTCACCCACACGGTTTCCGCGCCACTCTCGAGAATGGACTGGTTGAGTTCGCCCCAATCGCAATGGTCCGAGATCACCAGGGGCAATTCCACCAGCGCCTGCCGTGCCCGCTGCTTTATGCTCATCCAGCCCGAGGCCTGGCACACCACCGGGTCGGGAAAGCGCCGGCTCCAGCGGTCGCGAATGGCCGAGGGCGGCGCGATGACGATCTGCCCCGCCATCGCCGCCTTGGGCATGCCGGTTGCCGGGATCAGCTCCCCCAGCGACACCCCCAGTTCCTCGTATAGCGCGCACAGCCCGATCATCGCACCATGGAGATAGATCGGCCGATCCCACCCCGCATCGCGCAGCAGCGCGATCACCCGCTGCGCCTTGCCCAGGGCATAGCAGCCCACGAGGTGGCAGCGCTCCGGCTGGTCCCCGACCGATTTCAGCAGCCGCTTGATCTCATCCTGCGGCCTGGGATGCTGGAACACCGGCAGCCCGAAGGTCGCCTCGGTGACCAGCAGGTCGCATGCGACCGGCTGATAGGGCTGCGCCGTGCGGTCCGGCAGACGCTTGTAGTCGCCGGTCACCAGCGCCCGCTGCCCCCCGGCCTCGATTCTCACCTGCGCCGAGCCCAGAATATGCCCGGCCGGATGCAGGCTCACCTTGGCGCCATCAATGTCCAGCACCGCGCCGAAGTCCAGCGCCTCGAACCGTCCAGCGCAATCGGCCCCATAGCGCACCTGCATGATGGCAATGGTGTCCGGCGTCGCCAGCACCGCCCCATGCCCCGAGCGGGCATGGTCGGCATGGCCGTGAGTGATGATGGCGCGCGGCCGCGGAGTGTCCGGATCGATCCAGGCATCGATGGCAGGCACATAGAGATTACGGTCGAGGATCGGCGTGGCCATGGCTTCCTCTCAACGTTGCCCGAACCGGTGCGGTTCACTCAGGCGGCAGGTTCGTCCGGGTAAATCTTGCCCCCTGCCGCGATGATGCCGGGCCCGATGCCCGCAAAGCCACCGAAACCGGTCGCGCAAACATGGCAGACTCCTTGCATGTCAGATGGCACCATCCCTGCTGACACGGTCTGTCATGAACATCTCGCCGATCAACCAGCTCTTCCCCACCGGCAAGCCGGTTACCCCCACCTCCGGTACGAGCGCCACCCCGCTCAAGGTGGATGCCAGGGATGAATTCCTCGAATATGCGCGCATGTCGCCGGCCGAGCGGCTGCGCGCACAAATCCTTGAAGACATGGAACTGAGCGAAGACAGTCTCGCCGCCATGGACCCGGAAGCCCGCGCTGGCGTCGAGGACGAAATCAAGCGCCGCATGCTCGAAGCCCTCACCGGCAAGGCCGATGCCGAACCCGGCTCGCTTGTCGACATGAGCGCCTGAGACTTGCCAAGCCTGTGCTGGTCCTTACAACCGGGGTGAGACCAGAACACCCCGGAGCCCGTCCATGCGCAAGACCACCCACGCCCCCGGCACCATCCACCGCCTGATGATCGACAGCAAGGCGCTCGCCGGCAATCGCCTGGGCGACCCGACCGAGCGCATCATCGACGTTTATGTGCCCCATGGCCATGACGGCAAGGGCCTGCCGCTGCTGGTCGATCTCGTCGGTTTCACCGCGGGAGGCCCGGCGCACACCAATTGGAAGAGCTTTTCCGAAAACGTCCCCGAGCGCCTCGACCGCTTGATCGGCGACGGCAGGATGGCGCCGGTCGTGGTCGCCTTTCCCGATTGCTACAGCCGCCTGGGCGGCAATCAATATGTGAATTCACCCGTCCTCGGAAACTATGAGGATTTCCTCATTGCCGAAATGCTGCCCGAGATAGAAAACCGCTTTTCTTGCGGTGGCACGGGCCGGCGCGGCGTCTTCGGCAAGTCCTCGGGCGGCTTCGGCAGTCTCGTCCACGCCATGCGCCACCCCGATATCTGGGCTGCCGCGGCCAGCCATTCGGGCGATGCCGGTTTCGAGAACCTCTACATCCCCGAATTCCCCGCCACGCTGCGGGCGCTGGCCAAGAGCGACAATTCCATCGAAAAATGGCTGACCGCCTTCGAGGCCAAGGACAAGATCGACGGCAAGGACACCCTCGTCCTGATGATCCTGGCCCAGGCCGCCAGCTTCGACCCCGATCCCAGCCCCGAAACTTTCCTTGGCCTGCGCCTGCCTGTGACCCTCGATACCTGCGAACTGATCGCCGAGCGCTGG
The DNA here is from genome assembly GCF_019504385.1 of Devosia salina. Classification (NCBI taxonomy): domain Bacteria; kingdom Pseudomonadati; phylum Pseudomonadota; class Alphaproteobacteria; order Hyphomicrobiales; family Devosiaceae; genus Devosia; species Devosia salina. The sequence goes on from NZ_CP080590.1 coordinate 3,495,007, forward strand.
GACAACTGGCTTGCCTGGGACCCGGCCCGCATGGTCGAAACCCATGCCGATGCCATTGGCAAGCTCAAGGGCTTCTTCCTCGATTGCGGCACCGAGGACCAGTACAACATTCTCTACGGCACCCGCCGCATTCACAAGACGCTCGAAGCCAGGGGCATCGCCCACCGCTACGAGGAATTCCCCGACAACCATTCCAGCGTCGACTATCGCATGGATATTTCCCTGCCATTTCTGGCCGAAGTGCTGAGCCGCTAGGCCAGCAGCATCCAGCCCAGCATGAGGCCGGTGACCACCACCCCTGCCCAGGCCAGGGCCAGCAGGCCATCGCGCGCGGTGATGGCCTGCCCATAGCCGGCTATCACCGCACCCGCCCATGTCGAGGTGAATGGCACCAGTTCCATCACCGGCATGATCGCGCCGACCAGCACGCAGACCACCGCTCCGGCCCGCCGCATGGCCATGCCGGTCAGTGGCCGCACGCGCGGCTTTATCATGTTGTCCGTCACCTTGCTAACCGGTCGGAGGAACTTGAGCAGCTTCTGCGCCTGCTTGGCGGAAATGCAGCGCTTCGTCAGCCATTTGGGAAGCCAGACCGTCTCCCGCCCCAGCGCCACCTGCCCTGCAATCAGGACGCTGTTGAGACCCACAAGGCTGGGCAATCCGGGAATGATGCTGAGCGGGGATACCACGAGCAATGCTGGCAGCAGCAACATCGGCCCCGCCGCCCGACGCCCGGCGATCCTCTGGATCAGGCCGATGGAAACCGCCTCGCCATTGTCGACGCAATCCTCCACCTTCTGCACCAGATCACCCAGTGCCCCCTCATCGGCGACGGTCATGGCGTGTGTCCTTTCGCCATGGCAACGCCGGCGCGGGCCACCCCGTTCCCTTGGGTCGCCGTCGGCCAGCGACGCCGGGAGGGGCTAGACCGCCTTGCTGACCTCGAGCAGTCCCGGGCGCTTCTCATTGGCGGCGTTGATCGCCGCCTCGCCGCCCAGCACCACCACATGGCCGCTCTCGGCCACCGCATCGAGAGCCTCGGCCAGCGCCAGGAAATCGGCCCGGCTGGTATTGAGGATTTCGTCGCGCCGCTGCTGCCGCAAGGCGTCCGTCGTGCCGTTGAGCAGGCGCCACATGGCCGAATAGCCCTTGGCATCGGGAAATTCGGGCCGATCGAGATCACCCACCACGCCGATCACCGAACGCACCAGGTCGGTCTCGCCGATGTCGGCCCGCAGAGCCTTCGCCGCGCCGTCATAGGCATCGAGCGTCTTCAACAGGTTCGGGTCGCGATAGGAGAGGAAGGCGAAATTGCCCGATGACAGATCGAACCGGCTTGACCCGCCATAGGCCCCGCCCTGCACCCGCACCTTGTCCCAGAGATAGGTGGTGTTGAGCAGCCGCAGCGCCACCGCCGAGGCCGCCGTCAGCGAGAAGCCGAGCGCCTTGAGATTGGCGCCCTTGCCCACATAGTTCACCTGCGCCGGAATGATCAGCCCCTCATTGCGCGGCGCAAAATCATGGCGCCAGTCGGCGTCCGGCATCTGCCGGTCCGGCAGGCTGCCTGCAAACGTCTCCAGTGCAGACCGCGCCGCGCCCCACAGTGATCCCTCGGCGGTCAGATTGACCACCATGCGGCCGCGATTGAACAGCGTGTCACGGATCCGCACCAGCGCCGCCTCGACGCTCGGCCAGTCGCTATCGACGCGCTTGACCAGCTCCTTGAGGAAAGCGAGATAACTGACCCCGCTCATCTGCTCGGAAATCCACCCGGCTTCGGTCAGCCCCGCCTTGATGCGCATGTCGGCAAACCCATTGCCCGCGGGCACCAGCCGCGCCTCCATGCCGGCCTTTTCCTCCAGCGCCATCTGGCGGAACCGCTCGCGGTTGGACAGCCGCGCATCGCCCAGCACGTCGCCCATGATCTCCAGCATGGCCTCAAACTTATCGGGCACCGCCTTGCCCGAAAGGAAGAACCACGCCGCCGTGCCCGCTCCATCCTGGCGCGTCGCCAGTCCGCGATGCTGGGCAATGCCGCCCGTCGTGCGGCCGATGCGCTGGGTGAGGGAAACGAAATCTTCCCTGCTGGTCCCGGTCTGCAGCAGGGCCCGCCCGAACAGCGGCAAATAGGGCAAAAGGCTCTTGTCCAGCACATGCAGGTCAAAGCCGAGATCGAGGTACAGAATGCCCAGCGTCGGCAGATCATGGTAGAGCATGCGCGCCCCGGCCACGACGCTTTCCTCGGTGGGCACCGTACGGATATCGCGGTCGAGATCCTTGAGCGTCAGCGTCGGGATCTTCGCCAGATCCTCCGGACGATCCACCGCCTCCTGCAGCGCCTTCAGCCGCTCGGACCGCTCCACCACCTGGGCCAGTGCATCCTCGTCCAGCCCGGCCCGCACTTCCGCCAGCTTGTCGGCCTCGGCCCTGGCCTCACGTGCGCCCTGCTCCGGATCGGCCTCGATGACCGAGGTCAGGCGATGCGGATTGTCCAGGAACAACCGCCGGATTTCCGTTTCGAAATGCCCCGAGGCCGCCTTGTCCTTGAGCGTGGCCAGCGCCTCCTCGAACACCAGCGCGTTCATCGGATCATCGCCATGCAGCCAGCCGCCGAGCGCAGTGAACATATAGCTCATGCCGCGCGGATAGGAGCCGGTGTTCTGCTCGCGCAAATTGAATTCGAACGTGTTGAGCGCGGCTTCCAGATGCTCTTGGGAAAAGCCGGTTTCGGCAATCTCGGCCAGCGTATCGAGCACCAGCTTTTCGACCTTGTCGGCGTCGGCCGGATCGATGCCCTTGAGCCCGAACCCGCCCATGGGCTGGCGCAGATAGCTGGAGATGCCGCCCCCGATCACGCCTTCGCCCAGCCCGCTCTCATTGAGCTTCTTGCGCAGCGGCGCCGCCGAATTGCCGGCCAGCAGGTAGCTCAGCAGCCCATGGCTCAGCGTTTCCTCCCGGCTCTCGGGCGGGTCCAGCATCCAGTTGACCGACGCCATGCCGTCGCGGCGCTTTTCCGCATCGATGGTCCCGGCATAGGTGCCACGAACCTTGCGCGGCGCGTTCCAGCGCGGCTGCAGCTTCACCTCGGCATCGACATCGAGCCGCTCGAACTGGCTGAAGAAGTCATCGAGAATGGCGAGCCGCTTTTCCGGCGCATCGTCGCCCGAAAACACCACCCGCGCATTGGACGGGTGGTAATAGGTCTGGTGGAAGCGCTTGAACTGCTCATAGGTCAGCTCGGGGATGACTTTCGGGTCGCCGCCGGAACTCTTGCCATAGGTGGTATCGGGATAGAGCGCCGTCTGCGTCTGGGTGTGCATCACCGAATCGGGCGAGGAATAGACGCCCTTCATCTCGTTGAACACTACGCCCTTATAGACCAGCGGCGCCTCTGCGCTTTCCAGCTCGTAATGCCAGCCTTCCTGGCTGAACGTGTCTTCGGTGATCAGTGGAAACAGCACCGCGTCGAGATACACATCGACGAGGTTATAGAAATCCTTGAGGTTCTGGCTCGCCACCGGATAGGCCGTCTTGTCGGGATAGGTCATGGCGTTGAGGAAGGTGTGCATCGACCCCTTCAGCAATTCCACGAAGGGCTTCTTGACCGGATATTTCCGGCTTCCGCACAGCACGGAATGTTCCAGGATATGCGCGATCCCGGTCGAATCCTCGGGCGGTGTCTTGAAGGTGATGCCGAACACCTTGTTCTCGTCCTGGTTGACCAGGCTCAGCACCTCCGCCCCGGTCTTCCTGTGCCGATAGAGCAGCGCCTGCGAATTGATCTCGGCAATGGTCTCGTCACGGACAAGCTCGAACGCGGGGTGGGACATCAGGCTACTCTTCTTGGATTTCTAACTGGCCCTAACCTAGGTATGGCCGGGGTGATCCGCTAGGGCTTCGAACGGCCAAGGGCAAGTTTACGCTAATGGAGCGAACTTGGGTGAGATTACCATGGGAGCCATGCTCGATCGGCAGGTCGAGTATTGACGCGTGTACACTTTTCGTGTACACGAAATGCACCCGCCCGGCGATTGTGCCGCCTCCGCGTGTCTAGTTTTCGGAGAGATGAGGAATCGAAATCTAGACCAGTCGGGAGCTCGCAGTGGAATTCGAATGGGACGAGAACAAACGACTCTCGAATATCGAGAAGCATCAGGTTGATATTCTGGAGGCCTTACTCATTTTCGAGAGCTGGGTTCTCACGGAACGTGATGTTCGATTTGACTATGGCGAGCGCCGTTTCCGATCCATCGGCTACGTGGATGACACCTGCTATGTCCTCATCCATGCCGAACGGAACGGCATGACCAGGCTGATTTCTGCCTGGAGAGGAGGTCGACGTGACCGAGAAAAATATGAAGCGGGCTACGCTCGCCGAAATTCGACTGATGAAGGACAGGGGTGAACTCTATCACAACCCCAATGCCCCCGAAGGCCCCGAACTCGGTGAGGAGTTCTGGAAGAATGCGGTGTGGGTTGAGCCCAAGGGCACGACTTCTGTCCACCTCAAGCTCGACTCCGAAGTCTTTGAGTTCTTCAAACGCCAGGGCAAGGGCCACCTCACGCGCATGCAGAATGTGCTCAAGGCCTATGTGAAGGCGCATCAGGGCGCCACCCCTGAAAATGAGGACGGCAAGAAGTCCTCCCGTCGCGCGAGTTGATCGGCATCACACCCCGCCGCGGATCTCCGGCTTCACCTCGGTCTCATACCATTCGCCAAGCTGCTTGATCAGCGCCGGGAACAGGCTCTTGCGGTCGCTGGCCTCGACATTGTCGGCGATCTGCTCGGGCTTGGAAACGCCCGCAATGACGGTCGACACCTGCGGATGATCGAGAATCCACCGCAGCGCGAACTGGCTCATCGGCACACCTTCGGGCGCAAAGCCCTTGAGCGTCTGCACCAGTTCCACCCCGCGCTCGAAGGGAATGCCCGAAAAGGTCTCGCCCACCGAAAAGGCCGCGCCGTCGCGATTGTAATTGCGATGGTCGCTCTCCTCAAAGCGCGTACCCTTGTCATATTTGCCGCTCAACAGCCCGCTTGCCAGCGGCAGGCGCACGATGATGCCGACATCCTTTTCCGCCGCCTTGGGCAGCAATTCCTTGGCCGCATCTTGGCGGAACAGGTTGAAGATGATCTGCAGGGTCGCGCAACCCGGCTGCTCGAGGCAGATCAGGCCTTCCTCGATAGTCTCGACGCTCGCCCCCCAATGGCGCACCAGCCCCTCGGCCTGGAGCTCGTCCATCCAGCCAAAGATCGCGCCATCGCGCAGCACTTGGGTGGGCACGCAATGCAGCTGCGCCAGGTCCAGCGACTGCACGCCCAGCCGCTTGGCCGACCCCAGGAGGCTCTCGCGCACGCCCTGCTTGCTGTAATTGTCCGGAAAAAGCCCGCCCCCGCGCCCCAGCTTGGTGGCCACGCGTACATTGGGACCCTTGGCATGGGCGCCGATGCGGCTCTCGCTCAGCCCCCCGCCATAGACATCGGCCGTATCCCAGAAGGTGATGCCGGCATTGAGCGCATGCCCGAGAATGGCGTCCGCCGTCTCGTCGCCCACCGGGCCGAAATCCCCGCCCAGCTGCCAGCAGCCCAGACCGATCTCGCTGACCTCATAGCCCGTCTTGCCCAGTCGCCGCGTCTTCATGCCCGTCTCCCTGTTCATCCCAACCACAATGCGCCGTGGCGCCCATCGCTCCCCCGCTTACGCCCTGCGGACCCGCCAAGGCAAGAACAGCGCGCCATGCCCGCCCCAGTTCCCGCCCATTGACTGGCTACATACGTAAGTGTATACTTACTTATCATGCAAGTTCAAAGCCCTGAAAATAGCCAGATCGACATCGGAACCGTCCTCTCGGCGATAACCGATCCGACAAGACGCCGGGTCCTGGAATCGCTGCGCGCCGGTCCCCGCAGCGTCAGCGCCATCGCGGCCGACCATGCCGTCAGCCGCCCCGCCATCTCGCAGCATCTCAAGGTGCTGGGCGCGGCGGGCCTGGTGCGGGCACACAAAATGGGCCGCAACAATTTCTACGCTATCGACCCCGCGGGGCTTCAGGTGCTGCGCACCTATGTCGACAGCTTCTGGACCGATGTGCTGGCCGCCTTCCAGGCCGCCGCCCTCATCGAACATGCCAAAGGGAGGAAGCCGAATTGATCGCCCCTGTCCGCCACGAATTGACCGTGCCGCTGGCGCCGGCCCTCGCCTTCGATCTCTTCCTGCGGCGCATGGGCGAATGGTGGCCGCTCCTGACCCATTCGGTGTGGGAAGCGGCCGCCCGGGGTTGCACGGTCGAGCCCAGGGTCGGCGGCCGCATCCTCGAACAGGGCCCCGATGGCGCCATTGCCCATTGGGGCACCATTCTGGCCATCGAGGAAGGCGCCCGCGTGCTCATCGATTGGCATCCCGGCCACGACCCCGCCCAGAGCACCGAGCTTGAAATCTGGTTCACGCCATCCGCCACCGGCACGCGTCTGGTGCTCGAACACCGCAATTGGGAACGGCGCGGCGATCTGGCGACCACCATGCGCGACAATTACGAAACCGGCTGGATCATGGTGCTGGGCCTCTATGCCGAGCGCGCCGCATGCCCGGCAGCAACTCCCGCCTCGTAGCCCCATCGGCCTATTCGAAATAGTCCGGGAAATCCTCGATGGTCTGGCCCAGCAGCACTTCGGCCCGCGCCAGATGCGCCCGCATCGCGGCTTCTGCGCCGACCACATCGCCCTTGGCCACCGCTTCGGCAATTTGCTTGTGTTCGGCAATGGCGCGCTGGCTGGAAGAGACGCCCAGCGTCAGATAGCGCACCCGGTCGAGCTGCATCTTGTGGTCGTCGATCAGCTGCCAGGCATATTCCACCCCCGCCAGCCGGGCCAGCGTGCGGTGGAACAGCTCGTCGAGCTTGTGGAAGCGCCGGCTGTCATTGGCGGATGATGCGGCCTCCTGGTCGGCAATCAGCTTTTCCAGCACTTCGGCCGCTTCCTTGCCCGGATGCGCGGCTACGCGACGGATGATCTCGACCTCGATGCTTTCGCGGATGAACCGGCTCTGGCGCACGCCATCGGGCGAGATCTTCTTGACCACGGTCGCGCGCTTGGGCCGGATCAGCAGCAGGCCCTGCTGCGCCAGGCGGATGAAGGCCTCGCGCACAGGCTGGCGCGACACCCCATAGCGCTTGGCGATATCGCTTTCCGAAATCACGTCGCCGGGCTTCATGCTCATGGTCACGATGTCGTCGCGCAAGGCGGTGACGACCCGCATCGCCATGGTTTCAGTATTGGTCTCGGGCACCTGTGCCGTCATGGTTCCTGATTCCCCCCAGCCTCGACCTTGCTGCCTTGCGGGCGGGAAGGCTCCCCCGGCGGGGGCAGCATCCACAGGATTCTGCCCCCAAACCAGGTCCTAAAGCACGATTCCGGCCTCCTTGAGCATCTGGTCGACCTCGATGCGCGCACCCTTGGCAGCAATGGACCGGTTCGCCGCAATGCCGGTCAGGATCGACCAGGCACCGGCCACCTGGTCCGACGCGCGCCCATATTTGTCCTCCGGCATGCCATTGGGGTCGAACAGATAGCCCAGCATGATCGGGTCGGCGCCGCCATGGCTGCCCTTGCCCGTCCACACATCGAGCTTTTTCGGCAATTCGCCTGCCAGGTGCAGTTCGGTGCTCATGGCCTCGACATCCTCGGCGCCGCAGCGCTCGCGATGCCCGCCGGCAAATACGCCATGCACCTCGATATGCTTGTGCGTCAGCTCACCCTTGGTGCCGTGGAACTTCACCTCCAGCCCTTCCCAGGGCGAATAGGCCACCAGCGTGTAGTTGAGCGAGGTGCCCGAGGCATATTGGGCCTGCACCTGCATGGTATCCTCGATGGTGATGTCGTCGGCGAACACGCATTTGTCGCGCCAGTAGCCGTCATCATTCTCAGCATCGAGATAGAGCTGCTTGAGCGGTTCGTCCGCCTCAAGGTCCATGCGGAAGGCGCATCTGTCCGCCACCGGGCAGGTGTGGCAGCGCTCGCCATGGCCCTCAAGCCCCAGCTTGACCGCCATTTCCGGCGTGTAGAAATCCAACTTCCCGGTCGCCGACACCGTCTTGGGCGTCGAGCCGACCCACCAGTTCAGAAGGTCGAAATGGTGCGTCGACTTGTGCACCAGGAGCCCGCCGGACTTGTCCTTGTAGCGGTGCCAGCGGCGGAAATAATCCGCGCCATGCACCCGATCGAGATACCAGCGGAAATCGACCGCGGTGATCTCCCCGATCGTGCCGCTCATCAATATCTCTTTGAGCTGCGTGCGCGCCGGCGAATAGCGATAGTTGAAGGTGACGGTGACCTTCTTGCCGGTTTCGCGCTGCACATCGATGATGCGCTTCAGCCGCGCCAGGTCGATGGTCATCGGCTTTTCGGTCATCACGTTCTTGCCCGCCCGCAGCGCGCGCACGATATATTCGTCGTGCAGATAGTCGGGCACGGTGACGATCACCGTATCGGGCTTCTGCTCGTCGAGCATGGCATCGAAGTCTTCGGCCAGATAGGTCGCGACCCCATTGCCGCCCTTGGCCGGCACCTTGCCGGCCGACAGGGCCAGCCGGCTCTGATTGACATCGCACAGCCCGACCAGTTCGGCGGTTTCGGCATGGGTCTGGGTCACCGCGTCGCGGAACATCTGGTGCCGGCCGCCAGTGCCGACGATTGCGTATTTCATGATAGTCCGGGGTCTATGGTCTTGAGGATTGGGAGGCCTGAACCGGTCGGTTCAATCTTCCATACAAGATTGACCAAAGCGGCCGCGCTGTCAATCGGCGAGCAGCATGACCACATGCCCCGGCGCGCGCTGAACGCACCAGGTCGCCCCCGCCAATACCTGCGGGACAGGCCCTCGGATCAGCGGCTGAACGGCACCGAAGCGGTCAGGATCTCGCCCGAATTGTTGAACTCGACCTCGAAATCGACAGTGATACTGTCATTGATGAGAAGGATACGGGCGCCGATCCGCACATCGCTGCCGGCCCTGTCCTTTTGCTGCTCACGCAGGTCGAAGCTGATGCTGCTGTTCGACTGCCGTCCTATGGCAAGGCCCGTATAGCCGGCATTGGAACTCATCACCGCCTCATAGCGGCGGGCATCGTCATTATAGGCAATCGTACCGCTGATCGAGAGCGTGGCGTTTACCAGCGTGCACCGCCCCGTATAGTTGATCTTGAGCTGGTTGCCCTGTGACACGCCGAGACGGCAGCGGAACGGCTCGGGCTTGTCGCCCCCCACCAGGGCGCCTTCGCCGCGCCAGTTTCCGATATAGGATGAGAGCAGTGCAAGCTCCCCGTTCGACGCCTGCACATGTGCCGGTCCGACGACCGGTGCCAGAAAGGTCAATGCTACCAATGCGGCCCGCAGCCAGTTCGTCACGTTTACCCCCTCAATGCGCATTCGCTAACATGTCTGCCAGCACTCTAGCGCCAGCACCAGTAAATATATCCTGCGATTGACGGCATTGTTACGAATCAACAAACCACTATGGGGTGAAAACCGCAGTGTGGCGCATGCGCGACCACGCTGGGGCAAGGAGGGGGAAAGCCGGTCATGACTTCTGGACCGATCATCGACGCACGCGACGTGGACTACAGCCTGGAGATTGCCGGGCGTCCGCTCAATATCCTGCGCAAGGTTTCCCTCACCGTTGCACCGGCCGAGGTCATCGCCATTGTCGGGCCCTCGGGCAGCGGCAAGACCTCGCTGCTGATGCTGCTGGCCGGGCTCGAAAAGGCCACCGGCGGCACGGTCACGGTCAATGGCGCCGAACTGGGCGGCATGAACGAGGATGCCCTGGCCCGGTTCCGCCGCCACACGCTGGGCATCGTCTTCCAGAGCTTTCACCTCATCCCCTCGCTGACCGCGCTCGACAATGTCGGTCTGGCGCTCGAAATCGCCGAGCCCGACCTGTCCATGGCCCAGATTCGCGACAAGGCCGCGGCCGCGCTGGCCGCGGTGGGCCTGGGTGACCGGCTCGACCATCGCCCCACCGCTCTTTCGGGCGGCGAACAGCAGCGCGTGGGCCTCGCCCGCGCCACGGTCGCCAACCTGCCCCTGCTGCTGGCCGACGAGCCGACCGGCAATCTCGACCAGAAGACCGGCGCCATCGTGGTCGAGCTGATGTTCGACCTGGCGCGCCGCAACAATACCGCCGTCGTGCTGATCACCCATGATCCGGCCCTTGCCGCCCGTGCCGACCGCGTCTTCACCATGACCCAGGGCCAGCTGACCGAAACCACGGCTCCCCGGGCCCGGCCGGCCAAAGCCAAGGCGGTGAAGTGATGCGCGCCGCCTGGCCGGCCATCCGCACGGGCCTGCTCGACATGCGGGGCGACCTGCGGCGCTTCCTGCTGCTGGTGGTGTGCCTGGCCGTGGGCACCGCTCTCATCGCCGGCGTCAATTCGGTCGGCACCAGCATTACCCAGGCCATCGAAGTGGGCGCCGCCGAGATCATGGGTGGCGATATCGAGCTCTCCCGCGCCGACCGCCTCGCCAATGCCGAGGAACTGGCCGCCATGCAGGCGCTGGGCCAGGTCGTCTCGGTCATCGATACCAATCTGCGCGCCGAGACCTTCACCGACGAGGCCTTTGCCGATGTCAGCGCCGTCGGCGACGGCTATCCGCTGCTCGGCGCCGTGCGCAGCCCGCAACTGCCCCCGGGGACCGATGTCTTCGCTTTCCTGGCCGAAGAGGACGGCATGCCGGGAGCCCTTGTCGATGGCATCATGCTCGACCAGCTCGGCATTGGCATTGGCGATCAGTTCGCCTTGGGCGGCACCGAATTTTCCGTGCGCGGCACCCTGCTGCAATTGCCCGACGCGCCGGTGCGCGGCTTCCGCCTCGGCCTGCCCACCCTGATCAGCACCGATGGCTTTGGCGTGGTCAGCGACCGCACCTCGCCCCTGCCGGGCCTGGGCACCTGGTACCGCTACAAGATCCTGCTCACCGACCGCAATATCGAGGCCGGACTGGTCAGCGCCACCGAGCGCTTCGGCGATAGCGGCTGGACCGTGCGCTCCGCCCGCGACGGGCTGGGGCAGATGGTGCGCTATTATGACCTCTTCATGCGTTTCCTCGTCATTGTCGGCCTTGGCTCGCTGCTGATCGGCGGCGTCAGCGTCTGGACCGGCATGCGCGCCTATATCGCCGAACGCTCCGGCGTCATCGCGGTGCTGCGCTCCATTGGCGCCACGCGCAGCCGCGTCTTCATCCATTTCCTCGCCCAGGTCTCGGCGCTGGCCATTGTCGGTGTCGGCATCGGCCTGGTGGCCGGGGCCAGCGTCGCCTGGTTCATCCTGCCCTCGATCGGCGCGGCTGTCGGTATCCCGCTCGCCCCCGCCATTCACCTGCAGCCGCTGCTGGTGGCCGCGGGAACCGGCCTCGTCACCGCCTTCGCCTTTGCCTATCTGCCGCTGCAGCAGGCGCAGGCGATCCGCCCGGTGCTGCTGTTCCGCTCCAAAGGGCTCGATGCGCCGCCGGTCGAATGGGGCGCGCTGCTGCTGTCCCCGCAGGTACTGCCGCTGCTGCTGGCTATCCTGGCCTTCTTCCTGCTCGCCTGGCTGATGACCGGCGATCCCGCGCTCGTCGCCGCCTTTGGCCTCGCCAGCGCGCTGGGTGCCATTGTCTTCCAGCTCTTCATCCGGCTGGTCCAGGCCGGGCTGGGCCACCTGCCCGATCGCGGGCCACGCATCTGGCGCCATGCTTTGCGCAATATCGCCGCCGCCGGGCAGAATGCCGCCACCGTGGCCGTTTCGGCCGGCATGGCGCTGGCCATGCTGATCGTGGTGCTGGTCATGCAGGCCAATCTGCAGCAGGAATTCCTGGGCGCCTCCGCCTTCGATGCGCCGACCCTGGTCGGCTCAGACCTCTTCCCCGACGAGGTCGAACAGCTCGAGACCCTTGCCGCTGCCGGCAATGGTATGAGCCGCTTCGTCTCCACCCCGATGCTGCGCGGCAGCCTCACATCCGTCAGGGACATCCCGGCCGCCGACCTCGTCACCCGCGGCCCGGAAGCCACCTTCCTGCTCGCCGGCGAAGTACCGCTGACCTTCCGCACCCATCTGCCGTCCTCCTCGCGCGTCACCGATGGGCAATGGTGGCCCGCCGATTATACCGGACCGGCGCAGGTCAGCCTGCACCAGAGCCTGCGCAACGGCCTCGGGGTCGAGCTGGGCGACACGCTCACCTTCTCCATCTTCGGCGAGCCGGTCACCGCCACCATCACCAGCTTCCGCGACTATTCCTGGCAAGGCGGCATCGATTTTCTCGTCACCTTCTCCCCCGGCGTGCTCGACAATTATCCCACCACCCTCTTCGCCGCCGTCACCGCGGCCCCCGGCGCCGAGGATGCCGTCGCCCGTCTCCTCGCCACCGAACTGCCCGATATCCGCTTCATCGCCGTGGGCGACACCCTCAAGCAGGTCACCGACGCCCTGGGCCAGCTCTCCTTCGCCGCGACCCTGGTCGGCGGCCTGGCGGTGGGCAATGGTCTCCTGGTGCTGATCGGGAGCCTTGCCACCGGGCGCCGCCAGCGCGAGGCCGATGCCGTCATCACCAAGGTACTCGGCGCCACCCGCCTCGAACTGGTTGCCACCGCCGCGCTGCAATATCTGCTGCTGGCGCTGCTGGCCGCCATGCCCGCCTTGGTGGTCGGCGTCGGGCTGGGCCGGGTGGTAAGCGGGCTGATGCTGGCGGTGCAGTTTACTATCAAGCTCGACATCATCCTGGTGGTGCTGCTCGTCGCCATTGCCATCACCGCCCTTCTGGGGGCCATGACCATCTGGCGCGCCGTCTCCACCCGGCCGGCCCTGTTGCTGCGCGATCTCTAAGAAGTACACCCCCACCCTTGATCCCTCCCCACAAGGGGGAGGGAGACGATGACCACGAGCGGCGCGGTCCTTTGCATCCCTCCCCTTGATGGGGAGGGATTGAGGGTGGGGTGACGTGGCAAACGCCGACGCAGCGTCAAGAGATGTTCACGAAAAGAACTCCACCAGCATGTCGAACACCAGCCGGATGCGCCGGCTGGTATGCAGTTCCCGATGCGTCACCATCCAGACCGGCACTGGGATCGGCGGGATCGACGGCACCGCCACCGTCACCTCCGGCGTCAGCCGGGCGACGGCCTCCACCATGGCTCCGAGGCACATGCCCCTGCGCACCCATTCCCAGCCGGTCATGCCACTCTGGGTGGCAAAGGGAAAATTCTCCGGCCCCAGCTTCACCCCGCGCCGCGCCATCTCGGCAATGAAATCGTCATTGCCCTGCAGCGGACCGACAAATTTCCCCCGCGCCAGTTCGTCCCCGGTCTGCGGCCGCCCCAGCCTGTCCAACAGCGCCGGCGTCCCATAGACGAAGGCCGCCGTGTCCTTGCAGCGCCGGGCGATCAGCCCGTCCTGGTCGGGCCGCACATGCCGGATGGCGATATCGGCCTCCCGTCGCAACAGGTCGCTGATCGACCCGGTGGCCAGCACCTCGATGCGGATGGCCGGCGCCACGGCCTGGATCTTCTCGAGCACCGGCGGCAGCACATGGCCGGCATAGATATCGGCCGCGGTGATCCGCACCACGCCCTCGATCGATTGCGACTGCGCCGCCGCCGACAGTGTCACCCGTTCGGCCGCCGCCCCCATCTCGCGCAGCGCCGTCATCAGCTGCTGCCCCGCCTCGGTCAGCACCAGGCTTCGCCCCACCCGCTCGAAGATCACCAGCCCCAGGCTCTCCTCCAGCGCCGCCACCTGCCGCCCCAGCGTTGGCTGGGTCAGGCCCAGCCGCTTGGCCGCTGCCGAGAGCGAGCCAGTCTCCACCGTCGCCAACAGGGCGCGCATCTGGTTCCAGTCCGGCATATTGGGCTGATCATTCATACGCTGATGTATAGGTCTTCTGCCTATTTCTGCAATTTTGTTTTTGTCGCCCAGCCGCTAGTCTTGGCCCTGGAATGAAGGATGCAGGAGCACGCCATGGCAGAACTCAGCGCATTCTGGGACAGGATGGCCGAGAAATACGCCGCCCAGCCCATTGCCGATGAACAGGCCTATCGCACCAAGCTGGCGCGCACCCAGGCCCTGCTCACCCCGGACATGGACCTCTTCGAATTCGGCTGCGGCACCGGCGGCACCGCCATTCAGCACGCGCCCCATGTCCGCCATGTCCGCGCCGTGGATTTTTCCGCCCGCATGCTCGACAAGGCCCGCGCCCGCGCCAGTGAGGCGGGCATCGACAATGTCACCTTCGAACAGGGCGACATCACCGGCATGACCATCGCGCCGGCCAGCTATGACATGGTGCTCGGCATGTCCATCCTGCACCTGCTCGAAGACCGCGACGCCGTCATCGCCCGGGTCTTCGAGATCCTCAAGCCCGGCGGCTATTTCGTCTCCAGCACGGCCTGCATCGGCGACAGCATGCGCTGGCTCGGTGCCATCGCGCCCCTGGGCCGCAGGTTTGGCCTCCTGCCCATGCTCAATGTCATGACCCACGGGCAATTACGCGACGCCATCACCGGCGCCGGCTTCACCATCGAGCATGATTGGCATCCCAAGCCGAAGGCCGCCGTCTTCCTCATCGCCCGCAAGCCCGGCTGATCACTTGTGGAACCGCCCTTTCCCTGATTGGGCGAATCGGGAACGCTCTGTGCTAATGGTCATGCAAATGCCAAGTAGCCGTGCGTCCGCCTTCCCGCTGGAAATGTGACGCATCCAGCCGGAGAGATGATGCAGGTCGCCATCGACATGGGAGAAAGCCGCGCTGCCGGCCCCGCCCATATGGACCTCGAGGAATTGCTCGCCACGCGCCTTCTGGTGCAGGGCAATTCCGGGTCGGGCAAGTCCCATTTGCTGCGCCGCCTGCTTGAGCAGTCCGCCCAATGGGTGCAGCAATGCGTCATCGACCCGGAGGGCGATTTCGTCACCCTGGCCGACCGCTTCGGCCATCTGGTCGTTGACGCCACCCGCACCGAGAACGAGTTGACCCGCATCGCCGCCCGCGTGCGCCAGCACCGCGTCTCGGTGGTGCTCAATCTCGAAGGGCTCGATGTCGAGCAGCAGATGCGCGCCGCTGCCGCCTTTCTCGGCGGCATGTTCGATGCCGATCGCGACTTCTGGTATCCCGTGCTGGTCGTGGTCGACGAAGCCCAGCTCTTCGCCCCCGCCGCCGCCGGCGAGGTCTCGGACGAGGCGCGAAAACTCTCGCTCGGCGCCATGACCAATCTCATGTGCCGTGGCCGCAAGCGCGGCCTGGCTGGCGTCATCGCCACCCAGCGTCTCGCCAAGCTGGCCAAGAATGTCGCCGCGGAAGCCTCCAACTTCCTCATGGGCCGCACCTTTCTCGATATCGACATGGCCCGCGCCGCCGACCTCTTGGGCATGGATCGCCGCCAGGCCGAGCAGTTCCGCGACCTGGCCCGCGGCCATTTCGTCGCCCTCGGCCCGGCCATTTCGCGTCGCCCGCTGCCCATCACCATCGGCCCGGTCGAAACCTCGGCCCGCTCCACCAGCCCCAAGCTGACGCCTCTACCCGAGGCGCCTGCCGATGCGGCCGATCTCATCTTCACCCAGGACCCCGAGGAACTGGCCCGCCCGGTGGTGCGCCGCCCGGCTCCGCCGCCGCCCCCCTCGACCAACGAGCTTTTGGCCCAGGTGGCCGAGGCCCGCGCCAGGGCGCGCGCCGAAGCCCCGGACGAGCCGGTCTCGCTCTTCCCCGAAATCGACGAGGCGGAACGCACGGCGATGATCGAAGCGGTCATGGCCGAACTGATGAGCGATCCCGATGCCGGCTTCCGCACCACCGCCGTGCTCTATCAGGATTTCCTGGTGCGCTGCCGCATCCGCCGCGTTCCGGGCGAACCACCGGCCCTGCCGGCCTTCAAGCGCCTGCTTGCTGTCGCCCGCGTCGCTCCGGACGAGCAGGTTGCCGCCTCCGATGGCTGGCAGCAGGCATTGAGCCTGTCCGAAACCCTCACCGACGACGTTCAGGGCGTCTTCCTCGTCATCGCCCAGGCCGCGCTCACCGGCGCCCCCTGCCCGTCCGACGCGACCCTGGCGCGCCTCTACGGCACCCACTCTTCGAGCCGCGCCCGGCGCCTGCTCACCTGGTTCGAGGAACGCGGCCTCATCGTTCTTCGCACCGACTTCCGCGGCGCGCGCATCGCCGCCTTCCCCGATCTCGGCGTCGAAACTGCCCCCGGCGACCCCAACGGCCCCGATGCGCTCAGCGAAGAGCGCGGCGCCGCGGAGTAGGCGGCAAAACCACCCCCACCCTTGGTCCCTCCCCACAAGCGGGAGGGAGACGATGAACACAGTCAGCTCGGTCTTGCCCCTCCCTCCCCTTGATGGGGAGGGAATGAGGGTGGGGTGACGCGGTCACCTTGGCCAGGGCCTCGGCCTACCCCCTGAGTTCCGCCCGGAACGCATACCGCGCCACCGCCCCCGGCCCCAGCAGCTCCGAATATGGCCGTTCCGCCAGCTCCTCCGAGCCGCCCACTTCCGCTGCCGTCCCATGCCAGGGTTCGAGACAGATGAACCCGGCACCCGGCTTGGTCCAGAGCGCAAAATTGGGCAGGTTTTCCCAGGTGAAATGCACGCTCGGTCCCGCTGCCGGTCCATAGCGCAGCCCGGCGCCCGCGCCCTCGGGAAACAGCATGGCATCGGCCTTGAACAGGTCGTGGTTGAGCACCAGCCGCCCTTCCTCGAAGGGCGACGGCAGGGCCGTGGGCTCCACCAGTCCCCCGGAAAGACGATGCAGCGCCGGCGCGCCGCCCTCGTCGAGCGCGACCTCATGCGATTGCCCTTCCGCGCCCGGCAGGGGCCAGGCAAAGGCGGGATGAAAGCCGATCCCGAACGGCATGATACGCTTGTCGCGATTGCTGACCGTCGCCGTCACGACCACAGCGCGCCCCTCGACGCGATGCTCCACATCGAGCTGGAACGCGAACGGATACATGGCCCGGCTCGCTTCGGAGGCCGTCAGCCGATAGACGCAGCGGTCACTCTCCTCGACCACCAGCTCGAAATTGCTGCGCCGCGCAAAGCCGTGCTGGCTCATCTGGAAGCGTTCGCCCTCCACGCTCACCGTGTCATTGGGCGCCTTGCCCACGATCGGAAACAGTACCGGCGACCGCCCGGTCCAATAGCTGGCGTCGCCATGCCAGAGCCAATGGCGCCCATCCCGCGTCTGGATCGACTGCATTTCTGCGCCGAGCGCGGCGACATCGACCGTGATCTGGTCGTTGGCGATACGGGTCAATTGCATGCGCCACTCCGGGCCGATCCTGCGTCGGCGCGCACACTAACCCCTTCCATCACAAAGGAGAACCCACAAGTACGCCCGCGGTGAACAAGTCCTGAAGGGACTCACACGGCCCTTGCGGGACGCGCCGGGCAGGGCTATCGCCAAGCCATGTCGCTGCCGCCCCTTCCCATCGATACGGCCCTGCCGGCTCTTGCCGATGCGCTTCGCACCGGCACCAGCGCCGTGCTCGTGGCCCAGCCCGGCGCCGGCAAGACCACGCGCGTGCCCTTGGCGCTGCTCGATGCGCCCTGGCGCGGCGATGGCCGTATCATCATGCTTGAGCCGCGGCGCCTGGCCGCTCGCGCCGCCGCCCGGCAGATGGCCAGGCTCCTCGGGGAGGATGTCGGCCAGACCGTCGGCTACCGTGTCCGCATGGAGAGCAAGGTTTCCGCCAGGACCCGCATCGAGGTGGTCACCGAGGGCGTCTATACCCGCATGCTGCTGGACGACCCCGAACTCGCCGGCATCGCCGCCGTCCTCTTCGACGAGTTTCACGAGCGCAGCCTCGATGCCGATCTCGGCCTTGCCCTGACCCTGGACGCCCGCGCCCTCAGGCCCGATCTCAGGCTGCTGGTCATGTCGGCAACCATCGACGGGGCCGCTGTTGCCTCGCTTCTCGATGATTGCCCGGTCATCGACAGTCCCGGCCGCACCTTCCCGGTCGAGACTTTTCATGCCGAGCCCGATCCGCTGCAGCGCCTCGAAGACCAGGTCGCCTCGGCCACGCTGAAGGCCCTGCGCGAGCATCCGGGCTCGGCCCTCGTCTTCCTGCCCGGCCAGGGCGAGATCACCCGCGTGGCCGAGCGCCTTGCCGCCCGCCTGCCTGCCGATACCGATCTCGCCCCGCTCTATGGTCAGCTTTCCCCCGCCGAACAGGATCGCGCCATCCAGCCTGCGCCCGAAGGTCGTCGCAAGGTGGTGCTGGCGACCTCCATTGCCGAAACCTCGCTCACCATCGAGGGCGTCCGCATCGTCGTGGATTCCGGCTTCCGCCGCGTGCCCGTCTATGAACCATCCACCGGCATGACCACGCTCGCCACCCGCCGTGTCTCCCGCGCCGGGGCCGATCAGCGGCGCGGCCGCGCCGGCCGCACCAGCCCCGGCGTCTGCATCCGCCTGTGGAATGCCGGCCAGACCGCGGCGCTCGATCCCTTCGATACGCCAGAAATTCTGGCCGCCGATCTCTCCGGCCTGCTGCTCGACCTCGCCGCGTGGGGCGTCACCGATCCGGCGCGCCTCAGCTTTCTCGATCCCCCGCCCGCCCCGGCCTGGGCCGAAGCGAGGGCCCTGCTCACCCGGCTTGACGCCATCGACGCCGCCGGCCTGCTCACGCCTGCAGGCAAGGCACTCGCCAATCTGCCGCTGCACCCAAGGCTGGCCCATATGGTGGTGGCCGGCGCCGAGCAGGGCGATGCCCGCACCGCCGCCGAACTGGCCGTCCTCATCGGCGAGCACGGTCTCGGTGGTGACGACATCGATCTCGGCCGCCGTCTCGAGCGCTTCCGCGCCGATCGCGGCAAACGCGCCGAGGATGCCCGGGCCATGGCCAAGCGCTGGGCCAGGCTCGCCGGCGGCATGTCGAACGAGAATCTCTCCCCCGGCCACCATCTGGCCCGCGCCTTCCCCGATCGCGTCGCCCAGCCCGCCGGGCCACGCGGCCGCTTCCGTCTCGCCAATGGCCGCCAGGCGCAGCTGGACGAGACCCATGCCCTTGCCGCGGCGCCCTTCCTTGTCGTCGCCGATCTGACCGGCAGCGCCACCCAGGGCCGCATCCGCTCGGCCGCGGCGCTCGACCCGTCCGAGCTTGAGACCCTGTTCGCTGGCCACATCACCGCTGAAACCATTCTGGCCTTCGACGCCGCCACCGGCTCCGTCCGCGCCCGGCGCCAGCGCCGCCTCGACGCCCTGCGCCTGGCCGACGACACCGCGCCGGTCACCGATCTCGAGACCGCCGCATGCCTCTTGGCCGAAGCGGCGTTGAAGCGTCCGGAAACCCTGCCCTGGAGCCGCGACCAGAAGGCCCTGCGCGCCCGCGCCACCTTCCTCCACCAGACCCTTGGCAACGACTGGCCGGACCTCAGCGACGCCGCCCTGGCCGCCGACCCCGCCTGGCTCGCCCCGCATCTCGTTGGTGAAACCCGCCTCGCCGCCATCAATGCCGAGCATCTCGGCGCCGCCCTCGAAACGCTTCTCCCCTGGGCCCGACGCCAGGAGATCGACAAGCTCCTCCCCAGCCACTTCCACGCGCCCTCGGGCAGTCACCTGCCCATCGACTATGGTGCCGAAAATGGCCCGGCGCTGGAAATCCGCGTGCAGGAACTGTTCGGCCTCGACCGCCATCCGACCATCGCCAATGGCAAGGTGCCGCTGCTCCTGGTCCTGCTCTCCCCCGCCCACCGGCCTATCCAGACCACGCGCGACCTGCCCGGTTTCTGGCGCGGCTCCTGGAAGGATGTGATGAAGGATCTCAAGGGCCGCTACCCGCGCCACCCCTGGCCCGACGACCCCATCGCCGCCCCCGCCACCAGCCGCGCCAAGCCCCGCGGCACATGAAAAAGCCCCGGATTTTCATCCGGGGCTTTGCCTAAGCGTTGGGTTCGAAATTCAGCGCCACGCCATTGATACAATAGCGCAGCCCGGTCGGCGGCGGCCCGTCCGGGAACACATGCCCCAGATGGCTGCCGCAGGTGGCGCAATGCACCTCCGTGCGCACCATACCGTGCGAGCGGTCCGTCGTGGTCTCCACCGAACCGGGGATGGGATCGTTGAAGCTGGGCCAGCCGGTGCCGCTCTCGAATTTCAGCGACGCGGCAAAGAGCGGCGTTTCGCATCCGGCGCAGGAAAAGGTCCCCGGCCGCTTTTCATGCAGCAGGGCGCAGCTCCCCGGCCGCTCGGTGCCATGCTGGCGCATGATGTAATATTGTTCTTCCGTCAGGCGTTCGCGCCATTCGGCATCGGTCCGGGTCACGGGAAAAGCATGGGCGTCCATGTCGGTGCTCCTTTCGTCGGCCTGTCATTCGCCGATCATATAGGCTTAGTTACGTCTGTTTCCCACAATTCGTTCATTCCCTCGCGCCCCCGTGACCTCAACATGACCACCATTGCCTCGCTCGCCCAGCTCGAAGCGCTCTACCAGCCCGCCCCTGTCGCCGCCTCCACCGTCAAGGTTGCCCGCGCCATGACGCCGGACTATCGGCTTCTGATCGAGGCCAGCCCCTTCGTGGCCCTGGCCACAATCGGCCCGGAGGGCGTGGACTGCTCGCCCCGCGGCGACCGGCCGGGCTTTGTGCGCATCCATGACGAAAAGACGCTGATGATGCCCGACCGGCGCGGCAATAACCGCATCGACAGCCTGCGCAATATCGTGCGCGATCCGCGCTGCGCCTTCCTCTTCCTCATTCCCGGCTCGGGCACCACGCTGCGCGTCAATGGCCGCGCCCACCTCTCCATCGATCCCGACCTGCTCGCGAGCTTCGCCGTGGACGACAAGGCGCCGCGCTCCGTCATCGTGCTTGCCATCGACGAGCTCTATTTCCAGTGCGCCCGGGCAATCATCCGCTCCGAATTGTGGAACCCGGAACGCCATGTCGATCCGGCGACGCTCCCCACGCCCGGCCAGATGCTGGCGGCCATGACCCAGAACCAGGTCGGCGGCGAGGCTTATGACCAGGCCTGGCCCGAGCGGGCGAAGCAGACCATGTGGTGAGCCCCGGTCACGCCGGGTGCACCAGCCCCGCGCCCTCGCAGACCCGGCGCAGCATCCGCGCCAGTTCCGCCTGTCCGAAGGGCTTGGCCAGCCGCGGCAGCTTGAGCGCCCTGGCCTCCTCGATTTCGGCATAGCCGCTGGCCAGGATCACCGGCAGGCCCGGCCAGCGCGCCGCAATCTCCTCGGCCAATGCCATGCCGGTCATGCGCGGCATGGCCTGGTCGGTGATCACCAGGTCGAAATCCGTCGCCGCCGCCAGCGCCTCGAGTGCCTTTTGCCCCGAATGCGCCTCCACCACGGCGTGCCCCAGCTCCTCCAGCATCATCACGGTATTGAGCAGCACAAGCGCGTCGTCATCCACCGCCAGCACCTTGAGCCGCCGCATCGGCCCGCTCTCCCCGGCCGCAGGCAATGGCGCCGGCGCGGCGACATCCTCGGCCTTTTCCGCCACCGCCCTGAGCCAGATTTCGACACGCGTCCCCTGTCCCTTCTGGCTTTCGATCCGGAGCCGGCCGCCGGATTGCTCGGCAATGCCCTGCACCATCGAGAGACCCAGCCCCGTCCCCTTGCCCACCCCCTTGGTGGTGAAGAACGGGTCGGTGGCGCGGGCCAGGGTTGCGGCATCCATGCCCTCGCCACTGTCATCGACCGCCAGCACCACATAGCGCCCCGGCGCCAATTGCGGATCGCCCTGGCCAATCTCGGCCGCGTGGGCCGCGATCACCAGCGTGCCGCCCTCGGGCATGGCATCGCGGGCATTGACCGCCAGGTTGAGCAGCGCTGAATCGATCTGGTTGGCGTCGGCCCATGCATGCGGCAGCGCCAGAGGGAACCGTGTCTCGATCTGGATCGAGGGCCCAAGCGTCCGGCCGAGCAGTCCGCTCATGCCGCGCACCAGTTCGGGCAGGTCCACTTCCTTCTGCTCCAGCTCCTGCTTGCGGGCAAAGGCCAGCATGCGCTGGGTCAGCTGCGCCCCGCGCTGCGCCGCCTGCAGCGCATTGTCCAATAGCCGCGCTTCGCGCTCGTCCAGCGTCAGCCGCCGGCCCAGGGTTTCGAGGCTCCCCAGCACCACCATGAGCAGATTGTTGAAATCGTGCGCCACCCCGCCGGTCAACTGGCCGATCGCCTCCAGCTTCTGGGCCTGGAACAGCTCCTCGCGCGCCTGGTCCAGCCGCTTCTGCTGTTCCATGCGCTCAGTCACGTCGCGGGTGATCTTGGCAAAGCCGATCACCGCGCCGGCCTCGTCATGAATGGCGTCGATCACCACGCTCGCCCAGAACTGCGAGCCATCCCTGCGCACCCGCCAGCCCTCGGCCTGGAAATGCCCCTCGCGCCGCGCCGTTTCGAGCCCCGCCTCGGGGGTCCCCCGCGCCCGCTCCGCTTCCGGGTAGAATTGGGAAAAATGCTGGCCGATGATTTCCTCGGCCGCATAGCCCTTGATGCGTTCCGCCCCCAGGTTCCAGCTCGACACGATGCCATTGGCGTCGAGCATGAAGATGGCATAGTCGGTGACATTGAGCACCAGCCGGCGGAACTGTTCCTCGCTGGCGGCCAGCGCCATCTGCGCCTTTTTCCGCTCCGTCAGGTCGCGGGTGATCTTGGCAAAGCCGATCACCTGGCCCTCGGCGTCGCGGATCGCGTCGATCACCACATTGGTCCAGAACCGGCTGCCATCCTTGCGCAGGCGCCAGCCTTCGGCCTCGAAACGACCCTCCCGCGCCGCATTGGCCAGCGCCCGTTCCGGCAATCCCGCTGCCCGGTCTTCTTCAGTATAGAAGGTGGAGAAATGCCGCCCGACGATCTCATCGGCGGTATAGCCCTTGATGCGTTCCGCACCGCGGTTCCAGGTCGTTATCACTCCGTCGCGGTCCAGCATGTAGATCGCATAATCGGTGATGGAGTTCACCAGCAGCCGGAACCGCGCGTCCTCGCTCGGCATATCGGGCCCTTGGCCGGTCTCATGGATACTCATTCGGCTAACCGCGCAGACTTCCCCAGCACGGCAAACGGCGCGCAGGCGCAATGGTTGCACCAGCGCTCAAATCTTTGTGAAATTTGGAGAAATGGTGGGTGCGACAGGGATTGAACCTGTGACCCCTGCCGTGTGAAGGCAGTGCTCTCCCGCTGAGCTACGCACCCGCTGCCTGGGGGCAGGGAAGAAAGAGAGATGGTGGGCGTGACAAGGATCGAACTTGTGACCCCTACGATGTCAACGTAGTGCTCTCCCGCTGAGCTACACGCCCATCTCTCCGGGACGGAACGCCCTGGGGCGTCTCCGGTGGCGCGGATAGACCACAAATCCTCACGCGTGGTCAAGAGCCAAAACCGCAGAGTTGGAACTCTGTGGAAATTCGCTGCGGCGAGTCAGCTGGCGGGTATTTTGAGAAGTTCGCGCGCAAGGAAAATGTCCAGTGGACATTTTCCAGTAAGAACGCCCGCAGAGCTGCGCTCGCAGGGCTTTGGCGGAGCGTACATGAGTACGTGAGCACCGGAAGCGCAGAAATGCTCGTCAGATGGCCGCCGCAGCAGGGTTTCCTAGGCGGCCAGCAGCCGCTCGACCTCGTTGACGAGGTCCTTGAGATGGAACGGCTTGGAGAGCACCGAGGCATCCTTGGGCGCGTCGCTGTCCGGGTTCAGCGCCACTGCCGCAAAGCCGGTGATGAACATGACCTTGAGGTCGGGGTCCAGTTCGGTGGCGCGGCGCGCCAGTTCGATCCCGTCCATTTCCGGCATCACGATGTCCGAAAGCAGCAGCGAGAACGGTTCCTCGCGCAGGCGCTCATAGGCCGAAAGCCCGTTGTCGAACGACACCACCTCATAGCCGGCGTTCTTGAGCGCCCGTGTCAGGAACTGGCGCATGTCGTTGTCGTCTTCGGCGAGCAGGATTCGCTTCATCAAATAACCCCTTGGGCAATGCCGGCGGCTGAGTCGGTGTTTGCGCCGATGTTTATGCCACCCTGCCGCTTTCGCAACCTCTAGCTGACCATTCGGGCCGGTTTTCCGCGCTGTTCGCGTTTGTGCGACATTCTGGACATTCGGTTCGCCACGCGCCACACTTGTGCATCGGGCGCCCGGAACTGCTTCGCGGCTTCGGGCTCGACCCGGGCATAAGCTCAACAATCACTGCCAGCGACACGATAATCGCTGGTTTGGGGGAACCTGCGTGCGGTCCGACTATTGGGATCAACCGGCATTCGAAACTATACGTCCCCGGCGGCTCGTGGCGCCCGTGGTTTTCAACTCGCCCCATTCCGGGCGTGTCTATCCGGCCCGGTTCCTGGCCATGGCCCGGCTCGACCATCTCTCGATCCGCCAGTCCGAAGATGCCTTTGTCGATGAGCTCTTTGCCCGCGCGCCGCATCTGGGCGCGCCGCTGCTGCGGGCGCATTTCCCCCGCGCCTATCTCGACGTCAATCGCGAGCCCTGGGAACTCGACCCCACCATGTTCGTCGAGCCGCTCTCGGACCGGTTCAACACCACCTCGCCCCGCGTTGCGGCGGGCCTGGGCACGCTGGCGCGTGTCGTGGCCGAGAACAAGCCCATCTATCGCGAGCGGCTGACCCTGGACGATGCGCGCATGCGCATCGAGGGCATCTACCACCCCTACCATGCGGCCCTGCAGAAGCTGCTCAGCGAATCCGTCGCCAATTTCGGCCTGGCCGTGCTGATCGACTGCCATTCCATGCCGCGCCTGGGGCGCCATGGCGAGCGCGCCACGCCCGATATCGTTCTGGGCGACCGCTACGGCACCACCTGCGCTTCCCCGCTGGTCGATCTGGTGGAAACCGTCTTTGCCTCGGCCGGCCTCAAGGTGGCCCGCAACCGGCCCTATGCCGGGGGCTTCTGCACCCGCGCCTATGGCCGCCCCCAGCATGGCGTCCACGCCCTGCAGATCGAGATCAGCCGCCACCTCTACATGAACGAGGTAACGCTGGAAAAGAATGCCGGCTTTGACAGCATCAAGGGCCTGATCGAACGCCTGATCCTCACCCTGATCGGCCTCGACCTCGTGGCCCTGGCCGGCGTCAATCCCGCGCCGGAGCAGGCGGCCGCCGAATAATCCAAAAACAAGGGGGCCGCCCCCAAAGGCGGCCCCAGTCAAGGGAGGAACGATGTCCACCGGGCGCGGCCATCGCGACCTGCGATCTGTGCCCGGTGACGCACCATGCCCTTTCGGGATGATCCTATTTTCGCCCCGCGACAAGCGCGAACAACATTGCCCACAGCAGATCAAACCGGTCTTGTTGCAAAAATGAATCAGAACAGTCACAGCATTGTCCTTTCATTGTCGCGCGATTTTGCCCTTCAACTTCTCGTGAACTTGAATTATTTGCCGTGACTTCAGCACCTTGCCTCGAAAGACACCTCATGAGCGCCTCCGAGATTGACTTTTCCCTGGTGGAAGACACCCTGCGCGCTGCCGGAGAGGCCGCGGCACGGCTGACATTGCCCCTGTTCCGCACCCCGCTCGCCATCGACAACAAGCTGCACGCCGGCTTCGACCCGGTGACCGAAGCCGACAAGGGCGCCGAGACGGCCATTCGCGCCGTCATCGCCGAGGCCTTTCCCGATCATGCCATCATTGGCGAGGAATGGGGCGCCACCGGCGAGAGCCGCTTCTCCTGGATCATTGACCCGGTCGATGGCACCCGAGCCTTCATCTCGGGTGCGCCGGTCTGGGGCACCTTGATCGGTTTTGCCGTGGATGGGGTGGCCGTGGCCGGGCTCATGAGCCAGCCCTTCATCGGCGAGGAATTCCTGGCTGTCCCGGGCCGCTCGACCTATCGTCGCGGCGACCAGCACATCGCCAACCGAACCAGCGGCGAAACCGATCTGACAGCAGCACGGGTCTTCACCACCACGCCGAACTTGTTCAAGGGCGAACACTGGAACAAGTGGCAGGCCATCGAGACCATTACGCGCCTGCAGCGCTTCGGCATGGATTGTTATGGCTATGCGCTTCTCGCCGCCGGTCAGGCCGATCTGGTGATCGAGCCCTATCTCAACACCTATGACATCGCCGCATTGGTGCCCATCATCCGCGAGGCCGGCGGCGCCATTGCCTGCTGGGACGGCTCCGAACCCTCTGGTGGTGGCAATGTCATCGCCGCCGCGACCCCTGAACTGCTGGAACAGGCGCTGGACGTCGTCAACAGGGCCTAGTCGCCCTAGCTGCTCTGCTGGGTGATGAAGGCATCGAAGGCGGCGAACACCTGGCCGCGCACGTTGTCGTTCTCCATGAACATTTCGTGCCGCGACCCGGCGATCACCATGTGCCGCCCGGTGCGCAGGCGCAGCCCCAATTGCTCGATGGCCGGGGTGGAGACGATCTGTTCGCGCGCCGCCGCCAGGATCAAGAGCGGAATGCGGATCTCGCCGGGAAAACGGTCCTGTCGCGTCTCCAGCATGGCGCGCATCGCCGCCGCCAGCCAGCGGAAACTCGGCGAGCCGATATAGAGACTGTCATCGGCCCGCACCGTTTCCACCATGCGCTTGTAGCGCAGCATGTCCGAGGTCAGGGGGTTGTTTGGATACATGGACTCGTCGGGCCGCCGGTCGCCCTTGCGCTTGAGCGGCACCCTGCCCAGCCCGAGGAAACTCGCCGTCTCGGCGATCGCCGCCCAGCGGGGCAGGCTCTCATCCATGCCATGCAGCCCCACCATGGGCGCCGAGAGGAACACCCGGTCGAACATCATGCGGTCGCGCGTCGCCGCCATCAGGCTCGCCAGCCCGCCCATGGAATGACCCACCAGGTAAAATGGCCCGGGACAATCGGGCAGCAGGATATCGGCGTGGAAGCTCTTGAGGTCGGTCCAATAATCCTCGAACCGGTCCACATAGCCCACGGTCCGGTCCCCGATCAGCCGGTCCGAGCCGCCCTGGCCGCGCCAGTCGAAGGTCGCCACCGCAAAGCCGCGTCGCCGGAAGTCGGCGATGGTCTCGAAATATTTCTCGATATATTCGGTGCGCCCCTGCACCAGGCACACCGTGCCGCGCTGCGGACCTTCCGATTTCGGCCACAGCGCATAGCGCAGGCGCACCTTGTCCGCGGTGGTGAAGAACCCGACCCGCGCGCCTTCGGGGACCGGATTGGTGGGAATGGAAACCAGCCTGGGGCCATTGGGGTCGATCTGGGCGGTCAAGACGAAGCCTCACGCGATGCGCAATTACATGGCGCGACCATAATGGCGGGAGATGAAGAAAGAAAAGCCAGCAACCGGGTTGGCTGCTGGCTTTTCAGGTCTGCGCGGCTCCATGCGGGGGGCGGGTTGATGGAACCGTCAGGACGTGAACTCCCGAACCGGATCATTCCGGCCGCGTCCACATGCCCCGTTCTAGTCCCCCGCATCTGAACGGGGGCGGAGCGCGCCATTCATGTTCCGTTCATCAACGCAGTCCTGGCCCCCTCTTGAACCCGGAACAGGCCCACCTACATCAATGCTGTCCGCCGGATATCCGGGGACACCGGCCCTGCCCCGGCAGGTCGCTCGCCGCATCAGGGAGCGCTTCCAGCAGGCACCGGTCGACCATCAACCACGTTGCTCAATCGGAGAATGTGACCATGCAGACCATTGATTTCTCGCCCTTTTATCGCTCCACCGTCGGCTTTGACCGGCTGTTCAACCGCCTCGATTCGCTGGGCGCCCAGGAAGCCAAGACCTACCCGCCCTACAATATCGAGCGCACCGGCGACGACGCCTATCGCATCTCGATCGCGGTCGCCGGCTTCTCCAATGGCGACATCGCCGTCGAAACCAAGGAAAACAGCCTCGTCGTCAAGGGCGCCAAGCCAGCCGAAGCTGCTGACAGCAAAAGGGAATTCCTCCATCGCGGCATTGCCGAGCGCGCCTTTGAGCTGCGCTTCCAGCTCGCTGACTACGTCGAGGTTCAGGGTGCCACGCTCGAAAACGGCCTCCTGCATCTCGAACTGAAGCGCGAGCTGCCCGAGAGCAAGAAGGCCCGCACCATCCCCGTCAATGGCGGCACCGCCACCATCGAGGACAAATCGGTCAACTAAGTCACCGCAGTCTCGACGCAATTCCGCGCGGCCCCACTGGGGCCGCGTTCTTTTTGACCCACACCAGGCCGCCATGTCTCGGCCGTGCCGACCGGTCCAATGGAACCCCTCCGCGCGTCAGAAAGTTGATCAGGCACAGGCCCAAGCGCCCGCCCCATCAACCAGCGTCAGGAAGTTTCCCGATGAAAACCCCATCCATCGATCTCAAGGCCAATGCGAAATCTGCGGTAATCGACGTGCTTAACGCGCGCCTTGCCGACAGCATTGATCTTGCGCTCATCACCAAGCAGGCCCACTGGAACCTCAAGGGTCCCAATTTCATCGCCGTGCATGAAATGCTCGATCCCATGCGCGCCAGCATCGACACCCACGTCGACGTCATTGCCGAGCGCATTGCCCAGCTTGATGGCACCCCGCTCGGCACCAGCCAGGTCGTTGCCAAGGCCACCAGCCTTTCGGCCTATCCCACCGATATCAAGAAGGTGCCCGACCATCTGGCCGCACTCGCAGAGCGCTTCGGCAAGCTGGCCAACCAGGTGCGCGAAGACATCGACGCCACCGACGAGGCGGGCGACGCCGACACGGCCGACATCCTGACGGCGTTCTCGCGCGACCTCGACAAGAACCTTTGGTTCATCAAATCGCATCTTGAATAGGACTTTTTGACCGTCCGGTCAGCAAATGGGGCGCTCCACCGGGGCGCCCCACGCATTTTCGGGGCCAATTTCCTACAGTTTCCTATCGTTTTTTGCGGCAAGTCCTATTTTTTGTGTCCGAACCGCGGCAAAACCGCTTGCCCCCCGTTTTGAATTGTGCAAATGTGCCGTCGTTAGGGCAGCATGTCTGTCCTATCTGACGCATCGCCCCGCTCTCCGCGGCAAGCGGCGCACGCTGGTCCGGCTGGCCCGTTAGTCGATAACGGAAACGGACAGGCGGAGCTAACAGCGGTTGACAGGACTTCCTTTGGAAGGACGCTTGACCCAAGCTCGAATTATGAGCGGCCATTTGGATGCAGTGCCGCTCCCCACGCATGGACGCGAAGTTGCTCATTCGAGCCGTACTGTGTAGTACGACCCGGCTGAACACTGCGCCCCGAGAGGTAAGCATGCATCCGCCCCGCCGGCACACCGGCAACACCAGGATGCGCGAATAGAGCAACAGCCCGACGAGCGGGCCGAACAGAACGAGGTTGAGCCATGGCAAACGTACGGACCGGAATTCCCGCCCAGACGGAACAAGCCAATCGCAAAACCCTGATTCTCGACGGCAAGCGCGTCGAAGGTCGCCCCGCAGCCCAGGGTCTCTACGATCCGGCGCAGGAGCACGATGCCTGCGGCATCGGCATGATCGCCAACATCAAGAACAAGCCCAGCCATGAAGTGGTGCAGAAGGGTCTCGAAATCCTCGAGAACCTCGAACACCGCGGCGCCGTGGGTGCCGACCCGCTGATGGGCGATGGCGCCGGCATCCTGGTGCAGACCCCGCATGCCTTCTTCAAGAAGGTCCTGCCCTTCGCCCTGCCCGAAAAGCACGCCTATGCCGTGGCGATGATCTTCTATCCCAACGACACCGCCCTGCGCGATCGTTGTGCCACGCTGGTGCGCAAGTGCCTCGAACAGGAAGGTCTCTCGCTGCTGGGCGAGCGCGTCGTGCCCTTCGACAATTCCAGGCTCTCCGAAGGCGTCATCGCCACCCAGCCGATCATCGAGCAGATGGTTATCGCGCGCCCCGACGGCCTGACGCTCGATGAATTCGAGCGCAAGCTGCTGATCGTGCGCAAGGTCATTTCCAACACCGTCTACAAGGCGGTGCCGGAAAGCGACAGCGACAATGGTTTCTATGTCGTCTCCATGTCCGCCCGCACCCTGGTCTACAAGGGCATGTTCCTGGCCTATCAGCTGGGCGCTTTCTATACCGACCTGTCCGACCCCGATTTCGAAAGCGCCATTGCCCTGGTGCACCAGCGCTTCTCGACCAACACCTTCCCCTCCTGGAAGCTGGCCCATCCCTATCGCATGACCACCCACAATGGTGAGATCAACACCATTCGCGGCAACGTCAACTGGATGGCCGCCCGCCAGGCTTCGGTCTCCTCGCCCAAGTTCGGCGACGACATCACCAAGATCTGGCCGATCTCCTATGAAGGCCAGTCGGACACGGCCTGCTTCGACAACGCGCTCGAATTCCTCGTGCGCGGCGGCTATGCGCTGCCCCATGCGGCCATGATGCTGATCCCGGAAGCCTGGGCCGGCAACCCGCTGATGGATGAAGAGCGCCGCGCCTTCTACGAATATCACGCCGCCCTCATGGAGCCCTGGGACGGTCCGGCCGCCATGTCGCTCTCCGACGGCCGCTACGTCGTGGCCACGCTCGACCGCAACGGCCTGCGCCCGGCCCGCTATCTGGTGACTCGCGAAGGCCATGTGGTCCTCGCCTCGGAATCGGGCGTGCTCGATATTCCCGATGAGGACATCGTCGAGCGCTGGCGCCTGCAGCCCGGCCGCATGCTGCTGATCGACCTTGAGGAAGGCCGCATCATTTCCGACGAGGAAGTGAAGAAGGCCCTCGCCACCAAGAACCCCTATGCCGAATGGCTCGCCCGCAGCCAGATCGTGCTCGAGGACCTGCCGGCCACCGAGCCGCAGGCGCCCAAGAGCTCGGAGAGCCTGCTCGACCGCATGCAGGCCTTTGGCTACACCCAGGAAGACATCAAGCTCCTGATGGCGCCCATGGCCACCACCGGCCAGGAGGCCGTGGGCTCGATGGGCACGGACACGCCCATTTCGGCGCTCTCGAACAAGTCGAAGCTCCTCTACACCTATTTCAAGCAGAACTTCGCGCAGGTCACCAACCCGCCCATCGACCCGATCCGCGAGGAATCGGTCATGTCGCTGGTCAGCTTCATCGGCCCGCGCCCCAACATTCTCGATCTCGAAGGCTCTTCGCGCGAAAAGCGTCTCGAAGTGCGTCAGCCCATTCTCACCAACGAGGATCTCGAAAAGATCCGCGCCATCGGTGACATGCGCGACAACCAGTTCAAGACCAAGACCATCGACATCACCTATATGGCCGACAAGGGCGCCGCCGGCATGGAAGCCGCCCTCGAGGACATCTGCGCCATTGCCGAAGAGGCGGTGCGCGGTGAATACAACATCATCATCCTCTCCGACCGTCTGGTCGCAGCCGACCGCATTGCCATTCCGGCACTGCTGGCGACGGCGGCCGTGCATCACCACCTGATCCGCAAGGGTCTGCGCACCTCCTCGGGTCTGGTGGTCGAGACCGGCGAAGCCCGCGAAATGCACCATTTCGCCATGCTCGCCGGCTATGGCGCCGAGGCGATCAACCCCTATCTCGCCTTCGAGGCGCTGGCGGCCCTCCATGCCGAAGGCGAATATCCGCCTGAAGTCTCGGCCGATGAAGTGGTCTATCGCTACATCAAGAGCGTCGGTAAGGGCCTCCTCAAGGTCATGTCCAAGATGGGCATTTCGACCTACCAGTCCTATTGCGGCGCGCAGATTTTCGACGCCATCGGGCTCAACTCAGAATTTGTGAAGAAGTATTTCTTCGGCACCGCGACCTCGATCGAAGGCGTCGGTCTCGCCGAAGTGTCCGAGGAAACCGTCCGGCGCCACCAAGACGCCTTTGGCGGCGACGCCGTCCTGCGCAAGGCGCTCGATGTCGGTGGCGAATATGCCTACCGCATTCGCGGCGAAAAGCACGCCTGGAGCCCCGATGTGGTGGCCGACCTGCAGCATGCCGTCCGCACTGCCGAGGAAAGCCCGGAAACCGCCCAGGAGCGCTATGACAGCTTTGCATCGCGCGTGAACGCCGGCGAGAACGGCTATCTCGCCATCCGGCACCTGTTCGACATCAAGCCGCTTGGCGCGCCCATCGCGCTCGACGAGGTCGAGCCGGCCGCCAATATCGTTCGTCGCTTCGTCACCGGCGCCATGTCCTTCGGCTCGATCAGCCGCGAGGCCCATACGACCCTGGCCATTGCCATGAACCGCATTGGCGGCAAGTCCAATACCGGTGAAGGTGGCGAAGAGCCCGATCGCTACAAGCCCCTGCCCGATGGGTCGCGCAACCCCTTGCGCTCGGCCATCAAGCAGGTCGCGTCGGGCCGCTTCGGCGTCACCACCGAATATCTGGTCAATTCCGACCAGATCCAGATCAAGGTCGCGCAGGGTGCCAAGCCCGGCGAAGGCGGGCAGCTGCCTGGCCACAAGGTCGACTGGATCGTTGCCAAGACCCGTCACTCGACGCCGGGCGTGGGCCTGATTTCGCCGCCCCCGCACCACGACATCTATTCCATCGAAGACCTCGCCCAGCTCATCTACGATCTCAAGAACGTCAATGAGCAGGCCGATATCTCGGTCAAGCTGGTCAGCGAAGTCGGTGTCGGCACGGTGGCGGCCGGCGTTGCCAAGGCGCGCGCCGACCACATCACCATTTCCGGTTATGATGGCGGCACCGGCGCGTCCCCGCTGACCTCACTCAAGCATGCCGGCGGACCGTGGGAAATAGGCCTCGCCGAAACCCATCAGACGCTGGTGCTGAACCGCCTGCGGGCCCGCGTGCGGCTCCAGGTCGATGGCGGTCTCAAGACCGGCCGCGACGTTCTCATCGGTGCCCTGCTCGGGGCCGACGAATTCGGCTTCTCGACCGCGCCACTGATCGCGGCCGGCTGCATCATGATGCGCAAGTGCCATCTCAACACCTGCCCGGTTGGCGTCGCCACCCAGGACCCGGTGCTGCGCAAGCGCTTCAAGGGCACGCCCGAACACGTCATCAACTACTTCTTCTTCGTCGCCGAAGAACTGCGCGGCCTCATGGCCTCGCTCGGCGCCAAGACGCTCGACGAGCTGATCGGCCGCTCCGACCTGCTCGACCAGCGCCGGGCCGACGATCACTGGAAGAGCTTTGGGCTCGACCTCTCCAAGGTGTTCTACAAGCCCGAGCCGCTCGGCGGTGACACGCTGTTCCATTCGGAAACCCAGAACCATCACCTAGAATCCGTGCTCGACCGCAAGCTGGTCGAACTGGCGGCACCCGCCCTCGAAAACGGCACGCCCGTGCAGATCGAGCTGCCCATTCGCAGCCGCGACCGCTCGGCCGGCGCCATGCTCTCGGGTGCATTGGCCAGGAAGTATGGTCATGCGGGCCTGCCCGAAGACACCATCTCCATCACCCTGCGCGGCACCGCCGGCCAGGCTTTTGGTGCCTTCCTTGCCAAGGGCATCTCGATCGACATGATCGGCGACGCCAACGACTATGTCGGCAAGGGCCTCTCGGGCGGCCGCATCGTCGTCCGGCCATCCGACACGATCGGTATCGTGCCGGAAGATTCGATCATCGTGGGCAATACCGTGCTCTATGGCGCAGTCGCCGGTGAGTGCTATTTCCGCGGCGTGGCCGGGGAACGCTTTGCTGTCCGCAACTCCGGCGCCATCGCCGTGGTCGAGGGCACGGGTGACCATGGCTGCGAATACATGACCGGCGGCCTTGTCGTCGTCATCGGCAAGACCGGCCGCAACTTCGCCGCCGGCATGTCGGGTGGCGTGGCCTATGTGCTGGACGAGGACGGAACCTTCCGCTCGCGCTGCAACCTCGCCATGGTCGATCTTGAGCCGGTGCAGGAGGAAGAAGACCTCATGCGCAAGCTCCACCACCATGGCGGCGACCTCGAATGGCATGGCCGTGTCGACATTTCGGGCGACATGACCAAGCACGATGACGAGCGTCTGCATCAGCTCATTTCCAACCATCTGCACTATACCGGTTCGACCCGGGCCAAGCAGATCCTGGAAAACTGGGCCGAGATGCGCGCCAAGTTCGTCAAGGTCATGCCTGTCGAATATCGCCGCGCCATCCTCGAGATGGAAAAGAAGCGCTCATCGGGCGCCCATGCAGCCGCAGAATAAGGAGAGGGAGCAATGGGTAAGGTAACAGGCTTTCTCGAAATCGAACGCGAAGAGCCCCGCTACGAGCCGGCCTCTGATCGCATCCGCCATTTCGGCGAGTTCACCATCCCCCTTTCCGAGGGACGGGTGGTGGACCAGGCCGCGCGCTGCATGGATTGCGGCATTCCGTTCTGCCATGGCGATACGGGCTGCCCGGTCAATAACCAGATCCCGGACTGGAACGACCTCGTCTACAACGGCGATTGGGAGGAGGCTGCCCGCAACCTCCACTCGACCAACAACTTCCCCGAATTTACCGGCCGCATCTGCCCCGCCCCCTGCGAGGAAGCCTGCACGCTGAACCTCGAGGATGTGCCGGTCGCCATCAAGACCGTCGAGCAGGCCATTGCCGACAAGGCCATCCGATCGGGCTGGATCAAGCCGCAGGTGCCGGCCAGCAAGACGGGCAAGAAGGTTGCCGTGGTCGGTTCCGGTCCGGCCGGTCTCGCCGCGGCCCAGCAGCTGGCCCGCGCCGGTCACGATGTCCATGTCTATGAGCGCGAGCCCAAGGCGGGCGGCCTCATGCGCTATGGCATTCCCGACTTCAAGATGGAAAAGGAACACATCGACTTCCGCGTCACCCAGATGGAAGCCGAGGGCGCCACCTTCCACTATGGCGTCAATGTCGGCGTCACCACGCCGCTCTCGGACCTGCAGAACAGCCACGACGCCGTGCTGCTGGCCGGTGGCGCCGAAAAGCCGCGTCCCGTGGATGTCGAGGGCGTCTCTTTCGCCGGCGTCCACTTCGCCATGCCGTTCCTGGTGCAGCAGAACCGTCGCGTCGGTGGCGAGGATGTGTCGAGCGAATTCCAGCTCTCGGCCGCCGGCAAGCATGTCGTGGTCGTGGGCGGTGGTGACACCGCTTCGGACTGCGTCGGCACCAGCTTCCGCCAGGGCGCCATCGCCGTCACCCAGCTCGACGTGCGGCCCATGCCGCCCGAGCTCGAGAACAAGCTGACCAATTGGCCCAATTGGGCGGTCAAGATGCGCACCTCGTCCAGCCAGGCCGAAGGCGCCATCCGCGAATTCTCCGCCGGCACGATGAAGATCATCGGCGATGCCCAAGGCAATGTCACCGGCGTCGAATGCGCCCGCGTCGATCGCAAGCGCCAGCCCATTCCAGGCACCGAATTCGTCATCAAGGCGGACCTAGTCCTCCTCGCCATCGGCTTTGCCGGTCCCATCCAGGACGGCATGCTGACCGAGCTGGGCGCCCAGTATGACAAGCGCGGCAATCTCTTCGCCGACACCATGAGCTACAAGACCACGGTTCCCAAGGTCTATGCCGCCGGCGACATGCGCCGCGGCCAGTCGCTCGTCGTCTGGGCCATCCGCGAAGGCCGCCAGGCCGCCCGCTCCATCGATTTCGACCTGATGGGCAAGACGGATTTGCCTCGCTGAGAGCCGTCCCAACGGGCAAATCGCGCCTGTGGCGCGATTTGAGGCGAGCAGGCCATGAGACCTATGGTCGAATGGCGGGAAGCTTCGGCTCCTTCTCACCCTCCCCCTTGTGGGGCTTCGAGCCAACCCGAAGGGTAAAATGGTCCGGTGGACCATTTTGAGGTAAGGAGGCCATAAGAGCTAAGCTCGAATGGCTGGAAGCGAGATAGGACTTGGCCCTTGCCAAGTCCGTTGAATCGAGCAGGGTGGGGGTGTCGGTCTTTCGGCGCCCCCAAAAACTTGTCTGGGGCTTCGACACCCCCACCCCGGCCCTCCCCTCAAGGGGGAGGGTGCGCCAAGCGAGAGTGCATGGAATGCCCCAAGCCCCCTACACCGTCGACCAGCTGATCTCCGCCAAGGCCATCGCCGCCCGCGTCGAGGCCCTGGCCCATGAAATCACCGACGCCTTCAAGGACACCGACAAGCTCGTCGTGGTCGGCCTACTGCGCGGCTCCTTCATCTTCATCGCCGATCTCGTCCGCGAGATCGACCTGCCGGTCGAGGTCGACTTCATCGAGGCCTCGTCCTATGGCGACGCCATGGAATCGAGCCGCGAGGTACGCATCCTTAAGGACCTGCGCGGCGAAATTCACGGCCGCGACGTGCTGGTGGTCGAGGACATCATCGACACCGGCCACACGCTCAAGCACGTGCTCGAAATCCTCGAAACCCGCCATCCGCGCCGCATGGAAGTCTGCGCTCTGCTGAACAAGCCGAGCCGCCGCGAGACCGACGTCCCCGCCCGCTGGATCGGCTTCGACATTCCCGATGAATTCGTCGTCGGCTACGGCATCGACTACGCCCAGCGCAACAGAAATCTGCCGCATATCGGGAAGGTGCGGTTTGTGAACACCTGAGCATCGGTTCCTTAGCCTCCCTCCC
This sequence comes from Devosia salina, assembly GCF_019504385.1. NCBI lineage: Bacteria > Pseudomonadati > Pseudomonadota > Alphaproteobacteria > Hyphomicrobiales > Devosiaceae > Devosia > Devosia salina. The sequence goes on from NZ_CP080590.1 coordinate 3,531,333, forward strand.
CTTGATGGGGAGGGTAGCGAAGCTTGGCCGCAGGCCTAGGGTCTGTACTCAATAAGGATTCCCGTCTGGCGTGAGTTGTGATTCAAGGTTTCCGAGAGGAGACCGTTATGAAACAGCGACAATTGACGTGGTTGAGCGATGCGGAGTGGGCACGCATCGAGCCCTTACTGCCTCGCGGTCGCAAGGGGGCGCATCGGGTCGATGACCGTCGGGTGATCTCGGGCATCGTGCACATGCTCAAGAGCGGAGCGCGCTGGCGTGATTGCCCGCCTGAATATGGGCCGTACACGACGATCTACAACCGCTTCAACCGCTGGAGCCGGCAAGGCATCTGGCTGGGCATGTTCGAGGCGCTGACCGGGCACAATGGCATCTGGGGCACTGTCGCCCTCGACGCGACCCATATCAAGGCGCACCGTTCGGCGGGCGGTGCAAAAGGGGGGCCTTCGCGCAGGCCATCGGCATCTCGCGTGGCGGACGCACCAGCAAGCTCCACGGACTGACCGACGCCCAGGGCCGACCACGCCTGCTCATGGTCTCGGCCGGCAATATCAACGACATGACCATGGCCGGTGCCGTGATCGAAAAGGCCGCCGGTCGCTTCGACCGTCTCATTGCTGATCGTGGATACGACACCAACGCCATCCGCGCCGCCATCACTGCGCAGGGCGCTCAGGTCGTCATTCCCTCTACCGCCAGCCGGCGCGCGCCGATCCCATATGACCGCGATGCTTACAAGGCCCGAAACCTGGTGGAACGCCTCTGGTGCCGCCTCAAGGATTGGAGGCGCATCGCCACACGCTACGACAAGCTCGCCAGAAACTTCCTGGCCGCAGCGCTCATCCCTGCTGCCATAACCTATTGGTGCAATTGAGTCCGGACCCTAGCGGAGTTGGGTGGGGTGATGGCAGGCGCAGCGCTCGTTGCTCCACCCCACCCTCATTCCCTCCCCATCAAGGGGAGGGAGGCGCAAGGGCACAGATGCCCCCACCGCCCGCTACCGCTTCCGAAACGTGCTGAACTGGAATCTCTGCACGCTGCCCCAGGGCGTCACATGCTCGTGCCGGCGATGATCCACCAGCTCAAAGCCCGGCCCCAATAGCGCCGCAAGGCTCTCAGCGTCATGCCGCACCACCGGAAGCCCGCTGCATTTTTCCGGCCCATCGGGCGCAAAAGTACCGATCACCGCAAAGCCGCCGGGTTTGAGGGCCTTGTCAATCACACTTGAATAACGCGCCTGGTCCTCTGGAGCGGTCAGGAAATGCAGGGCCGCCCGATCGTGCCAGGCATCATAACTCCGTTGCGGCACCCATTGGGTGACATCCCCGGCGATCCAGTCCACCCGCGCATCAGCGGGCAATCGGGCACGGGCAATGTCGAGCGCCGCCTGTGACAGGTCGAGCACGCTGACCCAGTCCTGCCTGCGCGCCACCAGCGCATCGACCAGCCGCGAGGCGCCGCCGCCGATATCGACGACGGCATGCCCCGTCGCAAGGCCCGCCGTGTCGAGCAATTCGAGCGAGAAGGCCGGGTTTTCCTCGAACCAGGAAACCTCGTTCTCGCCCTTGCTTGAATAGACGCCCTGCCAGTGGTCCTGCCGCTCGCTCACATCACCGCCCCGACCTGCCACGGCACGAATTCATTGTCACCATAGCCCAGAGCTTCCGACTTGGTCTGTTCGCCCGAGGCGACCTTGAGCATCAGGTCGAAGATTTCCTGGCCCTTGGCCTCGATGGACACACCCTCGACGATGTCGCCGCAATTGATGTCCATGTCCTCGGTCATGCGCTGATACATGTCCGAATTGGTGGCGAGCTTCATTGACGGCACCGGCTTGCAGCCATAGGCCGAGCCGCGACCGGTGGTGAAGGCGAGGATATTGGCGCCACCGGCCACCTGACCCGTCGCCGAAACCGGGTCAAAGCCGGGCGTGTCCATGAACACGAAGCCCTTTTCGGTGACCTTTTCGGCATATTCGTAAACCGCCGTCAGCGGCGTCGTGCCGCCCTTGGCCGCCGCGCCCAGCGATTTTTCCAGAATGGTGGTGAGGCCGCCCAGCTTGTTGCCGGGTGAGGGATTGTTGTTCATCTCCCCGCCATTGCGGCTCGTATAGTCTTCCCACCACTTGATACGCTCGATCAGCTTTTCGCCGACCTCGCGATTGACCGCGCGGCGGGTCAGCAGATGTTCGGCGCCATAGATTTCCGGCGTTTCCGAGAGAATGGCCGTGCCGCCATTCCTGACCAGGATATCGGCGGCCACACCCAGCGCCGGATTGGCGGTAATGCCCGAATAGCCATCCGAACCGCCACATTGCAGCGCCAGCGTCAGATGGCTGGCATCGACCGTTTCGCGCCGCGCCTTGGCGGCGACCGGCAGCATTTCCTTGATGCGCTCGACGCCCCAGTCGATCATCTTCCGCGTCCCGCCGATCTCCTGGATCGTCATGGTCTGGAACGTGTCGGTTTCGGAAAGGTTATAGGCTTCCTTCATCTTGTCGATCTGGAAGGCCTCGCAGCCGAGGCCCACCAGGAGCGCCGCGCCCAGATTGGGGTTGGACGTATAGCCCCACTGCGTGCGCCGGAAAATCTGGTAGCCCTCGCCGGTCAGGTCCATCGCGCAACCCGTGCCATGGACGAAGGGAATGACGCCGTCGATCTCGGGATGGTCGTCGAGCACACCCGAGCGGTTGATCGCCTCGGCCATGAACTTGGCGACCGTCGCCGAACAGTTCACCGAGGTCAGGATGCCGACATAATTGCGGGTGCCCACATCGCCATTGGCGCGCTTGAAGCCCTCAAAGGTCGCTCGCTTGTTCGCCGCCAGCATCTCCACCGGCACCACGCCCTCGGCAAAGGCATAGTCATGGCTCAGCGTGCCGTCCTTTCCACCCATCCCGCAATTGTGCTCGTGCACCCAGTCACCCGGGGCGATCCCCTCCTTGGCAAAGCCGATGATCTGCCCGAACTTCATCACCGCCTCGCCCGCGCCAATGGCGCGCGTCGCAAACTTGTGGCCGCGCGGCACGCGCCGCACGATGCTCACCCCCTGCGCCGTCTCGGTGCCGACATCGAGATTGGCCAGGGCCACCGCAATATTGTCGGCGGCATTGAGCACGAGCGTTTTGCCTTGCGGCTGGATGACATGTTCGTTCATCAAAGGGGTCCTGGAGGTCCGATCAAGCGCTTTACGCCGCCGGTTTTTCTCGCCAGATTGCACCCGCAATCGAGAGGACCGGCATTGTCATTCAACGCGCCACTAACTAACATGTTAGCATGAAAACGGAAGCCGGTCCCTATGATTTTCTGCCCCCCGCGGGCACTTTCTCGCGTGGCAGCGTCACAATTGACGTCACCAACACGCTACGCGACGCCATTGTCACGCTGGCCCTGCCCCCCGGCTCCATGCTCGACAAGTCCGCCATTTGCAGCCAATTGGGCGTCTCCCGCTTCCCGGTGAGCGAGGCCCTGGCACGGCTTGCCGAAGAAGGGCTGGTCGATATCGCCCCGCAGCGCGGCTCGACCGTCTCGCTGGTGAAAATCGCCGATGTCCGGGAATACATGCTGATCCGCAAGGGGTTAGAGAGCGAAGCCCTGCGCGTCCTCATCGGCAAGCATGATGCCGAGGTCATCGAAGCCCTGCACGCCAATATGGCCGCCCAGCGCGACGCCGCCTCCCGCGATGATGCCGAGACTTTCCACCAGATCGACGTCGACTTCCACGACATCATCTTCCGCTCCATGCGGCTGACCAAGGTCAAGGCTATCATCGACAAGGCCCGCGCCAATCTTGATCGCGCCCGCCGCCTCATCATCACGCCACGCCGCCTCAACCACACCATCGCCGAACACCAGGCCATTTTCGACGGCATCCTTGCCGGCGACGCGCCGCAGGCCATCGCCGCCATCCGTGCCCATATCGATGCGGTGATGATCGAGTTGTTCGCCTTCGCGCAGGAGCGGCCGCAGCTGTTCGCCGACGGCGCCGAGTTCACCACTGAAGACAACGATTTTCCCTTCGGCTAGCCCAAAAGGTCAGGACATCATGCTCAAGCTCATCCCGGCCCTGCTCGGCCCCGAACTGCTCTCCACCCTGCGCGCGATGGGCCATGGCGACGAGATCGTCATTGCCGACGCCAATTTCCCGGCCGAGTTCCTTGGCCCCCTGGTCGTCCGGGCCGACGGCATTTCCGCCACCGCCATGCTCGATGCGGTGCTGACCCTGCTGCCGCTCGATCAGTTCGTGGAAGAGACCGCGATTGGCATGGAGGTCGTTGGCAACCCGACTGCCCGCCAGCCCATCGACGACGAATTCGAGGCTATTATTGCCCAGCATGAGCCGGAGAAGCGCTACACCAAGATCGAACGCTTCGCCTTCTACGAGCGCGCCAGCAAGGCTGCGGCCGTGATCCAGAGCGGCGAAACCCGGCTCTACGGCAATATCATCCTCAAGAAGGGCGTCATTCGTCCAAAAGCCTGACGCTTTCGACCAAAGCGGCCCTCGACAGACTAACATGTTAGCTCTATGACGAGCCAGAAATCCAAAGCCCCTGCCACCTCCCCCTTGATGGGGGAGGCAAGCGCAGCTAGGCCAATCGGCCGTAGCGAAGCTAGGTGGGGGTGACGACGGGCACAATGCTCGCGTTCATCGCAATCGGAGGAGACCCTGCCATGAAACTGCTTCGCGTCGGCGCCAGGGGCGCTGAAAAGCCCGCCATTCTTGCCGCGGACGGCTCCATTCGCGATCTTTCGGGCGTCGTCACCGATATTGGTGGTCAGGCGCTCACCCCCGAGGGCCTGGCCAGGATCCGCGGCACCGACATCGACATGCTGCCCAAACTGGATGCGGACCAGCGCATCGGCCCCTGCGTCGCCAATGTCGGGAAATTCATCTGCATCGGCCTCAACTATGCCGATCATGCCGCCGAAACCGGCGCCAAGATTCCCGAAGAGCCGATCATCTTCATGAAGGCCACCAGCGCCATTATCGGCCCCAATGACGATGTCATCATTCCCAAGAATGCCATCAAGCCCGATTGGGAAGTCGAACTGGCCGTCGTCATCGGCAAGGAGGCCCGTTATGTCGAGGAGGCCGACGCCATGGACTACGTAGCCGGCTATTGCGTCTGCAATGACGTTTCCGAGCGTCATTTCCAGACCGAGCGCGGTGGCACCTGGGACAAGGGCAAGGGCGCAGACACCTTTGGTCCCATCGGTCCCTGGCTGGTGACAAAGGACGAAGTCGCCGATCCGCAGAATCTCAAGATGTGGCTCGAGGTCGACGGCAAGCGCTACCAGGACGGCTCGACCCGGACGATGATCTTCGGCGTCGCCAATGTCGTTGCCTATGTCAGCCAGTTCATGAGCCTGCAGCCGGGCGACATCATCACCACCGGCACGCCGCCCGGCGTCGGCATGGGCATCAAGCCCGAGCCGGTCTGGCTCAAGCCGGGCAATGTCATGCGCCTCGGCATCGAGGGCCTTGGCGAGCAACGCCAGAACGTCCGGGCTTACACGGCCTGATCGCCTGCTCTTTCCGCGGTTTCAGGGCTTCGACCCGAAGGGCGGATGGCTCCATTGGGGCCATCCGCGGCGAGCGGGCTCCGCAGGCAAGCCTCACCGCGCCAGGGAAAATCCCTTTGAGCTGAATGAAAAGAACTTGCCCAACAGCCCGGACAGCGGCGGCCAGTTCATCACATTGACCCCCACATCACGCACCAGGGCGTGAAACGGCGTCGCCGGCACGAACCAGTTTGCCATGCGCCGCCCCGCCTGCTGCTTCTCCTCGACCAGCGGCCGCAACTGTGTCTCGAACCGCGCAAGGGCTGCCTCGACATCCTCGGCGCCGTCCAGCACCTGTCCCAGCGCTCGGCCGCCCGCCATGGCCAGCGAGGCGCCTTGCCCCGCCAGCAGCGACACCGCATAGGCCGCATCGCCGACAAGGATGGTGCGGCCCTTGTGCCAGCGCTCCATCTCCACCTGGGCAACGATGTCGTAGTAGATGTCGGCGTTCTCCGGGGCCGCCCGCAGCACCTCCGGCAGCACCCACCCCAGATTTCCGAATGACGAGACGAGCGCGCCTCGCATATCGGAGGGCCGTTGCAGCGTATCGGCACGCATCACGAAAAAGCTCATGATCCGCTGCGGATCGACTTCATAAAGCCCTGCCATGCGGTCGCGCGCCGTCATCATCTTGAAGTCGCCGGCCAATTCGGCGGCAACGGCCCCGCTCTCGAAGAAATAGGCCGCCGTATGAAAGCCCAGCGGCCGGATGAACTGCTCTTCGGGGCCAAATACCAGCCGCCGAACCCGGGAATGAATGCCATCGGCCCCCACCAGCAGGTCGGCGTCCATGCTCTCTCCCGCCGTGGTCGTTATGGCGACGCTTTCGGGGCGATCCTGCACCGCGACGATTTCGGTCCCGTAGCGCATGTCCACGCCATCGGGTAGCGCACCATGCAGAACCCGCTCGATATCCCCACGCAAGATCGGGAACAGCTTGCCGTCCGCAGCGCTGACCATCCGGTCATAATCCATGCTCGAGCCGGTCTGCCCCCTGGCATTGACGAAGTCCACACGGCCCACGCCCCGCGCGTGTTGGCGCAGCGCCGCGATCACGCCGAGATCCTCCGCCGCCTCGAAGCCCGGACCAAAAAAGTCCAGCATGTAGCCCCCCGCCCGCAAGCCAGGTGCCTTCTCGATCATGGTGACGTCCCACCCGGCGCGGTGCAAAGCCAGTGCCGTGGTCAGTCCGGCAATGCCGGCGCCGGAAATCAGGGCCTTCATGGTGCTTGCTCCTCTGGTGCGATGCGGTCGACGAAGGCCGACCAGGCGGCGGCCTGTTCGGCAGCGCGTTCGGGAAAGAGCTGGCGATGCAAAGCCAGGCCATCGCCCGTAAGAAGGATCAGGCCCGCAAGACTGCGCCGCTCATCCGGCATGAACCGGTCCGGAGCCAGTTGCGCCAGCACTGCCTCGAAATGGGCCTGGGCGGCCTCGGCGATCTCTGCGAGCCGATGCCGCAGCGCAGGATTGCCCCGTGCCCGTCCGACAAAGGCAAAATAGGCGCCCGACAAGGCCGGATCAGCCTCCATCTGTGCCGTTGTGTCGGCACCCAGTGCTACCAGCCAATCCCGGAGACGGGTTTCTGGCGCGGGCCACATGCTTGGCATCGCCATGATAAAGGCCTCCAGGGCCTCAAGCACGATATCCTCGAGGCGCTCGAAGTGATGGAACACATTGGCCTTGCTCACGCCGGCCCGTTCGGCGACGGCAGAGGCCGTCAGGGCATCGCTGCCGCCCTCGGCCATCACCGCCATGGCCGCCTCGACAATGGCCTGCCGTTTGCTGGATCTGATCATCTGCGCCTCTCCATCTCGCTTCCATATAACTGACCGACCGATCGGTCAGCAAGTAGAGAAGGAAATTTTTCTCCGAGCGTCCGGTCGCTAAGCGCAAGCCCGCTTGTGGTTCCCTGAATGGAACGCTAAGGCCCTTTCGGGGATGGGAGGACGCCGTGACCACCTTTGACAACACGCTCAACGCCGATGGCGCGCTCATCGTCGGCGCAGGCCTGGCAGGCCTGTTCACTGCCCTCAAGCTGGCGCCGCGTCCGGTCACGGTGCTTTCGCCCAAGCCGCTGGGCGTGGGCGCCTCCTCGGCCTGGGCGCAGGGCGGCGTTGCCGCGGCGATTGGGCAGGGCGACAGTCCGCAGGCGCATGCCCAGGACACCGAGATGGCCGGCGCCGGCATTGTCGATCATGGCACGGCAGAAGGCGTTACCGCCGAGGCCGTGGCCCGCATCGAGGATCTCGCCCGCTGGGGCACACCCTTCGACCGCGACGATTTCGGCAATTTCGAACTGGGGCGCGAAGCGGCCCACTCGGCCAACCGTATCGTCAAGGTCGAAGGCGACCGCGCCGGCTGGGCCATCATGCAGGCCATCATCGCCCAAGTGCGCCGGACCCCATCCATTCGCGTGGTCGAAGGCATCACGGCACTGAGCCTGGCGCGTGACAACGGCCGCATTGTCGGCATTTATGGCCGCAAGCTGGGCGACCGCTATTCCGAACCCATCTTCATCCGTGCCCGCGCCACGATCCTGGCGGCAGGCGGATTGGGCGGGCTCTACGCCGTCACCACCAATCCCCCCGGCGTGCGGGGCCACGCCATGGGCATGGCCGCCCGCGCCGGGGCGATCATTGCCGATCCCGAATTCGTGCAATTCCATCCCACGGCCATCGCCACCGGCGCCGACCCCGCCCCATTGGCCACCGAGGCGCTGCGCGGCGAAGGCGCCATCCTGGTCAATGACCTGGGCGAGCGCTTCATGCCCGCCATCCACCCCGATGCGGAACTGGCCCCGCGCGACATCGTTGCCCGCGCCAATTTCCGTCAGATCCAGTCCGGTCGCCGCGTCTTCCTCGACACCCGCCAGGTGCTCGGCGCCGATATCCTCACCCGCTTCCCCACTGTCAGCAAATATTGCCGCGATGCCGGCATCGACCCGGTCAATGGCATGATCCCGGTGACCCCGGCGGCTCATTTCCACATGGGCGGCGTCAAGGTCGACGAGCGCGGCCGCTCCTCCCTGCCCGGCCTCTGGGTGTGCGGCGAAGCCTCCTGCACGGGCCTGCATGGTGCCAACCGGCTTGCCTCCAATTCATTGCTCGAGGCTGTGGTATTCGGTGCCCGCATCGCCGAGGACATTGGCGGTCTCGAACCGCAGCGCGAGCTGACGCCCTTCAAGGGCATCGAGTGGAACGAGGCCGAAGGCAACCGGGCCGAGGAAGTGCTCCGCAATACGGTCGCAGTGCAGGACCTGCGACGGGTCATGACCGATCTGGTGGGGGTGGAGCGCGATGCGGCCGGGCTCAGATCGGCCCTGCGCCAGATTGCCCATCTGGAAGCCACCGCTGAACAGGTCACCAGCGCCTATCTCAACATGACCACGTCGGCGACGCTGGTTGCGGCCGCGGCCCTCAAGCGCACCGAAAGCCGGGGCGGCCACTACCGCACCGACTTCCCCGAACCCAGCGACGCTTGGGAGCACCATACCGAGATGACGCTGGGCGAAGCCCTGGCCATCCGGGCGGAGGCCTGACTATTCGGTCAGCAGATATGTCGCCAGCGCGGTCAGGTCTTCGTCGGTCCAGTGCGACGTCGCGTCCGAGATGACTTCGCCCATGGCCCCGCCCAGCACGTCGAAGCCGGGCGTGAACCCGTCCTTGAGGGTCTGCACCAGCACTGGCACGTCATAGCCCGCCGCGACCAGCGCCGCTGCCGTGATGTCCGGCGCGCGACCGCCGGTGCCACCGGGCGACCCGGTGAGGGCCTTGTCCCAGTCCAGCGCCCCCAGCGCATTGCGCGGCGTATGGCAGGCGACGCAATGGGCCGGACCATAGGCGAGATATTTGCCGCGATTGTAGGTCTCTGACTGTCCCGTTTCGGGCTCGAACCGCTGGGGCAGGAAGAACAGGTTCTGCCAACCCGCCATGGCCAGGCGCACATTGAACGGAAACAGAATTTCGCTCTCCGCCGCAGGATCGCCCACCGGTTCGGTCGCCATCAGCGCCGCATAGAGATCGGCGATCTCCTGGTCGCTCATCAGCGTATAGTTCTCATAGGGAAAAGCCGGGTAGAGATGGCCCTGCGGCCCCATGCCATTGCTCATGGCTTCGGAGAATTGCGCAAGTGTCCACGTGCCGATCCCGGCATCGGGGTCCGAGGTGATGTTGGGAGGCACGAACGTACCAAAGGGGGTCTCGAGCCCGGCGCCGCCGGAAAGCTCCGCCCGACCCGCCGCACTGTCCGTATGGCAGGCCACGCATCCGCCCAGCCGGATCAGATAATTGCCGCGCGCCACGTCGCCCACCAGGGTCAGGTCGCGCGGCGGGCCGGCAACAGGCTTGAGCAGATAGACCCCCGTGGCGGCGCCAACCAGGGTGATCGCCGCCAGGGCCCACCAGCTCTTCCACATCAGCACGTCCCCGATTCACATCCGGGCGGGATCAGACCAGATGCACCGCACGGACGCAATGACGCATCAAATCAAGAGCTTGCGAGGTCCAGCAGCGCCCCGATACGGTCTTTCCGGGTTTCAGCGACCAGCCGCCCCAGCTCCGTTTCGCCGCGCATCAGCACCAAGGTCGAACGACGGGGGATGGCCATGTTGCGGGCCAGTTCGCTATTGCCATAGGTGTCCCAGTCGATACGCAGGATCGGAATGTCGGCATAGGCCGCCTCCGACTGCAGATCGTCCAGCACGCGCTGCTGTGCCGCACAGGTGACGCACCAGGTCGCATAGAAATCCATCAGATAGGGCTTGCCGGTGGCGGCCAGTTGCGCCAGTTCCGGCCCGGAATAGTTGATGATCTGCAGCGCCATGCCCGGCCGGGTAAGCAGGCCGGAAAGGCCGATGCCGGCAAGGCCGGTGATCAGGTGACGGCGGGTAATCATGAGACTTCTCCTAGAGACTGACGGAAAGATCGATGAGCCAGGTCGGTAGAACACCCACCGCCCAGGCTTCGAGCAGACGGTCGATGCGGAAGATGATGGCAAGGCCAACGGCGGCAAGTCCCAGTCCGAGGGCGGTCTTGGCAAAGGGAGCGGCGCGCATCAGCAGGGCCCTGCGCCCCGAAAGGGCAGCACGGGTGCCATAGGCCAGCGCCAGGACGATCGTCGCGGCGCCCAGCGCAAAGAATGCCATGATCAGCCCGGCATAAACGATGTCCTCGCCCTGTGCGGCAAGACCGAGGGCGCCGCCCAGCGTGGGCCCGATACAGGGCGACCAGGCCAGGCCCAGCAGCGCGCCCGCTGCCGCTTCGCCCCATAACCCGCGACCCTCCACCTGGCCCAGCAGCCGCGTGCTGCCGCTGGCCGTCGCGCCGGCGAGGCGGGAAAACTGCGCCTGCAGGGGCGGGGTGAGGAGGATCAGGCCAAAGCCCAACATGGCCCAGCCGGCGCCCAGCGTGACCGCATCCTGCGGCAGGCCCAGCGCCCGGGTCAGCGCAAAGGCACCGAGCCCGGCCAGCGTGAAGCTCAAGGCCATGCCCGCCGCCATGGCCAGGGGCGCCAGCCGATGCCGCGATACTGCGCTCGCCCCGATCAGGGGCAGCAGCGGCAGGACGCAGGGATTGATCAGCGTCAGCAACCCAGCCGCAAAGGCCAGAACCAGATCGAGCACGCCTGTCTCCGCAATTGGTCCACTCCTATGCCATACGGCACGGAGGCCCAAACAGTTACGGCGTGACGCTCAATAGCGCGTGATCGTCACGCGCCGAGCACGGCGTCCACCTCTGCGCGACTGGGCGGCTGGCAGCCCTTGCGGCCGCAATTGATCCCCGCCACGACCGCGCCAAAGCGCAGCATTTTTTCAAGTTGCGCCGCGTCCAGCGCCGCAAGACCGCCGCGCCGGAGCGCTCCGGCCTCACCGAGCCAGGTGAGGATGCCCGCCATCAGGCTGTCGCCCGCCCCCACCGTGTCGCCGAACACCGGCGGCGCGTGGATCGGGGCCGTGGCGCTGCCGGCCTTGGAGAAGGCCCTTGAGCCCTGCTCTCCCAAAGTCACCACCACCAGTTCGCAATTGGGCCGCGCCAACAGCGCTTCGGCATGGGCCTCGATGCTCATCCCTGGCATCAGCCATTCGTGATCCTCTTCGGAAAGCTTGACCAGATTCGCCTTGTCGAGAAACTGGTCCAGCCGCGCCCGATAGCCCGCCTCGTCGTCCACCAGCTTGTCGCGGACATTGATGTCGATGGACAGCGTGGCCCCACGCGCCGCCGCTGCGTCCACGACATCGGACCAGATGGCCGCGTCTTCGGCCAGGATCGGACAGAAGCCGCCGATCTGATAGAGTTCGATATTTTCCGGCAATGCCGCCAGCAGGCTCTCGCGGGTAAAGGCGCGATCGGCACCCCGCTCGAACACATAGGACGCCTGCATCTTTTCGTTGAAGGTGACGATCGCCTTGGTCGTCGGCGCCGCCACCCGTTCGCTCAGCAGCACCGAAACACCGGCTTCGGCAAGCGGCTTGAGCAATAGCTCGCCATATTGGTCCGCGCTGATGGGGCACAGGAACCCGGTGCGATTTCCGAGCTTGCTGAGCGCGATGGCGCAGTTGAAGGGCGAACCGCCCGGCAGCGCTATCCGCTCCGCCCTGGCCGCGGCCGACACCGGCACCAGATCGATCAGGCTCTCTCCCCCGACAACGAACATGCATTTCTCCCCAGCACTGGTCTGGCGGGTGCATACCACTTTCGTATCATTTGTCACCAGCGCCATGCCCGCCACCCCCGCAAATCGCCGACTATCAAGTTGACCCGGTGGACGGATAATGCTCAATCGGTTCCGAGAACAGGCGCGGAAAGCGCCGGTTTTGCTGTCAGGGAATGGGGGGACACATACCATGCAAGCGCTCGCCGTGCTGGTCCGGTCGATCAGCGCCGTCAACTGGCTCGTGGGCCAGATACTGTCCTGGCTGGCTCTGGCCTGTGTCCTGGTATGCTTCACCGTCGTGGTGCAGCGCTATGTCTTCAACACCTCGACCCTGTGGATGCAGGATCTCTATGTCTGGCTTGGCGGCGCCATGTTCACTGGCGTGGCCGGGTTCGCGCTGATGCGCAACGACCATGTGCGGGTCGATGTGTTCTACCGACCCGCCTCAGTCCGCAGGAAGGCCATTGCCGACCTGATCGGCGTCTTCGCCTTCCTCCTGCCGTTCGTCTATGTGGTCTGGACTTATGCCTATACCGCCGTGGCGCGCTCCTGGAGCTACCATGAGGGCTCGGCCAATATCGGCGGTATGCCGGGCCTGTTCATCTTGAAAAGCTTCATCCTGCTCTTTGCCATCCTGGTCGGCCTGCAGGGCCTGGCGATGGCCGCCCGCTCCGTCCTCGTGCTCGCCGGCAGGGAAGAGCTGCTGCCCCCGCATCTGCGCTATGAGCAGCCCGACGAAAACAACCACCCCGCCGGAGAGATTGCCTGATGGATCCCGTATTGCTTGGCGAGATCCTCTCCGCCGTCATGTTCTTCGGCGTCATCGGCGTGCTCATGCTGGGCTTCCCGGTGGCCTTTTCCCTGGCTGGTACCGCGCTCATTTTCGGCCTCGTGGGCTGGTGGCTGGGCGTCTATGACCCCTCCAATTACGGCTCGCTGGCCGGGCGCTATATCGGCCTGATGACCAATGAAGTGCTGGTGGCCGTGCCGCTCTTCATCTTCATGGGCGTCATTCTCGAGCGCTCCGGCATTGCCGAGCAGCTCCTGCTGACCATGGGCAAGCTCTTCGGCAATCTGCGCGGCGGCCTGGGCCTGTCCGTCATCGTCGTGGGCGCCCTGCTGGCCGCCTCCACCGGCGTGGTCGGGGCCACCGTGGTGACCATGGGCCTCATCTCCCTGCCCGCCATGCTGCGGGCCGGCTACGATCCCAAGCTCGCCACCGGCGTCATCTGCGCCTCGGGCACCCTGGGCCAGATCATCCCGCCCTCCACGGTCCTGATCTTCATGGGCGACATGCTCTCGGGCATCAACGCCCAGGTGCAGATGGAAAAGGGCAATTTCGCCCCCGAACCGGTTTCGGTCGGTGCGCTCTTTGCCGGTGCCATCCTTCCAGGCCTGCTGCTGGTCGGGCTTTATGCCGCCTTCATGGTCTTCAAGGCCTTCACCGACCCCAAATCCTGTCCGGCCACACCGGTCCCGGCGGACGAGAAGCAGCATCTGATGCGCGAGGTCCTGGTTGCCCTGGTCCCGCCACTGCTGCTCATCGTCGCCGTGCTCGGCTCGATTCTGGGGGGCGTTGCAACTCCCACCGAGGCGGCCTCCGTCGGCTCGGTCGGCGCCATGCTGCTGGCCCTGATCCGCCGTCGCATCGACTTCGCCATCCTGCGCCAGGCCGTCATCTCCACCGCAACCATCACCTCGATGGTCTTCATCATCCTGTTCGGCGCGGCGGTGTTCTCCATCGTCTTCCGCATGATGGGCGGCGACAACCTGGTGCACGAATTCCTCTCGTCCATGCCGGGCGGGGCCATCGGCGCCATGATCATCGTCATGCTGATCATGTTCCTCCTGGGCTTCATCCTCGACACCTTCGAGATCATCTTCATCGTCATCCCGATCACCGCCCCGGTGCTGCTGGCGCTCGACATCAACCCGATCTGGCTCGGCGTCATGGTCGGCGTGAACCTGCAGACCAGCTTCCTGACGCCGCCCTTCGGCTTCGCGCTGTTCTATTTGCGCGGCGTCGCCCCCGGCAATGTCTCCACCGGCGCCATCTATCGCGGCGCCGTCCCATTCGTGATCCTGCAGCTGATCGGCATCGCCATCCTCTTCGCCTTCCCGCAGCTCATCACCTGGCTACCGGAAATGCTCTACCAATAGGCTGCAGCCTGCCTGACGCGACAAAGGGCCGGACGGGAAATCATCCGGCCCTTTGCATTGCGATCGAGCTTTGTCTCAGTTCCTGAGGCCCGGCGCTTCCTGCCCCGTGGCCTGCACATATTCGGTGTAGCCACCACCATAGGCATGCGGCCCTTCCGGCGTCAGCTCCAGCACGCGATTGGAGAGCGCGGCCAGGAAATGCCGGTCGTGGCTCACGAACAGCATGGTGCCCTCGAAATTGGAGAGCGCCTCGATCAGCATCTGCTTGGTCTGGATGTCGAGATGGTTGGTCGGCTCGTCCAGCACCAGGAAATTGGGCGGATCGAACAGGATCAGCGCCATGGCCAGTCGCGCCTTCTCGCCGCCCGAAAGCACCCGGCATTTCTTCTCGATATCGTCGCCGGAAAAGCCGAAACATCCCGCCAGGGCGCGCAGGGGCGCCTGCCCGGCCTGCGGAAACGCCGCCTCCAGCGTCTGGAAAATCGTCATGTCGCCATCGATGACGTCCATGGCGTGCTGGGCGAAATAACCGAGCTTCACGCTCGGGCCGCGCGACACCGACCCCGCATCCGGCTCAGCCGTGCCGGCGACGAGTTTGAGCAGGGTCGACTTGCCCGCGCCATTGACGCCCAATATGCACCAGCGCTCGCGCCGCCGCACATGGAAGTCGAGCCCGTCATAGATGGACCGGCTGCCGTAAGCCTTCCTGACGCCCTCGATGCGGACAATGTCCTCGCCCGAACGCGGCGCCGGGCGGAATTCGAACGCCACCACCTGCCGCCGCTTGGGCGGCTCGACGCGGTCGATCTTGTCGAGTTTCTTCACCCGGCTCTGCACCTGCGCGGCGTGACTGGCGCGGGCCTTGAAGCGCTCGATGAAGGCGATTTCCTTGGCCAGCATGGCCTGCTGCCGCTCGAACTGCGCCTGCTGGTTGCGGTCGGCAATCTCGCGCTGGCCCTGATAGAACTCGTAGTCGCCGGTATAGCTGGTCAGCGTGCCCGCATCGATCTCGATGATCTTGTTGACGATGCGGTTCATGAAGGCGCGGTCATGCGAGGTCATCAGCAGCGCCCCGCTATAGCCGCCGAGGAAGTTTTCCAGCCAGATCAGGCTTTCCAGGTCCAGATGGTTGCTCGGCTCGTCCAGCAGCAGCACGTCGGGCTTCATCAGCAGGATGCGCGCCAGCGCCACCCGCATCTTCCAGCCGCCCGACAGCGCCCCCACATCGCCGTCCATCATCTCGGGTGAAAAACCGAGCCCCGCCAGCACTTCGCGCGCGCGCCCGTCCAGCGAATAACCGTCCAGCTCCTGGAACCGCCCCTGCACCTCGCCATAGCGCTCGATGATGGCGTCCATCTGGTCGGCCTTGTCGGGGTCGGCCATGTCGGCCTCCAGCACCGCCATTTCGGCCATCAGCTCGCTGACCGGCCCGGCCCCGTTCATCACTTCGCTGACCACCGGGCGGCCTTCCATGTCGCCCACATCCTGGCTGAAATAGCCGATCGAGACGCCGCGATCGACCGAGACCTGCCCCTCATCGGGCGGCTCCTCGCCGGTGATCATGCGAAACAGCGTCGTCTTGCCTGCCCCGTTCGGCCCCACAAGCCCGATCTTCTCGCCCTTCTGCAGGGACGCCGACGCCTCGATGAAGACAATCTGCTTGCCGTTCTGCTTGGAGATGTTTTCGAGACGGATCATGGGGAGGCATGCTTTCAGTCTGGCGGGACGGCGATTCAACGGCGCCTTCGCCTCCCTCCCCCTTGTGGGGAGGGAATGAGGGTGGGGGTTTGCCGACCTCGATTTCTCAAGCGTCCGACACGAGCCGCTCCTAAATCATCCCGAGGCTGCGGGGGCAAGAGAGCCTGAGGACAATCAGCCATGCTGTCGGTGTCCATGGGATGCCTGGCCACCGGGACGGGAGCGGGAAGGCGCCGTCGGCCAATAAAAAAGTACCCCGCCACATGGGCGGGGTCCAAACCTTGCGCCGAAGCGCCGGCCTTTATTCGTACTTGATGTACTTTTCGCGGGCCACCAGGAACGGCATGTCGGTGCCTTCGGTGCGGGTGCGCAGCAGGTTGAAGGCCGAAATGAAGCTTTCCGCCGTTTCCTTGGTCAGCGCATCGCCGCCCTCGCGGATTTCCCCGATCAGCTCCATCGACGCCTTGGCGCCGGCTTCGATGATCTCCTCGGGGAACTGGCGCACATTGACGCCATGCTCGTCGACCAGCGCCTTGAGGGCGCGCGGATCATTGGCATACATGTCCGAGGACACGTCGTCATAGGACGCCTGGGCGGCAATGCGGACGATTTCCTGCAGGTCTTCGGGCAGTTCGGCGAACTTGGCCTTGTCGACCACCACTTCGGTGGCCAGGCCCGGCTCGACGAAGCTGGGGAAGTAGTAGTTCTTGGCAACCTGGTGGAAGCCCAGCGCCAGGTCGTTATAGGGACCGACGAATTCGGCGGCGTCCAGCGTGCCCGACTGCAGCGCGGCGAAGATTTCGCCGGCGGCAAGGTTGGTCACCGAAGCGCCCAGCTTGCCCCAGACCTGGCCACCCAGGCCCGGCGTACGGAAGCGCAGGCCCTGGATATCGGCCACGCCGGTCAGCTCGTTCTTGAACCAGCCACCCGCCTGGGTGCCGGTATCGCCCGACAGGAACCCCTGCAGGCCGAACTGGTCATAGATCTTGTCCCAGATTTCCTGGCCGCCGAGATAGCGCACCCAGGCACCCAGCTCGCGATTGGTCATGCCGAAGGGCACGCCGGTGAAGAAGGAGAGCGCCTGGCTCTTGTTCTGCCAGTAATAGGCCGCGCCATGGCTCATTTCGGCCGAACCGTCGATCACCGCATCCAGCGCCTGCAGGCCTGGCACCATTTCGCCGGCGGCGAAAACCTGCACGGTCAGGCGACCGCCGGAGGCCTTGGTGATGCGGTCGGCAAGCTTCTGTGCGCCGACACCCAGGCCCGGGAAGTTCTTGGGCCAGGTGGTGACCATGCGCCAGGTGATGTTGCCCTGGGCGATGGCCGGGGTCGCGAGCGTGGTCGCGGCGGCGGCAGCGCCGATGGTGGCAACCGAAGCCTGCTTGAAGAATTCGCGTCTTTTCACTGGGTTTCCTCCCGATGGACTAAAAGCACTTTTGTTTCATCCCGCGCCTGTGATGGCCCGGCATGCTTGGGCGCTAACAAAGCAATCCGCGTTCGTCCTGTCCAGCATGTTGTTGCCTGCTATAGCAAAATCTGGCCCGCGCGCCTCAGGGCCGAAAAAATTGCGATCACCCACGGATTAAAACGCCCCCGGCGGTGTTGATCGCTCTGGAGGCCGCTGCCACGGCCCCGCAACAGGAGGGACTTTCCCATGCATTTCCGTTCACTTCTCGCTGGCGCCGCCACGCTGGCCCTGCTCGCCACCCCGGCCCTGTCGGCCGAATATCTGGGGGGCGATGTCATGTCGACCGATATCGGGGGCAAGATGGTGCTCACCGATTTCAACGGCATGACGCTCTATATCTTCGACAAGGACACGGCCGGCGTCTCCAACTGCTATGACACCTGCGCCGAAAAATGGCCGCCGCTCTTCGCCGATGCCGACGCCATGGCCGAGGGCGACTTCTCCGTGGTGCAGCGCACCGATGGCACGGCCATGTGGGCCTATAAGGGCATGCCGCTCTATTACTGGTACGAAGATGCGGCTCCCGGCGACACCAAGGGTGACGGTGTCGGCGGCGTCTGGCATCTTGCCATCGAATAGATCTGGCGCGTCCCGAAGGGGGGAACGGTCCGGTGGACCGTTTCCGGAGCCCAATGCCCCGGTGAGCCATGCTCCCGGGGCCATCAGCGAGTAACAGGCGTGGTCGATTTTCTTGATGAGCTCGAAGCCAATGTACCGGCCCTGCGCCGCTACGCGCGCGCGCTCACCCGCAATATCGACCGCGCCGACGATCTCGTGCAGGACTGCCTCGAACGGGCCATTTCCCGCCGCGGGCTGTTTCGTCCACGGGGCCCGCTGCGCCCCTGGCTCTTCACCATGCTGACCAATCTCTATCGCAATACGCTGCGCGCCGAGCGCCGCCGCGGCGAAACCATTGATGTCGAGGCACTGCCCGATCTGGGCACGCCGGCGCCGCAACCGGGATATCTGGCGCTCGGCGAACTCGCCCGCGCCATCGAGACCCTGCCGCTCGACCAGAAGGAGGCCCTGCTGCTGGTGACGCTCGAAGGCCTGGCCTATGGCGAGGCGGCCGACATTCTGCAAGTGCCGCTCGGCACGCTGATGAGCCGGCTGGGCCGCGCCCGGGCCACACTGCGCCAGATGACCGGCACGGCGCATGAACCCCATTTGAGGACCGTCAAATGAGCGAGATCAACCGCGATCATCTGATGGCCTATCTCGACGGCCAGCTCGAGCCCGACAAGCGCGCCGATGTGGAGACGCATCTGGCGGCCCATCCCGAGCTGGCTGCCGAAATCGCCCAGCTGCAGCGGCAGGGCGACACCATCCGCACGCTCTTTGCGCCCACCATGACCGAACCGGTTCCCACGCGGCTCGATCCCCATCGGCTGGCTGTCATGCAGTCTCGCCGCCGCTGGCAGGGCCTGGCCCGCGCCGCCATGGTCGTGGGCGTGCTCGGGATCGGCATGGCGGCCGGCTGGCTGCTGCGTCCGGCCGCGGACAATCCGGCGCTGTACAATCGTCTGATCGCCGACGCGGTCAGCGCCCATACCGTCTATGTTGCCGAAAACCGCCACGCCGTGGAGGTGGCCGGCAATGATGCAGAGCATCTCTCGAGCTGGCTCTCCAACCGCCTCTCGACCGATCTGGCCATGCCCGATCTCGCCACAGCCGGTTTCAGCTTCCTCGGCGGGCGTCTTCTGCCCGCCCCGGCTATTCCCGGCGGTCGCGCGGCGCAGCTGATGTATGAAGACGCCGCCGGGCAGCGGGTGACGCTCTACATCACTCCAGCGAATGGCGTTGGCGGCCCCGATTACGACCTGGTGCGCCTGGGCGACGACAATGCCCTCTATTGGGCCAATGCCGCCATCACCTGCACCATTGTCGGCCCCCAACCGGCCGAAGCACTCCAGGCCCTGGCCAAGACGGTGTTCCCGCAATTGACCCCGGGGCCGGCCCCGACCGCCCCGATCTATCGCGAGCTCTGACACCTCTCCTCCATAGGGAGAGGTGAAGGTGCTTTAGCCCTGCGGCTTCGGCGCGTTCCGCGGTGGAATGTCGTTCGAATAGATATTGTGCCGCCCGACATTGAGGATGTCGCGCTCGCCGCACAGCGCCATGGTCGTGTCGATCTCCTTGCGGATGATCTCGAGCACGCGGGTCACCCCCGCCTCGCCCCCGGCCCCCAGCCCATAGAGCATGGGCCGGCCGATAAAGGTCGATTTCGCCCCATAGGCCAGCGCCTTGATCACGTCCTGGCCCGAACGGATGCCGCTATCGAGATAGACCTCGGTCTTGTGGCCGACCCGGTCGACGATCTCGGGCAGCACGCGGATGGTCGAGGGCGCGCCGTCGAGCTGGCGCCCGCCATGGTTGGACACCACGATGGCGTCGGCGCCATTGTCGATGGCGGCTTGGGCATCGTCCGCATCCAGCACGCCCTTGACGATCACCGGACCGCCGAAGCGCTCCTTGATCCATTTGACATCGCTCCAGTTGAGCGTCGGGTCGAACTGGCTGGCCGTCCAGGCCGAGAGCGAGGCCAGGTCATGGTCGCCGCTCACATGCCCCACAATATTGCGGAAGGTATGCCGCTTCGTCCCCAGCATGCGCATGCACCAGACCGGATGCTGCATCATCTGCCAGATTGAATAGGGCGTGAATTTGGGCGGGGTGGAGAGCCCGTTCCGGATGTCCTTGTGCCGCTGCCCCAGGATCTGCAGGTCCATGGTCAGCACCAGCGCCGAGCATTTGGCTGCCTTGGCCCGGTCGATCAGCCGGTTGATGAAGTCGCGATCCCGCATCACATAGAGCTGGAACCAGAACGGCGCCGTCGTGTTCTCCGCAATGTCCTCGATCGAGCATACGCTCATGGTCGAGAGCGAAAACGGAATGCCGAACTTCTCTGCCGCCCGCGCCGCCTTGATCTCCCCGTCGGCCGTCTGCATGCCGCCTGTTGCGGCGGGCGCGATGGCCACCGGCATGGCGATCTCCTGGCCGAGCATCCTGACCTTGAGGTTCCGCCCCTCAAGGTTCACCGCCACCTTCTGGTTGAGCTTGATCTTGGAAAAATCGCTCTCGTTCTCCCGATAGGTGCTCTCGGTATAAGAGCCGCTATCGGCATATTCGAAAAACATTTTGGGCACGCGCCGATGCGCCAGCCGCTTCATGTCCTCAACGGTCAGAACCTTGTCGATGGCGGTCATGTCGGGCGCTCCGAGGTCATCTCCGGCCTGCTGTAGCAACTAACATGTTAGTCTTCAAGCCGTGCCAGGGGCCAAATCTCTCCGGTGGAGAGATTTGAGGCGAGAAGGCCATGAGCGCTATGCGCGAATGGCATGCGCGATGCTGCAACGATCACCGGCCAAGCCCTCCCCCTCCTTCAGGGGGAGGTTAGGTGGAGGTATTTCTACCCCGCCCCATCACAAGCGTGGCAAACACCACGACAAACCCGAACAGCACCATGGCCCCGGCCAGCACATGGGCCCTGTCCCATTCCAGCCGCTCGACAAAGTCATAGATGGCGATGGACAGGACCTTGGTCTGCCCCGGAATATTGCCCCCGATCATCAGCACGACGCCGAATTCGCCCATCGTATGGGCAAAGCTCATGATGGCGCCAACCAGATAACCCGGCCGCGCCAGCGGCAGGGCGACGCGCCAGAAGCGCTGCAGGCGGGTGGCGCCCAGGGTCGCGGCCCCCTCCAGCACTTCGCGCTCGATGGCCGCAAAGGCATTGCGCAGCGGCTGCACCATGAAGGGCAGCGAAGCGATCACCCCACCGATCACCAGGCCGGCAAAGGAAAAGGCCAGCGTTCGCGCGCCCCAGAGACCGGCAATCCATCCGCCCGGCCCATTGGGACCCAGCACCAGCAGCAGGTAGAAACCCATCACCGTGGGCGGCAGCACCAGCGGCAGCGTCACCACTGCCGCCACCACCTCGCGTCCCGCACCCCGCCCCTGCGCCAGCCACAAGGCCAGGGGCGTCGCCACGACTACCAGAATCGCGGTGACCGTGAGCGCCAAGGCAAGGGTCAGCACTATGGGCGAGAGAAGCGGGGGCAGATCCATCAGCTAGTCATACTCATCGGGTCATTCCCGCGAAAGCGGGAACCCCTGTTGTGTCCCTGTCCGTCACCCCACCCTCATTCCCTCCCCATCAAGGGGAGGGAGGCGCAGGATCAGACGCCGGTGTTCATCGTCTCCCTCCCCCTTGTGGGGAGGGTACCGAAGCTAGGCACTTGGGCCGTAGCGAAGGTGGGTGGGGGTTCTGCGGAACCCTCACCGCACCGCATAACCCGCCGCTTCGATTACGGCCACGGCCTCATCGCTGCGCAGGAAATCGAGAAAGGCCAGCGCCGCCGCGTTGTCCTCGCCCGCCTTGAGCAACACAGCTCCCTGTTCGATCGGCGCATGCAACTCACTTGGCACGACCCAGACGCCGGCCTTTCCCAACACCTGGCTCGCCGCGACGAAACCCAGTTCGGCATTGCCGCTTTCGACGAACTGCAGCGTCTGAGAAATGTTCTCGCCCATCACCAGCCTGGGTTCTATGGCCTCATAGAGCCCCAGCGCCGCAAGGGTTTGCACCGCTGCGGCACCATAGGGCGCCGCCACCGGGTCGGCGATGGCCAGCTTGTCGAAATTGCCGTCCAGAACCGCTGCGCCCCCGCTTGCATCGCGCCCCGGCGCATAAAGCGCCAATTGCCCCTCGGCATAGACGAAGAAACTGCCCTCAACCGCGAGCCCCTGGCTCACTGCCAGTTCCGGCCGCTCGGTGTCCGCCGCCAGGAAGACCTCGAACGGCGCCGCCTGCGATATCTGCGCATAGAGTTGGCCGGTCGCACCAAAACTCAGCGCGAGCTGATGCTCACCCCTGGCCTCGAACAAGGCCTCGAGCTCTTCCGCCACGGCAGTGAAATTGGCCGCAACCGCGACATGGGCCGTTTCGGCCAGGCTGGGCGCCGGCACCATCGCCACTACGAGGGCCGGCAGCACGCGCCGCATGAGGATCATCCCCTGAGCGCACTGGCCTCCTTGGCCAGCGCTTCGATTCGCGCGAAATCGCCGCTTGCCAGCGCATCGGCCGGCATGATCCAGCTGCCGCCCACGCAGATGACATTGGGCAGCGCCAGATAGGTTTTGGCCTTGGCCGGATCGATGCCGCCGGTGGGGCAGAAGGTGATGTCGGGGAGCGGCGAGGCAAAAGCCTTGAGCACCGGCGCGCCGCCCAGCGCCTCGGCCGGGAAGAACTTGAGGAACGAATAGCCACGCTCGGCCGCGGTCATCGCTTCGGTCGGGGTGCCGATGCCAGGCAACAGCGGAATGGCGACATCTTCGGCCGCGTCGAGCAGCCGCGGCGAGGCGCCCGGTGACACCATGAAGCGGCATCCTGCATCGACCGAACTCTTCATATGCGCCGCATTGCGCACGGTGCCCGAACCGACAATGGCGCCGGTCACCTTGGCCATTTCCTCCATCACCTTGAGCGCATTGGGCGTGCGCAGCGTCACCTCGAGCACCGGCAGCCCGCCTGCCACCAGCGCCTCGGCCAGCGGCCGCGCCTGCGCCACGTCATCGAGAATGATGACCGGCACCACCGGCGCAAGCGAGAGAATGGAGCGAATGGCGTTGGCGTCCTGCGGCATGGAAATGGTCCTCGGCTTGGAGAAGTCGGTTGAGGGTTAGGCGGCTGGTCAAATTCCTGCAAGCTCCTTCATTGAATTGGGGCAAGAAAATCCCTAGGTTCCGCCTCGGCGCGCGGAGCACGCCATTCCTGTCGGCCTTTCGACCCGCCCAATGGTAGTCCATTGGGCGAGAAAGTCCGAAGACCAGCCGGGAGGGACCCCTAATGGTTCAGACGATCAATGCGGTAACCCCGCTCGCCGATGCCCGCGCCATTCTGGCCGACAGCTTCGACCTCAAGTTTTCAAAAGCGGTCGAACGCGCCACCGAGAAGGTATTCGACCGCGTCAAGGACAAGATCCCCGAGATCGAATGGCCCTTCTATGCGCCGCTGATTTTTCAGATCAACCGGCTCAAGAAGGAGAAGGATGCGGTCATCCTCGCCCACAATTACCAGACGCCGCAGATCTATCACGGTGTCGCCGACGTGGTGGGCGACAGCCTTCAGCTTGCCGTCGAAGCCACCAAGGTCAAGCAGTCGGTGATCGTCCAGTGCGGCGTGCATTTCATGGCCGAGACCTCCAAGCTGCTGAATCCGGAAAAGACCGTCCTCATCCCCGACAGCCGCGCCGGCTGCTCGCTCAGTGAAAGCATCACTGCCGAGGATGTCGTGGCCATGCGCGCGCAATATCCGGGCGCCCCGGTCGTCACCTATGTGAACACTTCGGCCGCCGTGAAGGCGGTCACCGATGTGTGCTGCACCTCCTCCAATGCGCTCGACATCGTCAATCGCGTCGAGGGCGACACGGTCATCATGATCCCCGACCAGTATCTGGCGCAGAATACCGCCAGGAAGACGCACAAGAAGATCATCACCTGGGCCGGCGCCTGCGAAGTGCACGAAACCTTCACCGCCGAGGACATTTCCGAGCTTCGCCACGCCTATCCCACGGCCAAGATCATTGCCCATCCCGAGTGCCCGCCCGAGGTGATCGACGCAGTCGATTTCGCCGGCTCCACCGCCGCCATGATCGACTGGGTCAAGACCACCAAGCCGCCGCGCGTGGTCATGGTCACCGAATGCTCCATGTCCGACAATGTGGCGAGCGAAACCACCGGCGTCGATTTCCTGCGCGGCTGCAACATCTGCCCGCACATGAAGCGCATCAATCTCGAAAACGTCCTCTGGTCGCTGCACGCCATGACCGAGGAAGTCACCATCCCCGAAGAGATCATCGCCCCCGCCCGCCTGGCGGTCGAACGCATGATCGAGCTCAGCCGCAAGGGCGACTAACTTCGAGCCGTCCCGCAAGGCAAATCGCTCCGGCGGAGCGATTTGAGGCGAGAAGGCCATGAGCGCTATGCGCGAATGGCCCAACTCATCAGCACACGCGATGCCACACCTCCCCCTTGACGGGGGAGGCTAGCGGAGCTTGGCCCAAAGGGCTTAGCGCAGCTCGGAGGGGGTGCTCCGGCACCCGGACGGCGGTAATCCGTAAGAGAGCGGCGGCCCTCACGGCCGCTTCGCCACCAGGTCGATCTCCACCAGCGCCCCCACCGCCAGCGCCGTCACCCCCACCGTGGTCCGCGCCGGCAGCTTGCCCGGTTCGAAAAAGCTCGGCCAGAGTGCGTTGAGCGCTGCGTAGTCGCGCTCGAACTGGGTGAGATAGATCCGGGCCATCGCCACATGCTCGAGCCCCAGCCCGATTCCGCCCAGCACAATCTTGAGGTTCTCCATCACCCGCTTGGTCTGGGTCTCTATTCCCTCGGGCAGGGGCGCATCCGGCGCTGCCGGATCGGTTGGCATCTGCCCGGTGACAAACACCAGGCCGTCGGTTTCCACGGCATGGCTGAAGGGAGCGACGGGACGCGGCCCGGAGGAAATCATGTGATATTGCATCTGGCTCATTGTCTTGGAGGACCTCGTTCTGGCTCCCCCCACACGAGCCGCATCGCCCCGGCCTGTCAACCGCCCCAAATCTTCTTGCGACCCCCTGATTATCCGGTCACACTTGCCTCCGACATGCGCATGCTGATCCGACCGTTGATCGCCGTTCTGTTGCTGGCCGCTGCGCCCGCTCCCACCGCTTTTGCCCAGGCCTATGCGCGCGGCGCCGCCGAGACGGCCGAACTCGATACGCTCTTCGCCCGGCTGTCCGCCGCCACGGACGAGCCTGCGGCCCGCGCCATCGCCAGCCAGATATGGACGATATGGACCGAGCCCGACGAGCCGGTGCTTGCCGCTCGGGTTGCCGAGATCATGACCGCGGGCGGCCTTGCCGGCCCGGCCAGCCAATTGCCGCTCATTGATGCCCTGATTGCCGATTATCCCGATTATGCCGAGGGCTGGAACCTGCGCGCCACCGCCTATTTCCTTCACGGCATGTACGACAAGTCGCTCGCCGATATCGAACAGACGCTGGCCCGCGAACCCCGGCACTTTGGTGCCCTCGCCGGTCGGGCGCTCATCTACCACACCCTGGGCAAGCGCGATGAGGCGCTTCAGGCCATCAGGGAAGCCCTCGAAATTCACCCCTTTCTGCCCGAGCGGGCGCTATTCCCCGAACTGGCAGCACCGCCCATCCGCAGCTAGACGCCTCAGGAACCCACCAGCATGGCCGAGACTGACTACAAGATCACCCGGGAACAGGGCGCCACGCGCGGCCGCTATGTCATCCGCCTGGCGCCGGGGGCCGAGGCCGAGATGACCTACAGGATGGGTGGCAAGGGGCCCATGGTCATCGACCATACCGGCGTGCCCCCTGCCTATGAGGGCAAGGGCATTGCCCTGCGCCTGGTCAAGGCCGCCATTGCCGATGCGCGCGCCGAGGATTTCAAGATCACCCCCATCTGCCCCTATGTGGTCGTGCAGTTCCGGCGCCATCCCGAATGGACGGACCTGCTCGCCTGACCTGCTCGCCTGACCATTTGCTGCCAGATCGAGCAGACGATCCGCGGGCACGTCCAAGGAGACAAAGGCCCGAGCAGACAGCGTTTGAAGGGATCAGCCTGATCCGTTCAAACTGGGCGCGCCCTAATAGCCATAGCGATAGCGGTCGGCCGTCTCCGCCAGGATTGGCGCCAGCGCCTCCCAGCTGACCCGCGCGGTCGGTGCGCCATAGGCGTAGGACGATATCTCATAGGGCTGGAACTGGATTTTGAGCCCATAGGGGTCCGACAGGTCCCAGCGCGCCGGGTCGATCACCACATCGCTGAGGTCCCCAAGACTGTCCGGCCACAGCGCATCGCCATGCTCGGCCTCGGCCGCTTCGGTCACCAATTCGAGCAACTTCTTCTGCCAGCCCTTTCCGGCAAAGATGTCCCGGGCCTCCAGCGCCCGCTCCTCATCCTTGAGATAGTGCAGATAGCTGATGGTGTAATTGCCATGCGCCGCGCCGTGCCCATACCAATAGGTGTTCACCAGCAGCGACAGGCGATTGCCTGAAATTTCCTGGATGGTGATCGAATTGGTGGAATCGCTGGAGCTGTCCTCGGCCAGCGTTTCAGGCCCGCCCTGCTCCACAAAGCCGGCGGAAATGACCTTGCCCTCTGCGCGCACAAAGCTGTTGAAGGCGCCGGCAAAGGCCTCCTCGCTATCGACCTGCACCAGGGACAATTCGTGCTGCGCCACTGGCCAGTTGGAGTCCGGATTGTCCGCCTCGTATGGGTCGGGAAGCGCCGCAAAGCTGGCGATGGGATAGACGCGCAGCCCGTCCATCATCCGGCTGGATTCGAGCACCCGGCTACGGCTGTTGAACAGATCGACGAGGCATGAGGCACCACGCTCGTCATAGCGGCCGGAACTCAGCGGCTCGGCAGTGCGGGTACAGGCGCGACGCGCATAGTCGAGCCAGTCCCGCTGGCTGTTGCGCACCTCGCTCAGGGCCGTCTCCGAAAGGCCGCCAATGGCCGTGGCATAGGTTTTTGCCAGCCGATCGTCTGCCGCGGAGAGTTCAGGCGTGTCACAGATGGCGTGTTCGAACGGTGTGCCCGCCTTGCTGCAGTCAAAGCTTGCGGCCGCGACGGGCGTGCCCATGGCCAGGGCCCCGCTCAGCATCAGTACAAGGCTCAAGGCTAGTCGGATCATCTTCGTCCCCGGAATATCCCTTTGTGACGCGACGATAGCCTGCCGCGCGCAACCCGTCACCCGGTTCTGAAGCGCCAGCCGCGGCGCAATGCGCACCAGGTGGTCTGGCCTCAGGCCTTGGCGCTGTGCGGCGGCACCATCAGCTCGGCGTCGAACACCACCACCATGTTGCGTCCCTGCGCCTTGGCCATGTAGAGCGCCGTATCGGCCATGTCGGTCGCGACATCCAGGCTGTCCCGTGCATCGGCAAGGCAGGCGCCGACGCTCACCGAGGCCGTTATCGATCCGGCCTGGCCCAGCGCGATCGGCTGCTGGTCCATGGCGGACATCACCCGCGTGGCGGCAGCGCGCAGCTGCTCCGGCGTCGCTCCGGGCAGCAGCACGATGAACTCGTCCCCGCCCCAGCGCGCACAACTGTCCCGGTTGCCGATCGCGGCGCTGATGCGCCTGGCCACTTCGAGCACCACCAGGTCCCCGGCGGCGTGTCCGTATCGGTCATTGATGGATTTGAAACGGTCGATATCGACCACCAGAAGGCCATATCCATCGCTCTGGGTCGCTTCCGCGTGCGCCGCCATGAAGCCGCGCCGGTTGAGAATGCCGGTTTGCCCGTCCCGGAAGGCGAGTTCTTCGAGTTCCCTGGTGCGCTCGCGCACGCGCGCTTCGAGCAGGCGCGTATTGTCGTCGACGGCCGCCGCCATTTCCGTGAACGAGGCCGCCAGGCGGCCGATTTCGTCCTGCTGTCCGGTCCCCATGCCCATGGCCGGTCCATAATCCCCCTGCCGCGCAGAGCGGACCACCCCTTCGAGTGCCGAGACCCGGTCGAGCACGGTGCGCTTGAACACCAGCATCAGCAGCACGGCGACCAGCACCATCACCGCCAGCAGCAGCAGGCCGATGGGCACGAACAGCCCCCGCTCGATGATGGCATCGAGGTCCATCAGCGTCACGTTGAACCACCCCAGCTTGTCGAGATAGCCCACGCCCACCAGTGTCTGCTTGCCGCCGATATTGACGAAAGCCGACTTTGCCAGCGCCCCGCCTGCAGCCACCTCATCCATCAGGCGCTGCAGTACCGCCTTGTCCTCGGGCGCATCCACCAGGGAATAGACGCTGCGCTTGTCGCTCATCTCCGCCGACAGGCTCGCCAGGTCCACCAGGTTCTCGTCGCGATGCGCCTGCACCTGACCCTGCCGGTCGACGAACATGGAGGTAATTCCCGCCTGCGGGATATTCACCACTTCCTGGATGAAGGCCGAGAGGTCGATACCGGTGCCCAATATGCCCAGCACATTGCGCCCCTCGCGAATGACGCAGTTCATCCAGACCTTGGTGACGCGCAGATTGGCGTCATTGTCGACATTGAGGTGGCATCCCTCGCCCAGCGCCCGCGTCGCAAAATACCATTTGTCGCGCGGGTTCTGCGGCGACACGGCATAGCGTAATTGGTCGCCGGCATAGGCATTGCCCGCGTCATTGTAATAGTAATTGCCGGACCGGTCGATGACGAAGAAATAGGAGTGGTCGACAAAGCTCTGCCGATAGTGCTCGAGCTCGGCAATGCCGCGACGCCTGAGGGTCTCGTCCTCCTCGTCGAGCGCCCAGTCGCGGATCGCCTGGCTGCCCGCCAGCGTCTCGGCCAGCGACACCTCGCGCAACAGCGCCTGCAATCCGCGGTGGCGATCGTAGAGCACCTGTTTTTCCGCAAACAGCGTGCCCAGCTGGATCACCGTGGAACTGACCACCCAGTTGAAGGCAAAATAGGCTGGTACGGCCACCACGGCGAAGCCGAGCAGCACAAACAGCAATACCCTGAGGCTGAGGGTATCGGCGATGCGACGTCCAATCTGGCGAATGATTGAAGCTTCCCGGTCGACTTGAGCATTTGCCCAAGTCTGGCCGAGAACGCCTCAATATCCTGTTAACGCTCTTTGCATGCTTTCGGAATTCAGACGAACTGGGCCAGGGCGGCCAGCTCTTCCTGCCGCACTTCGTGCCCGCCGTCATGCCAGGCAAGCTGCGTCTCGGCGCCATTGGCCGAAAAATAGTCTGCCAGCGTCTGCGTGGCGCCGGCCGGGGCGATCGGATCGCGCCGCCCTGCCGTGATCAGCACCTTGCGGCCGGAAAAGTCTGCCGCGGGCGGGGCAAAGGGGATCAGCGGGTGCATCAGCATGGTGACGTCGAACAGTTCCGGCGCCGCGAACTGCACCGAGGCCAGGATATTGGCTCCGTTCGAATAGCCCAGGCCCAGCACCCGAGACGGCCGCTCCGGCCCGATCTGCGCGCGGATGAAATCGGTCATTGCCTCTGTGCGCCTGCCGAGATCGGCCATGTCATAGACGCCTTCTCCGGTGCGCCGGAAATAGCGCAGCGCCCCGTTCTCGCTGACATCGCCCCGTGGCGCCACCCGCCTGGCGCCTGGCAGCAACTGGCCAGCCAGCTCGAAGAACTGGTTCTCGTCCCCGCCGGTCCCGTGAAACAGGAAGATCAGCGGGGCGGACGCATCGGTCTTCTCGTCGGCGCGAAAATCATATTGGGACATGGTGCAACTCCTTTGCCCCGATATTGGCCGATTACGCCCCCGGGGCAATGCGGCGGCCGCATCACGCACTGTTGCGCATTCTCAAACAATCAATGGCGAGCCCGATTGCACCGTCCCCGCTTCGCGCTACTATGAGCCATGTTCCTATCCGTATTCGACGTCTTCAAGATCGGCATCGGCCCCTCCAGCTCCCACACCATGGGACCGATGACGGCCGCCCGGCGCTTTCTCGATGATCTGGGCGCCGGCACCTGGCCGCGCGCCGCCCGCGCCCGCCCCGCTGCCATCACCGCGAGCCTGCATGGCTCGCTCGCCTTTACCGGCATCGGCCATGGCAGCGACCGCGCCGTCATTCTGGGCCTGGCCGGCGAGGACCCGAAAACCGTCGATCCCGACGCCATGGACGCCATCATTGCCCATGTGCGCGACACCGGCCGTGTTACCCCGCCGGGCCATCCCGGCTATCGCTTCCGCCCCGCCGTCGATCTCGTGCTCGACAAGACCATGCCCCTGCCCGGCCATCCCAATGGCATGCAGTTCTGCGCCTATGACGAAGACGGGCAGATGCTGCTGCGCCGCATCTATTTCTCCATCGGCGGCGGCTTCGTGGTCACGGGTGAGGAGCTCGAGGCCCTGCGCATAGCCTCGCCCGCCGACGCCGATGTGCCCTGGCCCTTTGCCGATGCAAAAGAGATGCTCGATATGGCAAGGCGCTCGGGTCTTTCCATTGCCGCCATGAAACGCGCCAATGAGGAAGCCCGCTTGCCCAGCGCGACGCTCAACCGCCAGCTCGACACTGTCTGGCAGGTCATGTCCGGCTGCATCGACCGGGGCCTCTCCCAGCGCGGCGAACTGCCAGGCGGCCTTAAGGTCAAGCGCCGCGCCGCCGCCATCCATGCGCAACTGGCCGACAAGTGGCAGCGCAACGAGATCGATCCGCTGATGGCCAATGACTGGCTCTCGGTCTTCGCCATGGCGGTCAACGAGGAGAACGCCGCCGGCGGCCGCGTCGTCACCGCCCCCACCAATGGCGCCGCCGGCGTCATCCCGGCGGTCCTGCGCTATGCCGTGCAGTTCAATGCCGGAACGGGCGATGCCGCCATCCGCGATTTCCTGCTCACCGCCGCTGCCATTGGCGGCATCATCAAGCACCGCGCCTCGATTTCCGGCGCCGAAGTCGGCTGTCAGGGGGAAGTCGGCTCTGCCTCGGCCATGGCGGCGGCCGGGCTCTGCGCCATTCTGGGCGGCTCGCCCGAACAGGTCGAAAACGCCGCCGAAATCGCCCTCGAACACCATCTGGGCATGACCTGCGACCCGGTGGGCGGGCTCGTGCAGATCCCCTGCATTGAGCGCAATGCCTTCGGCGCCGTCAAGGCCGTCACCGCCGCCTCCCTGGCCCTCAAGGGCGACGGCACCCACGCCGTCCCGCTCGACGCCTGCGTCGAGACCATGCGCCAGACCGGCCAGGACATGAACGAGAAATACAAGGAAACCAGCCTCGGCGGCCTCGCGGTCAACGTCGTCGCCTGCTGAACGCCGGCAGTCCGGTTCCTGCCCTCCCTCCCCCTTGTGAGGGCAGCGGCGCTGGCCCAAAGGGCCATAGCAAGGCTGGGGTGGGGGTACTTTTTTGCTCCAACGCGACAGTATTAGGCAAGCGCCTAGCCCCGATACCCCACATCGATCACCGCATGGCCCTCGGTCAGCCGCGAAACGCAGGCGCACATTCTGTGTCCCTCCGCCTTCTCCTCGGCGCTGAAGAACACGTCCCGGTGGTCGATCTGGCCGTCCTTGGCCTCCACCCGCACGGCGCACAGCCCGCATTCACCGCGCCGGCAATCGGAAATCATCTCCACCCCGGCCCCGATCAACGCATCGAGCAGCGACTGGTCCGAGCGCACCGGCACCGTCACGCCGCGATTGAGCACGTCCACGGTAAACGGCTTTTCCGCAAAGAGGCCGCTATCGCCGAACACTTCATAGCGCAAGCGGCTCACTGGCCGCCCCGCCGCCGCCCAGGCCGCCTTGGCTGCCTCCAGCATGCCGATCGGCCCGCAGAGATAGCATTCCGCATCGGCCGGCAGCGCCGCAAATTCTGCGGCGAGGTCGATATGTTCGCCCGCCGAGTTGTCGCGCAACACCAGTTGGTCGCCCAGCAGCGCCTGCAATTCCTCGGCAAAGGCCATCAAACCGCGCGACCGCGCCCCATAGACCACCCGCACCGAGGCGCCGCGCGCCACCAGCGCCCGCGCCATGCCATAGATCGGGGTAATGCCGATCCCGCCGGCCAGCAGCAAATAGTGGCTGGCCCGCCAGCTCAGTTCGAACCGGTTCTCCGGCAGGGTCAGGCGCACCTCCTGCCCCTCTCCAAGGCTCCACATATAGCGCGAGCCACCCCGGCTTTGCGGATGCAGCTTCACCGCCACCGCGATCTGCCCTGGCGGCGCCGGGATCACCGTATAGGTGCGGTTGGCCGCCTCGCCGTCGATCTCGACCCGGAAATTGCTGTGCGAACCCGGATCGAAGCGCGGCACCGGCCCGTCCACGGCAAAACTGATCTGCCGCACATCCTCGGCCACCTGCCGGATCTCCGCGACCTTCGCGTCCCGCCACTCAACACGATTGCGCATATTCTTCTCCTCCCAATCGCCCGACCAAGATCGCCGAGCGAAAGCTTTCAAGCCTGTCACCCCACCCTCATTCCCTCCCCATCAAGGGGAGGGAGGCGCAGGGGCACTGCGCGTGTGTTCATCGTCTCCCTCCCCCTTGTGGGGAGGGTAGCGAAGCTTGGCCGTCAGGCCTTAGCAGAGCTGGGTGGGGGGCTTTGAATGCCGCCATCACTAAGGCATCTGCAGACCAACATCAGCCGGCGACTACCCCACCACCAGCGACAAAGCCGGCACCCGTCTGATCAGGCTGCGATCCTGGTCGAGCACGAATTCCAGATTCTGCCGCGCCAGCCGTGCATGCTCGCGCGCCAGCGCCTCGGCACGGGCGCCTTCCCTCAGCGCAATGGCCGACACCATGGCGCGGTGCTGGGTCTGGGCGCCATAGAGCGAGCGCCGGAACTCCACCACGCCCGCCTGCTTGTCGAGAAACGCGCTGGGCGAGGCAAAGGGCAGGCTCGTCACCCGCTCGATTTCGCGCCTGATCGTCTGGCTCGACAGCCCCCAGAGCTTTTCATGGAAGCTGGCATTAAGATCGACATAGCGGTCGAAATCCATGTCCTCGACATCGCCGCGCAAAGCCTCGTCGATCCCCTCGAGCAGGCGCTGCAATTCGCCCAGCCGCGCCGGGGCAACGCCCCGTTCGGCGGCCAGCCGCAGCGCCAGCCCTTCCAGCGTCCCGCGCAGTTCGATGGCGTCGATCACCTCCTCGCGCGAAAAGCTGCGCACCGCATAGCCACCCGAGGGAATGGCCTCCACCAGCCCCTCCTGGCCCAATTGCGCCAGCGCGGCGCGCAGCGGCGTGCGCGAAATACCCAGCCGCTCCACCAGCGCCAGTTCCGACAGGCGCGTACCGGCCCGGATTTCGCCGGAAACGATGAGATCGCGCACCCCCATTAGTGCCCGCTGCGACTGTGCTGCCCGTTGCGACATGCTTTTCACTCCGCCGCCGCCTGCATGGCGGTTTCCTCCGCGATCATCCGGTCGATCAGCCGCCGCGCCCACATCGATCCGGCATCGATGTTGAGATTGTAGATCACATGGTCGGGATTGGCGTCGATCGCCTTCTGCTGGGCCTCGAGAATGCGCTCGTCCTCGCGGAAGATCGACGACACGCCTTCGCGCAGTTCATGCGTGCGGGCCTGCTCGTCCAGCTTGTAGTTGCGGGCAAAGGCCCAGAAATAGTGGCAGCTCTTGTCCGTTTCCGGGGTCATGGTGTTGAGCACGAAACCATTGACGCCCTGGCTGCGATCGCCTTCCGGCGCACCGGTCCCGGTGGGCGCGACCCCCACATCGATGGCAATGGTCGAGGGCGCCTGGAAATTGATGATCTGCCAGCGGTCGACATTGCCCGGCTTGCCCAATTGTCCGCGCCAGAACGGCGGCGCGTCGATATCCTTCATCCAGCGGGTAATGGTGGCGGTGGTGTCGGTATGGGTGGCTTCGAACGGCGCCTCGGCCACCGCGCGATTGCCGATGGACGAGCCATGCACATAGGTCTCGTGCGTCAGGTCCATCAGATTGTCGACCACGAGGCGATAGTCGCACTTGGCATGGATATATTTGCCGTCCGCCGCCCATTCGGGGTCCTGGTTCCAGTGCAGGTCCGGCACCAGCGCCGGATCGGCCAGCGCCGGGTCGCCCATCCACAGCCAGACAAAGCGGTGCCGCTCGACCAGCGGATAGGATTTGACGCAGGCCGACGGATTAATGGTGTCTTGCGACGGCATGTATACACAACGGCCGGTGTCGTCGAATTCCAGGCCATGATAGCCGCAGATGACATTGTCGCCATAGAGCTCGCCCATTGAGAGCGGCAGCAACCGGTGCCAGCAGGCATCGGCCAGCGCGACCGCCGTTCCATCCTGCTTTCTGTACAGAACCACGGGCTTGTTGCAGATCGTCCGCGCCAGCAATTCGCGCTTGACCTCGACGTCCCAGGCCACGGCATACCAGGTGTTCAGCGGAAATGTGGGCTCGCCCATTGTCTGGTTCCTCCTCCAGGGCTCGAGACAATGAATACCGATTGTATACAAAAATCAAGAAGGCGATTGCCAAACTTTGGTCGAACCGCCAACACTCCGCCCCAACCAGGAATCGAGGAGGACCATTCATGGCCGTTGCCAAGCCGCCCTATCACGCCGATGTCGTTGGATCGTTTCTGCGCCCCGACAGCATCAAACAGGCCCGCAAGGCCCGCTTCGAGGACAAGACCCTGAGCGCCGAGGAGCTCAAGGCCGTCGAGGACGAAGCCATCCGCGACGTCATCAAGATGCAGGAAGATGCGGGCCTCAAGGCGGTGACCGATGGCGAATTCCGGCGCGCCTGGTGGCATTTCGATTTCATGGGCATGCTCAACGGCCTCGACATCATCCAGCGCGAGGGCGGCGGCATCCAGTTCCATGGCGTCCACACCAAGCAGGACGTGCCGGTGATCACCGACAGGCTCAGCTTTCCTGCCGATCACCCCATGCTCGAGCATTTCAAGTTCGTGGCCGCCAATACCAGGGTGACGCCCAAGATCTCCATCCCCGGCCCCAGCGCCGTGCATTTCCGCATCGCCGACGACGACATTGCGGTCAATGAATACAAGCACGACGCCGAGGCTTACTTCGAAGCCATCACCTTGACCTACAAGGATGCGGTGAAGGCCTTTTATGACGCCGGCTGCCGCTATCTGCAGATGGACGACATCTTCTTTGCCTATCTCTGCGACCCGAAAATCCGCGCCGAGCGCAAGGCCAGGGGCGAGGATCCCGATTGGCTGATCGGCCGCTACGCCAGGATGATGCACGACGCCATTGCCGACCGGCCCGACGACATGCTGATCGGCATGCATATGTGCCGGGGCAATTTCAAATCCACCTGGGTCGCCGAAGGCGCCTATGACCCGGCGGCCGACGCCATCTTCAACCAGACCGATGTCGATATCTATTTCATGGAATACGACACCGACCGCGCCGGTGGCCTCGAGCCGCTCCGCCTCCTGCCCAAGGGCAAGAAGCGCGTCCTGCCTGGCTTCATCACCACCAAGACGCCTGAGCTCGAAGACCTCGATGACTTGAAGCGCAAGTTCGAGGCGGCCAGCAAATATGCCGATCTCGATCAACTCGGCATCGCCCCGCAATGCGGCTTCGCCTCGACCGAAGAGGGCAATGATCTCACCATGGACGACCAGCGCCGCAAGCTCGACCTCGTCGTCAAAACCGCCGAAGCCATCTGGGGCGGGGTCTGACCCCCGATCCCGGTCCGCATCTTAAGCGCGCTGGAACCCGCCATAACACCCGGCCGCCCCATCCGGCGGCCGGGTCTCTTGGTCTGACGCTTCCGCTCGCGCCTGCTCAGCGCGTCACTCCGCCGAGGCGGAGGCCTGCGGATAGCCATCGAGGAAGGGGATGGCGATCTCGCTGACTGCCGTCGTATTGATGATATCGTAATGGGTGGCATTAGGGATCACGGCGAAATGGTCCTGACCCATGCCGGAGCGATCCCAATTGGCGTCCTGGGCACTCCCGCCCAGTAGCTCATAGAGCCGGGCCGCGGCGCTGATCCGCACCGCGTCCCAATCCCCCACAATCAGCAGCGTCGGCGCCGTGACCTTGGCGATCTCGTCGGTCCAGTCATAGTCCTGGCCGATAAAGGTCGTGACCTCCGTCACCGCCTCGAGCCAGCTTGCTTCCCCGCCGGGCGCCTTGGCGACATAGGCCTGATGCATGGGCGAACCGACAAGGCTCTCGGCCGTGGCAGCCGGGTCCTCACCCATGGCCTTCATGCCATTGTAGTTATAGTCGTGCCAATTCCCGAAGGCATGCGCCATCGAGACCAGCACAAGCTTGTCGACCACATCGGGATGATCGATGGCAATACGCAGGGCCGTGGCCCCGCCCAGCGAATAACCCATGACATCGGCCTTGTCATAGCCGAGCGCCTTGATGAGCTCGGCAATGTCGGTGGCCATGGCCGCAAAGCTCATCGGTCGGCCCAGCGGCCCGGTGCCGCCATGCCCCTGCAGGTCGACGCCGATGACCCTGCGTCCCTCCGCCAGTGCTTCGATATTGGGACCGAACATTTCGACCGTTCCGAACCCGCCATGGATCAGTACCAGCGGCTCGCCCTCCCCATAGGTCTGGTACCAGATCTTGACGCCATTGACGTCGGCATGACCGGATTCGACCGGCTCGGGCAGCTGTGGCATGGGCGGGGCCTCCTGGGCCGAAATGGTGCTCGACGCGATCAGGGCAAGGCCTGCCGCGACAATGGTGGACGATAGAATGCGTCTGGACATGTCTTGCTCCTCCTGGCGGCCGCGGGCAGTCGCGGCACCTTGGTACCAACACCACGAACGGCGTGGCGCGGATT
This sequence comes from Devosia salina, assembly GCF_019504385.1. NCBI lineage: Bacteria > Pseudomonadati > Pseudomonadota > Alphaproteobacteria > Hyphomicrobiales > Devosiaceae > Devosia > Devosia salina. The sequence goes on from NZ_CP080590.1 coordinate 3,568,147, forward strand.
CGACAGTCCCAATCATTTTCGCAAGCAAGAAGCCCTCACGGGCGCGCCCAAGTCGCTGCCCGCGCCGACCCCAAAAGGAAAACCCCAGCCACTCGTCGGAGTGACTGGGGTTCTTTGGTTGCGGGAGCAGGATTTGAACCTGCGACCTTCAGGTTATGAGCCTGACGAGCTACCGGGCTGCTCCATCCCGCGTCAAACACTGGCCTTGCGGCGCGGTGTGACGGCTATATAGGGGGTGTGCGCCCAGACCTCAACCCCTCTTGACCCTTCCGTGACGGTTTTTTGAACCCGCCCGGCAAACGCGCCGAAAAGCCCGGCCCCGCCTGTGGAAAAGCCCCTTCATCGGCAAATGCCGCTGAATAGCTTCCATACCAGCGCGAGCTGGTCTAGGGTCCGCCACCCGCCCGATTTGCAGACTGCGACACGGATAATTCTTCATGCAATTCAAGACGCTTGGCCGCACCGATCTCAAGGTCACCGATATTTGCCTGGGCACCATGACCTGGGGCAGCCAGAACAGTGAGGCCGAGGGCCACGCCCAGATCGCCATGGCGCGCGACGCCGGCATCAACTTCATGGACACCGCCGAACTCTATGCCGTGCCCGGCAGCCCCGAAACCAGCGGCCGCACCGAAGAAATCATTGGCAATTGGTTCACCGCGAACAAGGATCGCGACAAATGGGTGCTGGCCAGCAAGATCGGCGGTGGCGGCACCAGTTTCCTGCGCAACGGCTCCCGCCCCAGCGCTGCCACCCTGCGCGAGGCGCTCGAGGCCAGCCTCCGGCGCCTCAAGACCGACTATCTCGATCTCTATCAGATCCACTGGGCCAGCCGCGGCCACTACCACTTCGAGAACTATTGGTCCTATCGCCCCGAAAAGCAGGACCGGGCGGCCACGCTCGCCAATATGGAAGAGGTGCTCTCCACCATGGGCGAGCTGGTGCGCGAGGGCAAGATTCGCCATTTCGGCCTCTCCAACGAGACCACCTGGGGCATCGCCCAATGGCTCAAGCTTTCCGAACAGAAGAACCTGCCGCGCGTCGCCTCGGTACAGAACGAATATAGCCTCATCCGCCGCATCTTCGACCATGACCTGGCCGAATTGAGCCACAACGAGGATGTGGGCCTGCTGGCTTATTCGCCGCTGGCCGGCGGTCTCCTCACCGGCAAATATTTCGATGGCGCCACCCCCAGGGGCAGCCGCAAGGACTATCAGAAGGGGTTCTGGCGGCTCAACGAACATTCCGAGCGCGCCACGAGAGCCTATCACGACGTCGCCGCGCGCCACGGCCTCGATCCGGTGCAGATGGCCATCGCCTTCTGCCGCAGCCGCCCCTTCATGACCTCGACCATTATCGGCGCCACCAGCACCGAACAATTGGCCCAGGTGCTTGGCGCAACCGATCTGGTGCTTTCGCCCGAGGTGCTGGCCGATATCGACGCCACCTATCGCCAGCACCCGCGCCCGATCTGACCCCCGCACAGACGGCCGGCGCCCGCCGGCCGTCCCACCATCTCCGGCATGGCTATCGCGCGCGCCGACGCTATAGTCGGCTCACTTCTGCGTCACCCGGAGCATCACGTGACCACGCTCTTCACGTCCATCTTCCCCCTTCTGGCCTACCTCGCCTACAACATCATCGTGCCGCAGGTGGAAAAGCTGCGCCCCTCGCTCTCGGTGATCATGAACATGCAGCGCCGCCGCTGGGTCGCCAACGCCACCCGCCGCGAAACCCCGTTCGACGCCATCCTGTCGGGCAATATCATGCAGTCGGTCAGCTTCCTCGCCTCCACCGCCGTGCTGCTGGTGCTGGCCGTCTTTGCCGTCTTCGGGCAATTGCCCACCCTGATGGAGGCGCTCGATTCCCTCTCGCTCGACCGGGTTTACACCGTGGTGGATGTGCAACTGCACCTGGTCATCATGCTGACCATGTTCGTGCTGGCCTTCTTTGCCTTCACCCTGTCGCTGCGCCAGTTCAACCATTTCTGCATCATGCTCGGCGCGATCGACCACGACCGGGTGACCACCGAAGAGGAGATCGACGCCATCGCCCGCATGAACGGTCTCGGGGCCAGGAATTTCAACAGCGGCATCCGCGCCTATTATTTCTCGGTCTCGGCCACTGCCTGGTTCGTCTCCGAATGGCTGGCCGTCGCGGTCTGCCTGGTCACTGTCCTCGTGCTGGCGCACCGCGAATTCTTTTCCTCGGCGCACCGCACGGCCGCCTCGGCCGCCGTCATGGCCGCCCGGCACCGGAAGGATCGAGCGCCCTGAGCGGCGCATCGGGGCGCGCGGGCCGCGTCACCTCGCCCAGGAACGCCCGGCAATCGCGCCGCACCGGTGCCAGCCAGCGCAGCGGCAGGCTGAGGGCCAGCAGCGTTCCGGCATGACCCAGCCGCGGATAGAGCCTGAGCGTGGCGCGCTGCCCCGCCGCCTGCACGGCCGCGCCGAGCCGCTCGCTGTTGCGCGGCAGCACCAGCTCGTCCCGCCCGCCGGCCACCAGCAGCATGGGCGGCGCCGCCGCGTCCACATGATTGATCGGCTGCGTGCCCGCCCCATCGGTCGCCTGCCCGAACACGCGCTGCGAGATCGGGCTGTCGAAAGGATAGAAGTCATAGGGGCCCGAGAGCCCGATCACGCCCGCAAGCGTCGCTCGGGTCGCCGCCGGCAACCATTGCGGATCGAGAGCCAGTGTCGCCGCATTATAGGCACCGGCCGAATGTCCGGCGAGCACCAGCCGCGTCCAGTCCCCGCCATGGGCGGCGATATTGTGGCTCACCCATTCCACGGCCCGGGCGCAGTCGCGCATGAAGGCGGGATATTCGGCGTCCGGCACCAGCCGATAGTCCGGCACCGCCACAACATAGCCCAGCGCTGCCAGCGCATGGGCGGCAAAGCCGTAATGGCTGCGGCTCCCCTCGCTCCACGATCCGCCATAGAAGAACACCACCACCGGCAGCGCGCCCTTGCCGGGCTTTTTCGGGCCATAGACATCCAGCCGGTGCCGCGCATCCGGGCCATAGGGCACCGCGCGCGCCAGGCGGCGCACGCCGCCATCCTTGGGCACCAGTGCTGCGACGAGATCGGCCAGGCTAATGGTGAACCTCCCATGTTCTCATCCAGATACGCCGCGATCGGCCCGGCGGTTTCATCGCGCGGCCGAAAATCCATGCCGAGGCGACGCGACAATTTATGACGTTGACATTCAACTATGGTGGCGGTTTATTCCGCCCCGTTGAGAACTTTTGTGGCCCCGCCATGCTTGTGTGCCAGTGCAACATGATCACCTCCCGGGAGATCGAGGACATCGTGCTCGATCTCTTGAAGGCTGATCCGTGGCAATTGGTGGTTCCCGCCAAGGTTTACGCCGAACTCAACCGTCGCGCGAAATGCTCGGGCTGTGTCCCGAATGTGGTGGACATTATCGTCCGCGTCACAGAAAATTATCACGCACAGCAAGCCCATGAGCCCGCCGAACTGGTCCAGCTCCAGTCGGGGCTCGAAAAGCTCAAGAAGCAACGGAACGGAGTACGTCGTGAAAGGCGAAGCACAAGTCATCGAGCGGCTTAACGAGGCCCTTTTCCTCGAGCTCGGCGCGGTCAACCAGTACTGGGTGCATTACCGCCTGTTGGACGATTGGGGCTATAAGCGCCTGGCGTCCAAGGAGCGCGCCGAATCCATCGAGGAGATGCACCACGCAGATAAGCTCATCGAGCGCATCATTTTCCTGGAGGGCCACCCCAACCTGCAGCGGGTCGCGCCGCTCCGCATCGGCCAGACCATCAAGGAAGTGCTCGAAGCCGATCTCGCCGGCGAATATGACGCCCGCACGGCCTACAAGGCCAGCCGCGAACTCTGCGAACAGCTGGGCGACTATGTCTCCAAGAACCTGTTCGAGGAATTGCTGGCCGATGAGGAAGGCCATATCGACTTCCTCGAAACCCAGCTCGACCTGCTCGACAAGATCGGTCCGGAAAAATACGGCCAGCTCAATTCCGCTCCGGCCGACGAAGCCGAGTAAGCCGGACGAACGCCGCCAAACCATTCAGCCGCTCGGACCCGTGTCCGGGCGGTTATTTTTTGACCCATTTACCGGAGTTGTTTTCATGCAGTTTCACACCGGCCGCCTGATCGACCACGTCCATCTGCGCGCCAGCAACGTCGCCACCACCCGCTATTTCTACGAGAAGGCCCTTGCCGTTCTGGGCATTCCCATCACCGCCAGGGGCGAGGGCTGGTTTCAGGTCGACGAACTCTTCGTCGACGCCGCCGATGCCCGCACCGCGCCCAGCCATGTCCATCTGGCCTTCCAGGCCAGGGATCGCGACACTGTCGACGCCTTTTATCGCGCCGCCCTGGCCGCCGGCGGCACCGACAATGGCGCGCCCGGCGAGCGCCACTATCACCCCGGCTATTATGCCTGCTTCGTCCTCGACCCCGATGGCAACAATATCGAAGCGGTCTTTCACGGCCCCAGCACGCGCTCGGCTCCCTCGGTCCTCATCGAACCCACGCCCTGAGCACCACCCCTGAACAGGAGAATCCAATGCCCATCGTCAGAGTGGAAATCGCCAAAGGCGTAGCCTCGACCGACCAGAAGAAGGCCGTCATCCGCCGCATGACCGACGTGCTGGTCGAGGAACTGGGTCGCAATCCGGAATATGTCTTTGTCGTCATCGACGAGGTCGATACCGACAATTGGGGCCGCAAGGGCCAGTCACTGACCGAGCTCTGGCAGGAGCGGCAGTCCAGGCCGGACGGCGAACCCTCCTAGAGCGCGCGTTCGGTTTCAACCGGAACGGACGGGTATTGCTTCACGTCCCGGCCTCTTCGGCCGGCCAGGGCACGATCTCCAGCTCCGGCCAGATGGCCTTGGCCCGGGCTGCCTTGCGCTCATGCGTCGCCCGGTTCGGCAGGACCGGATTGGGGGTGACGCGAAACGAAAACATGTCGTCGAGCCCGAATGGCGCATGGATGGAAATCGTGCCATCGGCCTCCAGCCGCGCCGCCACCGCATGGGTCTTGCTCGCAAAATAGAGCATCATGTCGGCGCTGCAGGTCAGCTGCGGATAATCGAACCCGAACCGCTCCGAAAACCACAGATGCACCCGCGCCTGGTTGCGCAGCTCGACCGGGATCGGCAGGCCGGCAAACTGCGCTTCGGCCCGCCGGATCACCGCGTCCTCGGCCGCATAGCTGAGGTCGTTATCGTCAAAATAAACCACATCCGCATCATTGATCCCGGTCAGCGCTGGCCGCCCCGTCAGCACGTTCCACACACTATTGTAGATGGCCCCCGACCCCAGCAGCGCATCGGGCAGGCCGAGTGCGTTCATCCCCTCGAGAATGGCCATCAGGTGCGGCTGCGCCCTGATGATCTCGATCAGCACGAGGCGCTGTGTCTCCGGATCGACCCCGGCATGGCGAAGATGGTTGGGCATGCCGGGAGCATAGTCCGATTCGCCGGCCCGATACGCCCACCCTCCCAGATGTCCGAATAGGGTGGTTTTCGGACAGTCTATTCTCCTCCGAATATCCCACCCCACCGGCCGTCACCCTCGGGCCTGACCCGGTCGACGCCACGCCGGTCACGCGTTGACAGAGGTCCTCGGGTCGAGCCCGAGGACGGACGGGGATCGGTTGAGCGCGAGGTGCAAAACATTTTATCCCCGGGACCAGAACCTCCCCCATACTCCCCCCATCACTCCCGCGCGGACGGACTGCAGCGAACTTTTGCGGGGGGAGCCGGGCGTAATTGGGTCGCTCCAATTGCGCGTCTAGGAAGCGGTCACCCTGCGACGAGCGTTCAATGGGGACCGAGACCTCTACGAAAAACCGGTATCCCGAGGCGGCGACGTCTCTATTACTTAGTTTTACTGAGACGCACGCGCCTCGGGACACGTCCATTGCAGAACCGGAGGCCATGCGCCGGCCGGCACATTGGCGCGTGTGTTCTTTGACATCACGCCTAGTTCTCGATCGGCTGGAACATCTGGTTGAGCTCGCTGACGATCTGGTCGATCGGTGCCACTGAATCGGGCAGCATCTGCGGCGGCTCGGGCGCCACGGCGAGATAGGGCACGCCGCTGGGAAAAGCCCCGAAGCGCTGGAAAAAACTCACCATGTCGTCCAGCACCGGCATGCGCCAGCGCCACATGGCCCCCATGGCCAGAACCGGCTCCATATGGCCAAAGCCGTCATAATATTGCGTCGTCACCCAGACGCCCTGGGCCCGGAGGCGGTTGGCGAAGCTTTCGGTATTCTGCATCCGCACGATGGGGTCGGTCGTGCCCGTCGCCAGATACATGGGCGGGGATTCGGCGGTGATCAGGTTGATCGGCTGCGTCCCTTCGGGGCTGGGTGCCTCGCCGAAGACGTCCCGCACTTCATTATATTCGAACGGATAGAAGTCATAGGGACCCGAGAGCGCCGCCACCCCCAATATGGGCATGGTCACGCCAAATTCGGCGCGGAACGAGGGGTCGAGCGCCTGCATCACCGCATTATAGGCGCCCGCCGAATGCCCGGCCAGAAACAGCCGGTTCGGGTCGCCGCCATAATTGGCGATATTGTCCTGCACCCAGCGCAGCGCCCGCGCTCCATCCTCCAGGAAGTCCGGATAGCGCACGTCGGGATAGAGCCGGTAATCGGCGATGACCGTGACGAAGCCGCGCGACGCCAGGGCCCGGCCGACAAATTCATATTCACCCCGTTCGCCCCGGCTCCAGCCGCCACCATAGATGAAGAACACCACCGGCGCGGCTGTCCCGCGCTGCTCGGGGGCATAGACGTCGAGCTTGTTGCGCGCCCCGTCCCCATAGGCAACGCCGTCGCCGACCTTGGCCGTACCGCCATCCATGGCTGCGGGCAGATTGAACGGATCCATCATCGAGACGGCAAAGGCTGGCGCGGGCAGGATCAGCGTCAAGGTGACAAGCGCGGCAAGGATAGATCGGACGGCAAACATGGCAAAGGGAATCTAGGGTCGGGGGGATTGCGGTAGCCGGCTTCATGGACGAGGAAACCGGGGATTTTGTGGCACCCGGAATGGGCGAGGGCAGGCGCGACACCCTGTGTTCGCTGGCCTGCCCTCTACTTAAGCGCAGACGAGATTGCGCCGAGTTTGTTAACAGCTCGTTAACGCTGCCCTCAGCGCTTCAACCGGTCAAGCAGCAGGCCGGACACATATCCGTCAGCGGGCAGGCCCCGGGCCTGTTGATAGGCGATCACCCCAGCCCGCGTCTTCGGCCCAACGACCCCATCGGCCGTGCCGACATCGAAGCCGGCCCGTCCGAGCAGGGCCTGGAGTTCTCCCCGCTGCGCCTTGTTGAGCGCATAATCGCCCGCCGGCCAGGGGGTCACGAAGGGCCCGCCCCCCAATATGCGGTCGGCCAGGTGCCCCACGGCCAAGGCATAGCTGTCGGAGTTGTTGTAGCGCTTGATGACATCGAAATTGGGCAGCAGCAGGAAGGCGGGGCCATGGGCGCCGGCAGGCATATAGAGCCGCGCCACATCGTCGGGTCGCGGAAAGGCCCGGCCCGAGGCCCGGCTAATGCCCATGGCCTGCCATTGGCTGAGCGGCGCCTTGTCCATCGAGCGGGCCGCCGTAAAGTCGAAGCCGTTCGGCAGCTTGATCTCGTAGCCCCAGGTTTCGCCCGGTCGCCAGCCGAAGCTCTTGAGATAGTTGGCAGTCGAACCAAGCGCATCGGGCACCGAATTCCAGATGTCCTTGCGCCCGTCCCCATTATAGTCGACCGCATAGCGCATGAAGCTCGAGGGCATGAACTGGGTATGGCCCATGGCACCGGCCCAGGAGCCGACCATGGCATTGGCCGAGATGTGCCCGTCGGTCACGATGCGCAAGGCGGTCAGCAGTTCGGATCGGAAATAGTCGGGCCGATAGCCCTTTTCGGTCAGGGTGGCGAGCGCATGGATAGTGTTATTGCCGCCCATGAAGCCGCCGAAATTGGTTTCCATGCCCCAGATGGCCAGCACGATTTCAGGCTGCACGCCATAGCGCTGCTGCGCCCCCGCCAGGGTCTGTGCCCATTCACCCCGCATCGCCCGTCCCTTGTCGGCCTGGGCGGCGGTGACGCGCTTGTCCACATATTGCTGCACCGTCTGGGTGAATTCGGGCTGCTTGCGCGTCAGCTCGATCACCTGCGGAATGGGGTTGTAGCTGGCAAAGGCGGCCTCGAACGCCTGGCGGCTGACCCCGGCACGCTGCGCGTCGGGCCAGAGACTGCGCACGAAATCGGCGCTGTTTGCCATCGCGGCGCCAGGCGCCAAAAGACTGGCGACAAGGCTCGCCACGCAGCTCCAATGCCGCAGACGTGTAGAAGGGACACCACCGGTTCGGGTCATCTTTGGCCTCGTGATACGCGCTACAGATCAAGTCACGAACGCGCCGGCATGTGCCCAATCGGCATGATCCCCAATAAGGGCCGCAGGTCTGTCGACCGGATCATGCAGGGCACACGCTCCTGCGCGCGTATCAAAGCATTAACGCACCCGATTAAGATGACCTTAAGGCAAAGCCGCCCGCCCGATCACATCGATGTCAGTCCACATCGCCATCCCCGTCAATCTCGGTCTGGCGTGCGGGCGGCGGTGCGGACCGGCCGCCCCCGCCCGCGGGAACATAGGTGACATGGGGATAGGGGATCTCGATGCCACGCTGGGCAAAGATCATCTTGACGATCTCGTTATATCGCCGGCCGGTCGCCCATTGCTTGCCCGGCAGTGTCTTGATGCGGGCCCGCACCGTGATCGCCGAATCCCCAAAGGCAGTTATCCCCTGCATGTCCAGATCGTCGAGAATATCGTCCTTGTGCTCGGTCTCCATCAGCCGCTCGAACGCCTCGTGCATGGCCAGCTTGACCGCGTCGATATCGCTGTCATAGGCCACCCCGATCTCGGCCACATGGTAGGAGAAGCCCCGCATCATGTTGCTGACCTGGTCGACCGAGGAGAACGGGATCAGGTGCACCGTGCCGCTGAGGTCACGGATGGTCACCGAGCGGATGGTCAGCTTTTCCACCACGCCCGACCAGGCGCCCACGGCCACCACATCGCCTTCGTTCATGATGTTCTCGAACTGGATGAAGATGCCGGTGATGATGTCCTGCACCAGTTTCTGCGCGCCAAAACCGATGGCCAGGCCCACCACCCCGGCACCAGCCAGCAGCGGCGCGATGTTCACGCCCACCTGGGCCAGGGCCAGCATGGTCCCGAACACCACCAGGGCCACGGTGAACGCGTTCTTGAACAGGTTGAGCAGCGTCTTTTCGCGCGAGGTCGGCACCCTGCCGAAATTGACATTGAGCCGGTACTCGACCCACGAGGCCACCAC